>JAIPEP010000076.1 GCA_021737085.1 Desulfohalobiaceae bacterium | reverse complement strand
ACCTCCCCTGATGCCGTCGCCTTGGTTGATGAGCACGGGAGATTTTTGACTGTAAATCCGGTTATGGCGCAACACTTTAACTTAACTCAAGATGATCTTGAAGGCAAAACCTACTATGATGTAATGCCCAAAGATCTGGCTGACAAACGAATAACAGATGCTATAAAGTCACTTAATGCTCAAGAGTTTTTGTGCATTGAGGACGAGAGAGGAGACAAATATCTACAAAATTATTATATCCCTATATCTACTTCTGAAAATCAGCGGACATTTCAAGTCATTTCAAGGGACATAACAACACTCAAAGAACAAGAAAAACAACTTAAAGATAGCGAAGAGAGATTCAGGCAGTGGTTCGAATCATCCCCCATATCCTTATGGGAGCTGGATTTTTCCGAGATAAAAAAGCGCATCGACGAAATCAAGACTCGGAACGTCGGAGACTTGGATTCGTATCTTCGCCAGCGACCGGAGCTGATATGGGAACTGGCAGGTATGGTAAGTGTTTTGGATGTTAACCAGGCCTCGTTGAATCTTTACCGAGCTAACTCCAAAGAGGACTTTTTGGGTGGCATTACAAAGATATTTTCCAGAGAATCATTGGAGGGCTTCCTGCAAGTCTTAAAGGTCATTGCAGCCGGAGAAAATACGTTTGTTACCGAAAGAGAGCATGTAACACTTGACGGAGAGCCGCGTAAGGTCCAGTTTTACTGGACTGTTGCGAAAGGATATGAAGAGACCTATGCTCGTATACTTGTAAGTATCGTTGATATTACTGATAGAAAAGAAGCGAAAGAACGCTTGCAAACCGCCCATAATAAACTGGACACATTGGTGCAGTTAAATGCCGATGGACTTATAGTGCTCAACCAAGAAGGGGAAATCCTTTTCCTCAACCCGGCTGCTGCTGAAATGCTGGGGCGAAATCAAGAGGAACTTTGGGGAGAGCAATTCGGACACCCTGTCATTCCGGGCTCGAACACGGAGATAGAACTTCTTTCCACCTCTGGAGAAGCAAGGATTGTGGAGCTTCGGGGCCGAGAGACGGAATGGAGCGGGCAGACCGCCCTTTTGGTATCATTTCGGGATATAACGGAACGTAAGCAAGCAGAAGAAAGAATTTATAATCTGGCCTATTACGACGAGCTGACAGCCATGCCCAACAGAAGGCTGTTTCACGATCGGCTGAAGCAGATCTCTGCTCAATCCGAACATTTAGGTCACGGTGGCGCTGTGTTTATGGTGGACATCACCAGGCTCAGGGACATGAATGACACACTGGGGCAAGAGGCTGGGGACGAGCTTATAAGGGAAGTAGCACGGCGTATAAGTGACACGGTTTTTGAGGAGGACACAGTGGCCCGTGTCTCCGGGGGAGAATTCATGGTTTTATCAGAAGGAAGAAGTACTGCTGATAGAGCCCGCAATCTAGGGAAGCGCATTCTGGAACAAATAGGCTGGAATCTCGAACTTTCCGGTAGGCTGGTCTATCCGGAAGTCAATATCGGATTCACCCTATTTCCGGACTGGGGCACGGATCCGGACACTCTGATCAAACAAGCGGATATTGCCTTGAGTGAAGCCAAGAAAAGCGCCCACAGGATTCAGGAATTTGCGGGGCAAGAAGACTGGATATCCCGACTTTTTCATTTGGAACACGACCTGAAGAAAGCACTGCTAAACGAGGAATTCTTTCTCTGCTATCAGCCCCAGATCGATCTCAGAAGCGGCCGCGTTATGGGCCTGGAAGCCCTACTCCGCTGGGAGCATCCCCAAAGGGGAATTGTTTCACCCGGGGAATTCATTCCGGTGCTGGAGCAAACAGGAATGATCGCCACAGCGGACAAATGGGTGATTCACAGAGTATGCGAGCAGCTAAGATCCTGGCAGGAGAATGGCGTTATGGTGAAAACCTCTGTAAACCTCTCAGCTCAGGAGCTTAGCAATGACGCAACCATAGAGGTCTTCAGGGCGGCTTTGGAAGAAAACGGTGTGCATCCGGAAAGCCTGGAGGTGGAGATTACCGAGACGGCCCTAATGAAGAACGTGGACCGGGCGTCACGGATCCTGCAAACACTTTCCAGCTGGGGAGTAAGGGTTGCCCTGGACGACTTCGGGAAAGGCTATTCCAGTCTGAGCTATCTGCAACAGCTAGCCATCAATACCATCAAGATCGATAAGCAGTTCGTGGACGGCCTGCCGGAAAGCGAGGATTCCGTCACACTGGTGCAGACGATCATCGCCATGGCACATAATCTGGGTAAAAAGGTCCTGGCCGAAGGTGTAGAGCATGAAGAGCAAAGGCAAAAACTTATCGAGCTTGGCTGCGACTATGGCCAGGGTTTTTTGTGGAGCCATCCTCAGCCAGTGGAAAACCTGCCATTAATGGAAAGTTGAGCTGTGCCCAGCGTCCCATATATCAGGTGAACCCGGAACACTGCATAGGTGGCCGCCCTACCGGACAGGAAGATTTATTGTGAGTCCCTGTATTTGTGCAATTCCTTCCTGGTCTTTTTCAAGTAGTAGTGTTTCTTGGCCAGCTTGGGCAAGGAGAGGATACCCAGGGCTGCAGCCCCCAGGAGCGCGGAGTTGAGTATGAGGTAGGGGACAGTGGACTGGAATTGCCAAGCCAAAAAGGTGATTTGCAACTCTTCGGTATTCTGCATCCCCAGGATGGCTAGAATCAGGACAAGGATAAAGGTGAGAATCAAGTATACATAATTCATTACGACACAGCTCCTTTATTTCAAAATCCTTTTGGTAAGCAAAATTATATAGGACTAGCGGCTGAATTACAAGTAATCATGCGCTTTTTAAGCACTCTTTCCGTATGTTCCGCTTACTTTCCCGGGTTTTCCTTCCTAGGTAAGGAAACACATTTCTCCCTCAGGTACATTTTCTCCCCGGATTAAGAGAAAACAGGGCCCTGTCCAGGAGTGTGCTGGACAGGGCCTTTTGTAGAACGCCATCTATTTTTTCTGTTTCGGCTTCTGGTTTTCGCTCCATTTCTTAAGTTTTTCCGCGGCTAGGTCCTTTCCGCCCAGTCCGAAGGCAAGAGCCAAAGCAAGGGAAGCGGCGCCGAAGGCGATGATAAAGGCCGCCACCATCAGATCCTCGGCGATTTGCAGTTGATGCAATGCGATGAAACCGGAAAATATCACAATGGCGTATAGAGCAACTTTTCCCAGTGCGTCAGGGGAACTGACTTCTGCATTGGCTGCCGCGGTGCGCACCACTGAGGACAGAAGATTGCCGAAGAGGAAGCCGAGAAGCAGGACCACGATTGCGGCGATCACGTTGGGGATGTAGAGGAAGATGCTATTCAGCATGTCTGATACGATGGGCAGTCCCAGGGCGTCCAGTGCGGCGATGAAGACGAGGATGAGAATGAACCAATAGGTGAATATGCCGATCAGGTCCGAGGGCGTGCTCTCTATTTCGCCTTTGCGGAGCATTTCGTCCACCCCGGCCTTCTCCGTTATTTTTTCGAAGCGTACTTTTTTCAGGATCTTCACCAGGATACGTTTGACAAGCTTGGCTAACAGCACGCCGAGAACGGCTATGATGATTGCGCCAATGATTTGGGGGAGATAGGCCACAATAGTGACAGCAAAGGATTCCCAGGCGTTGGTGATGCTTGCGGTGAGATTCATAATTTCCTCCTTTCTTGTTGGGTCTTACACGGCAAATGTGAACCCGTTTTAAAATAAGAAATTTTTCTACCTTATTATGGTATCAGATTAGTGGCTTCCGTCAATAAGGATGGAAGACATTTCCTTTTCTTGGCTCAGACCGGAATCTTTCGCAAAGTCATCTGAAAAGTTGGACAAGGAACTTCGAGTCGAGATACTCTTATTTATTACTTCATCCTCCCCAGGCAGAAACAGATACCAGCTGCCCCAGTCAGGCCCTGTAAAGGGACGCGAAACAACCCCTTCAGTGCCGCCGGCAGCAATTTATCTCCTGCCTAACCGAAAACGCTGTGACCTTGGAGATATCCTATGAGATTGAGGCTCCTGGGCCTTTTGACCCGGAAAGGCCGGCTTAGATTCAAGCGCTATCGCCGCATTCTTTCCACTCTGGCAACCTATGGCTTTGATGAAATCGCCTACCAGACGGGTACCGGCAAGCTGCTCCGCCTTGTAAGCAGGATTTTCGGGAGGGCGGGTCCGCATCGGGCCAGGTTCGCGGGCAAGGCCAACACCTGGGAGCGGATCCGAATGGTTGTGGAGGAGCTGGGGCCCACGTTCATCAAGCTGGGCCAAATTCTGAGCAACCGACCGGACCTGATCCCCAAGGAACTCCAGAAAGAGCTGGAAAAACTGCAGAAAAGCATTCCCCCCTTTCCTTCCCCAGAGGCCGTTCGTCTGGTGGAAAAGGAGCTGGGCAAGCAGATCAAAGAACTTTTCTCTGAATTCGAGGAGACTCCCCTGGCCGCGGCCTCCATTGCCCAGATACACCGTGCCGTGCTCTTCAACGGGGAGGTTGCTGCGATAAAGGTGCAGCGACCCGGTCTGCATGAGCTTGTCGAGGTGGATATCGATATTCTCCGAGAGCTGGCCGGGCTCATTGAACGCTACATTCCTCAGGCCCAAAAATGGGGCCCCCGGGGGATCGTGGACGAGTTTGAAAAAGGCATGTTCCAGGAGCTGGATTTTCGACGGGAAGCTGCTGCAATTCAGCGTTTCAGCGACCAATTCGCAGGGCAGGAGGGGATCAAGGTACCCCGAGTTTATCGCGAACTCTGCACTCAAAAGTTGCTCAGCATGGAGTTCATTCCCGGTCGTCCCCTGTCAGAGGTGCTGAATGATGCGTCACTGGATCCGCAGCACAGAACACGCATCGCCGAACAGGGAGCAGACCTGACCCTGAAGCAGATCTTCACCTTCGGCTTTTTCCATGCCGATCCCCATCCCGGCAATATCCTCCTCCTGGAAGACGGCAGGCTCTGCTATATCGACTTTGGGCTAACCGGAAACCTCATACAAAGAGATCTGGAAGTGGTCAGCGACCTCTTGACCAGCATTATGGCCAGGAACGAACAAAAGGCCGCCAGAGTTGTGGTCAGGCTGGCTGGAAGCCGCGACTTTGCCACCGCTCAAAGCATTGAACGCGAAATCGCGGAGCTCATTGAACGCTTTCAAAGCGCTCAGGGGGGAGAGTTTTCTTTTACCGTCCTTTTGGGGGAGCTTGTGGAGATCCTTGTGGATAAAGGGCTGCGCCTGCCCCCGGATCTCTTCCTGCTGGTCAAATCCCTCTTGACCATTGAAGGTGTGGCCTCAGCCCTGGATCCCAAGTTCGACTTCACCGCACACCTGACTCCCTTTGCGGAAAAACTGGTCAAGGACCGTTACAGCGCACGCCGGCTGCAGGAAAGCCTGGGCACCTTGGCCGGAGACTTTGCCGAACTCCTCCAAAACGTTCCCAGTGACTACTACAAAGTGGTGGACACCATATCCTCCGGCAAGATCCGCCTAAACCTGGAAGGAGAAGGCATGGACCAGGTCCGGGATAGCATGTCCAAGGCGAGCTCTTCCCTGGCGTTTGCGGTTGTACTCGCGGCCCTTATCGTGGGCTCCGCCATTATTGTGCACTCCAGGGTGCCCCCGCTTTGGCAGGAAGTTCCGGTGATAGGGATCATCGGATTCGTTATTTCCGGAGTGATCGGCTTCGGCTTGTTGATCAAGATCATTCGTAACAAAGGGCTCTAGGTCCCAAACAAATATTCACCCCCGCCGGAGAACGTCCTGAAGCCGTAGCTTTGCGAGCTTTGTGCCGATAAGCTTCCCATCCGGAAAGGACAACTTGCCAAACTGAAAAATCTGGCGGGAAAAATACATGTGCACCGCAAACCGATCCTTCCACATCTCAGCTTGACTGTTTCCTTATTCCACCGATACAGCAAGGTTCAGGAGCCAATTATGATAGAACAGATAAGGCCTAATCTCTTCCGCATTACCGTGCCGCTTCCCCATAGCCCCTTGAAGTATCTCAATGCCTATGTCCTGCGCGGCGAGGAACGCAACTGCCTCATCGACACCGGGCTAAACCGCAACACTTGCCTGCAAGCCCTGAACCAGGGACTGGCTGAGCTCGGCGTGGACATGGAAAGAACAGATATCCTGGTCACTCATATTCACTCCGATCACAGCGGACTGGTGCCCACCCTATATGCGCAAGGGGCCAGTATATGGATGGGCGGAGCAGACGCGGAGATCCTCACTCAACCCTTTGACTGGAGCAAGATCCAGGATTTCGCTCGTATCAACGGATTGCCCGAGCAAGAGCTGGAGCAAGCCAAAGACTCCAATCCCGGCTTCAAGTTCCGGCCTCGGGGAGAAGTGGAAACACAAGAGCTAAAGGATGGTGACATTGTCCGATGCGGAGAATTCCAACTGCGCTGCTTGCTCACCCCGGGACACTCCAGCGGGCACATCAGCTTTTACGAGCCCGACCAAGGGCTGTTGTTCGCAGGCGACACCCTTTTGCAGGAAATCACCCCCAACATCTCCCAGTGGCTTCCCGGGGAAAACCCTCTACACGACTACCTGGAAAGTTTGAGCCGCTTGCACGAGTTCGATATCTCCCTGGTCCTTCCCGGACACAGGCGCCTTTTTTCAGAGCACCGGGAACGCATAGAACAACTCCAGGAACATCACCATAAACGGCTGGAGGAAGTGCTAACTATTGTGCGGGACCACCCCGGACACGCTTTCCACATCGCTTCACACATGACCTGGGACCTGGACACCAAGGAATGGGAAAGCTTTCCCCTGGCTCAAAAATGGTTTGCCACTGGCGAGGCCCTGGCCCATCTCAACTTTTTGCAGTCCCGGGGGGAGATCAGGAAGGAGTTTGATGGCAGGCACGATATCTGGTTTAGCTGACAGAAGCCCAGACGCAGCCCGGTAACCACACTCAGGAGCCGTGCTTCTCCACAGCCAAAAGGGCCGCCCCATAGGCCCCGATCATCTGGGGCTCCCGAGGGACCCGGATTCGAGCGCCCGCCACTCGCTCCAGTTCCCGGACCACGACGACATTGTAGGAGACCCCGCCGCTCATGGCGATCTCTCTCCTAGCCCCCACCCGGTCCAGCATGGTCTTGCTCCTCTGGGCCACGCTCCTGCAGACCCCCCTGGCGATGCGCTCCGGCTCCGTGTCCTCGGCGATCAGGGAGACCACCTCGCTCTCGGCGAATACGCTGCACAGGGAGGAGATGCTCGCGGGATTTCCCGCCTTCAGGGCCAGGGGGCCCAGCTCCTCGATATCCACCTCCAGGGTGCGGGCCATCAGCTCCAGAAAGCGCCCTGTCCCGGCAGCGCACTTGTCGTTCATCACGAAGCGCCGCACCCCGCCGTTTCCGTCCACGGAAATCGCCTTGGTGTCCTGGCCCCCGATGTCCACTATGGTGCGCACTCCGGGTATGATTTCCGCCATTCCCCTGGCGTGGCAGGAAATCTCCGTAATCTCCTCCTCGGCGAAGTCCACTGCCGATCTCCCGTAACCCGTGGCCACACAGGACCGGATCCGGTTCTGATACTCCGGGGCGTCCAGAACCCTCTCCCTGAGCCTGGCCATGGTCCTCTTGCTGCTGGACCCGGTAAAGAAGAGCCACTTGTCGCTGACCGCGCCGTCCTGATCCACTATCACCGCCTTGGCTGTCAGGGAGCCGATGTCCACACCCAGATAGTATCCCCGCTCTCCTTTGCCGACTCCCGACGACTCCGGCCCGCGCCTTTTCCTGGCCATTAGCTCAATAAAACCCTCCAGCCTGGTGCGCATCTGCCCCCAGCCGAACTGGGTCCGGTCGATACAGTCCCCGTGCAGCTCCACAAAGGGAAGACCCACATCCTCCACCGTGTCCTGTACCGGACGCACACCCCCATTGCCCTGGCGGCATCCGCTGTGGGAATAGTGCAATACTCCTTCCACCCCACCATCCCGGACCAGCTCACGGATCATCCGCAGCCTGCCCTCTATGGGCCCCAGATTGGGATTGGCCAGCATCTTCTCCGCCAGGCTCTCGTGGGGCCTGGACGGATCCAGGGGGTCCCAGAAGATATGGCTCAGCTCGTCCGCTACAGCTCGCACGCCGCGCTCCTCTTCCAGCCAGGGTATGGGGTTTAGCTTGTGGTAGGGATAGGCCAGGAGCCAAAGGATCCGATAGGGATTTGTCCCCTCGCCTGTCCCGCTGCGGCTCTGCAGGTAGTCGAGCATTTCCCTGCAGCGGTCCCGCAAAAATTTTGTGCCCAAAAGCATCAAGGAAAGCACCCCGAAGCTGAAGGCCTCCTTCCCGTACAGCGGGCAGCCTTCCGTGCGGCGCAAGCGGTTCACCTGCAGCAAAAGCTCCCTGGTCTCGTTGCTCAGGGCAAAAGCGCGCTCCCAGTCCTCCGGGCCGGCCCGATATCCGGTGAGACCGGCGAGACGATCCTCCAGCTCCCGGAGCTGGTCTGCCAGGTAGCGCCTGGCATCCGGGCCGTCCTGTTGGGGAACGTCCAAAAGCCGGTAAGTGGAGCCGCTCCGTCTGGCCAGGTCCTCCAGGGACTTGCTCTGTCCGTCGCACAAATGCGAGGTTCCCACTAGGAGGGAATAGTCCGGAAGGAAACCCTGTAGCGCGGCCCCCAGCACGGTGAGATGGAAGGAGCAGGTATCCCTGCTGAATCCCGCCTCCCGCGTTGTCTCCAGAACCCGGGGGGCCATGTCCGCGGCCGCCAGCATGGGGGCCAGGAATTCGGTGAACATGGGGGTAACCCCATAGACGTGAAATATCTCGCTCGGGGCCTGGAATCCGGAGAGCACTGCAGGCTCGCCCCGCCGGAAGCTTTTGTCCAGCATCCGCAGGGTCTCGGTTTTGACCCGGTCCAGGGCAGGGATGGGGGAATTGTCCCGTAAAAGGCGGCTGCGCAGGAGATAGGCCTTGAGCAGGCCCCTGGCGCTGAATCGATTCAGGGGGCTGGACATAGGACGCACTTAAATCCGGTTTAGCCGTTCCAATTTCTGTCCGCATTCGTCGCTGCAACTGACAAGCCCCTGTTCCGGCGGCTCAGAAGCTCCGCAAAGGCCTGCACCCTCGTCCTCAGCTGGCCGGAATCCTCTCCGGACAAATGCTCTCTCTCCAGGTGCAGACAGGGGATATTCGCTCCCAGCAGGGCCTCTTGCTGGGCGGGAACCTCCATCTGATGCAGATCGCAGAAGGTGAGGGTGTGTAGCACCACTCCTTCGCTGCAGCTCTCCCTGGCCTGAGAGACCAGAGAACGCACCCGTTCCCCGCGTCCGACCATCCTGGGGCACTTCAGCCTATGCAGGTACCTGGCAGCCACGGCCTCCAGGGGGCTTGCCGCGTTTTCCTCCACTTGGCCCCGGAAATGGCGCATTCCGCTGCAGAGACTGTCCGCCACCACCCTACCCCCTGTATCCTCGATCAGTCGAGGCAGACCGTCGTCCTCCACTACACAGCCGGCAAGAAGCAAACGTGGCTGACGCATCCCCGGCAGCGCCCTGCACTCCCGCAGAAGATCTTTCCGGCTCCGGGCCAGAAAAGCCGCGCCCATCTCGTTGAACCGCTCCCGGCTCATGCTTTCCACGCACAAAGCGATTCTCTGGAGCTGGGCAGAGGTGATAGCAGACCGGGGCATGGCCCGCAACAGGTCCAGCTCCCGCATGATCCGCCTGGTCCGGTTGAGGACGGTAACCGCGCCCCGCAGATCCTCTGCGCGGATCCTTCTGCCGGTGAGATCCTGCAGGGAGAGGCGGAAATCCTTCAGGACCCGAAGGAAGAACTCCATAGCCGGCCGGTCCTCTCTTCTGGGCATTTCCAGCCTATAGAGGAATCCGGGCCGGGAGTATAGCTCCCAGATGTCCGCGAGCCTGCGCATGGGATCGCAGGAGGCCACTAAGACCGTCCCCTGCAGGTGGGAAAGCCCGCCGGACAGGCCTGCCTGGAGCAGCCTGTGCACATAAGGGCAGAGATTAGGTGGGAGGTAGCTCTGGGTTTGTTCCCGCGCCTCTTCTAAGTGAGTGGGAATACGCACCGGGGTCAGGCCGGCTGCCAGAATGAGCTCCTGCGGGACGTAGGAACAGGACCAGCCCAGGGCAGGCGAAGGGGGCGGCTCCAGCTCCAGCTCCCGGATGAACGCCTCGGCACGCTGCCGGATGCGAAGCAGGGGATCCTCTCGCTGCACTCCCACCTTCATTACCGTATTCCCCATGCGGTCATCCCTCAGGAGAGGCTCCGCTACTGCCACCTTCTAAGATACAAAACAGCCTGGAATCTATCGCTAATCCCGCGGGTAACCCGGCCTAGTTCTCCGTCACGTAGTGAATACCCTCGAAGGGATCCTCCGGAATGTATACCTGCACCAACTTCCACTTATTGCGGCGGAAATAGCAGATCTCCGTCTGTTCGCAGGTGAGCAGGATGCTCCCCCGGCCGTCCTTCCCGAGTATGGAGGCAAGAAGATTGAAGATATACTTGAGCCTTTCCGGATCGTGGGGCACATTTCTGCCCCCGCAG
>JAIPEP010000075.1 GCA_021737085.1 Desulfohalobiaceae bacterium | reverse complement strand
GATCCGAGGTCAAGAATCAGGTGGAGGACCTGCTGACCATCATGAAGGAATCGGTCAAGCAGGACTACTCCCTCTTGATCAGCGGATTCGGCAAGTTCGAGGCCTACGACAAGAAGGCCAGGCGGGGGAGGAACCCCCAGACCGAGGAAGCCATAACCCTGCCCCCGAGGACTGTGTGCGTCTTTCGCCTATCCCGCAAGTTCCGCTCCGAGCTCAATTCCGAAGAATGAAGCTGTCGGGGAAGCGGGATCTTGCTTTGCGCAAGGCAGCTCTGGCCTCCTGCAGCGAGGTGAAGCCCTCCGTTAGCACCCGGTAAAAGCGTTGTCCGGAGATCTGGACTCTGGTGATGCGTATCCCGGGCAGGCCCAGGGCCTTTGCCTTTCGTTTGAGGTGGCGCGCGTTTTCCCTTTCCGTGAAAGAGCCGAGCTGCAGGCGGAAGCCCTGCTCCCCAGATACCTCCGGGTTGACCGTAGCGATGCGGACACGGGCAGTACCCGGCTCCACCACACCCAGTCTTTTGGCTGCAGAGTAGGACAAGTCGAGGATCCGGTTCTTGCGGAAAGGGCCCCTGTCAGTGATCCGGACCAGCACCTCCCTCCCGTTCTCCAGATTGACCACCCGGACAGTGGATTGGCAGGGAAGACGCTTGTGTGCGGCTGTAAACGCGTACATGTCGTAGGTTTCCCCGCAGGCGGTTTGCTGTCCGTGAAAGCCGGGCCCGTACCAGGAGGCCATCCCTGTCTGTACGAAGCTCTCCGCCTCAGAGGAGGGCAGGGAAGGCGATATCTCGGCAGGAGAGCCTGTTGGGGAGTGCTTTCCCGGAGCGCATGCGGAGAAAAGCAGCAGGAGCAGAGCGAGCCAGAGCACCCCTAACATCAGTAGCGGAGAGGGCCGCCTCGGGTCCCGGGCGCCCAGTTTGCATAGAAAGGGAATGTTAAGCATAGGCTATGTCCGACGTCCGATATCCGACGTCCGATGTCCGATATCCGACGTCCGATGTCCGATATCCGACGTCCGATGTCCGATATCCGACGTCCGAAAAAAACCGCCATAAGGCGGTTTTTTTTGTTTCCGAAGTTAAGCACGAGACCGGTGGCTAGTTCGCCTCCTCCTTGTCCTCCAAGCTCTCCTCTTCCTCGAGCTCCTCGTTCAGCTTGATGAGCTCCTCAAAGCGCACGTCAGCTCCCAGTATGGCCACTATTTCCTCGTTGTGGTCCAAGACGGGAGCGGATACGGTCAGGCACAGCTTCTGGGTGAACATGGAGCGGTAGAAGTCGGTCACATGGAGCTTGCCCGTCTGGATGGGCACCTGGAACCATTCCCTGTTGGACAGGTCCTGACCGATGTAGATGTGCTGGAATTTGGGCTTGTCTTCCGGATAGCTGATCTGCCAGGTGAACAGCCTGCCCCTGCTGTCCGTGAGGTAGACGTACTGAATGAAGGGATACTCCTCGATGAGCTGACTCATCTTTTCCTGGATCACATCCTCGTCCTCTATGCCTTTCAGGTCTATGCTCATTTGGTGGATGAGCCTGGAGGCGAACTTGTGGGCGGTCTGTTTCAGATGGTCGAACTCGGAGATGAAGTATTCCGGCAGATAACGTTTCACCAGGGCACGCATCTCCTCGTGGGACATGGAGGTGTTCCGCCCGCTCTCGTATTGTTGCATGATCCGGCGGTGGATTTTCCCCACTGCGGGATGGGACTTGCTTACCTGGTTCTCCTTGTCCAGCTCCAGGGCCTGGTTGATCCAGTAGGCCACTCCGGATCTGCCGGACTTGTCCGTGATGATGATGGGAACGGGTTTGTGCAGTATGTGTTTTGTGTCGAATATGTTGTAGATCTCTTCGTCCTTGGACAGCCCGTCCACGTGGATCCCGGCGCTCGTCGCGTTGAAGTCGCGCCCCACAAAGGGGGAGTTGGGCGGTATCTTGTAGTGGAGCTCCTTTTCGAAGTATTCGGCAATCTCGGTGATGACCGGGGTATACGCGGCATCGTCGTTTCCGGATATGGAGATGTATTCCATGACCAGGGCCTCGATCGGTGTATTCCCGGTCCGTTCCCCGAAGCCGAGCAGGGTCCCGTTGGCTGCGGAGCAGCCGTAGAGCCAGGCGGTAGACGCGTTGATCAGGGCCTTGTAGAAGTCGTTGTGGCCGTGCCATTCCAGCCAGTCCCCGGGAACGCCGGCTTCGTCCGTGAAGGCCCGGATGATCTTGCTCACATTGCGGGGCAGAGAGGCCCCGGGATAAGGCACCCCGAAGCCCATGGTGTCGCAGAGCCTGATTTTGACCGGAATGCCGCTTTCCTCCGCCATGTGCATGAGCTTTTGGGCGAAGGGGATGCAGAAGCCGTAGATGTCCGCACGGGTGACGTCCTCGAAGTGGCATCTGGGGCGTATGCCCAGCTCCAGGGCCCTTTCCACTACCTCCAGATAGTCCTTCAGGATCTGTTGCCTGTCCTTTTCCAGCTTGAGATAGATATGGTAGTCGGAAACCGAGGTGAGCATCCCGGTCTCCTTGAGCCCCATCTCCTTGACCAGGTCCAGGTCCTGCCTGTTGCAGCGGATCCAGCCGGTCACCTCCGGGAAGGAGTAGTCCTTGGCCAGACAGTATTCCACTGCCTTCCGGTCCTTCTCCGAATAGAGAAAAAATTCGCTCTGCCGGATCAAACCGCTCTGTCCGCCGAGGTGGTGCAGGTAGTCGTAGATGGTGCTGATCTGTTCCGCAGTGTATGGCGGACGCGCCTGTTGCCCGTCGCGGAAGGTGGTGTCCGTAATAACCATGGGATCCGCTGGACGCGGCATGATGAAGACGTCGTCGAAACTGACCCTTCCCACCTTTTTGAAGGGGTAAATGGAACGGTAGAGCTGCGGGGATTCCGGATTGTTGATCTGCTGCTCCTTTTCCGGCTGCTTGAGATAAAGAGAGTGCTGCGCCATAATCGACTACTCCCAGTGTATGCTGTAATCTGGGTTTATGAGCGGTATACGTTTTTTCCCTTGCGGAAGTCAGCTGTTACGGGTTTAGCTTCCCTGCCAGGGAGGATCCGGGCAAGGGGATCCCCGTCCGGCGCGCCGCGAGACAGGCATTGCCCATCCCTAAAAGTCGGGGCCTTTCTGTCACCGGTCTGCGCCTTGGAGATCTTCTGATCCAAAAGAATTAGTATAGTTTATCAAAAAGAAACAGTCAATCCTTTTCCCCGCAGGTAAGGACTGGATATGTTCTAGCGGTCATTCGCTGCTTTTGGCCCGGGCGATCTCTTCCCTCATTTGCTGGAGCTCACCGAGCCCGGAATCGATTGCTTCCGCCCGCTCAATCGCCTTTTGGGCCTTGTCCAGCCATTTCCCCTGCATGAGGTGCCGTGCGGCGAGGATGAACCGGGTGCCCGGAGAATTGCCGTAAATGGCCTGAATAAGGTCCTGGTAAAGGTCCTGGAAGACATCCTGGACCCGCTCCTCGTGCTCGAACAAGAAGCGGGCTAGCACCCGGTTCTCGCTGTGAAGCGGTAGATAGTGGATCAGGATGTTCTTGCTCTCGGAGAGGATAAACTGGATGCGCTTTACCTCTTTATTGATGCTTTCTCTGGTTTGCGAGGCCAGATGGAACAGGTTGGACCCCACCTCCTGCTCCTCCATAGGGTATTCCGGATCGGACTGCATGAACTGGAACCAGGGGATATAGGTCTGGAGCTGATAGGCGTCCTCCTTGAGCTTCATGCATTCGTGGAATATATAGGCGATGGACCAGTCCAGGAATATGCCGGATAGAGGGGTGTTCGGCTGCTTGCGGAACAGCAGGTGCGCGGTGTCCTTGAGGCGCCAGAGCCGGCCCTGGGCCATCTCCTGCCCCAGGAGCTCATCCAGGGGCTTGAATCGTATCTCCCCGGTATGCTCAAACATGGAGAATTCCTTGTCCAGCTCCTGGTGGATCAGGCAGAAGTTCCGGAAAAGATCCGTTATGAGCTCATTCCGTTTGTTTCGCAGCCAACTATTGTTCATGCCTCAACTCTTGGATTTTTCGCCGGTTGGTAAATAACTGTGCCTAACAATATGTATAAACAGGAGAAACTGAGGGTTGTATTTCAGCTCAGATCCAGGGAACGCCGGCAGTGACAGTGCGTATGTGGGACCTTGTTCCCATACTGCTTGGGATATGATCCTACACCAAACTGGCTGGGGAAGTCATTCCTTTTTTGGGGATGCAAAAGACACCCCTTCCCCTGGTCAGGGCTCTCAGCACGGGGAGAACAAATTCAGCCCGGGGTTGCCCCGGAGACCGTTGACGTGGGTTGGAGAGTTTGGTAAAGAATCTTCGTTTTGTGAAGGAATGAACGAATGAAGTTCTTTAAGGGCCTTGATCGTGATTATGTAGACAGCCTGCTCCGGGTGAGCCTCATCGGCGTTCATCTCGTGGCCTCAACCTTTGTGGGGCTCGCCGCGGGATACTTCCTGGACAAATGGCTGCATACCGATCCCTGGCTGACCATGCTCTTTTTGCTCTTGGGCATAGCCGGAGGGTTTACCAATATGTTTCGCGAAGTTAAGCGAATCGATCGCAGGGAGAAGCAACGTGGGGGGAAGCAAAAGCGATAATCTGGCTCGCCAGCTAGTGGGTCCAGGAGCCGAGCATCCGGATGTCCGGTGGATCCTTGCGGCTCAGGCGGCCCTGGTCGTGGGCATCGCGGCTTTGCTGCCCGCGGTAGGATACAGCCATTTGCTAATCGCTTATGCCGTGGGTGCCCTGCTTATCTCCTTCAACTTCACGGTGCTTGCCAGGCTGATACCGCAATTGATCTTCCTGCAAAGCGGCGCAGTTTTCTCTCTTCTTTTCAGTTTTTATCTGCGTCTGTTTTTTACCGGGGCAGTGCTCTTTTTCGCCATATATTTTGTAGAGCTAAGCGCAATCGGGCTCTTGCTGGGGTTGTCAACTATTCTTGCCTCATTCGTGGCTTGGGGCGGACGATTTTTCGTGTCATATAAACAGAAGGAGGCCTAAGGGATGTCCGTGCAAATAGCACCTCATGTGGTCCTATTGGAGAAGCTCATGCACGCTGTGGGCTTGGTGGAAGAGGGCCATATCATGATCCCCAACCATATTCTGTATACCTGGCTGGTAATGCTCGCTCTAATCGTCCTGGCTTGGGTGGCCACGCGCAAAATTACCCTTGTGCCGAAAGGAGTGCAGAATTTTTGGGAAATTGTGATAGGGGGATTGGAAGATTTCGTAGTTTCCACCATGGGAGAGAATGGGCGCACTGTATTTCCCCTTTTGATGACTATTTTTATTTTTATCCTTTTTGCCAATTTCATAGGGCTGGCCCCTGGAGGGGTTGCTCCCACAGCTAACCTTAACACCAACGCCGCCATGGCTATAGTGGTTTTCATCTTCTATAATATTGTTGGTATAAAGGCACATGGCTTCAAATACGTTAAACAATTTACCGGTCCCGTGCCATGGCTTACTCCTCTTATACTGCCCATTGAGATACTTAGCCACTTGGCCCGTCCTCTTTCCCTAACAGTGCGGCTTTTCGGTAATATCTTCGGCGAGGAGCTGGTGCTTATCCTCTTTTTCGCTCTTCTGCCGGTTATTGCCACCTTGCCCATGTATTTCCTCTATACCTTGGTTGACACCATCCAGGCCTTTATTTTCTTCATGCTCTCCATGATCTATCTCAAGCTGGCCTTTGAGGAAGCCCATTAGATTCCGGGGGAAATGGTCTTTTGACCAAGGCAATAAACCGTTAAGGAGGTGCTAGTATGCGCAGGAAGTTGATGACCGCTTTGAACACTATTGCGCTGCTTGCTGTAGCGAGCACTGCGTGCGCTGCCGAGGGCACGGGTGGTGATGTCGTTTCCATGATCGCGATCGCCACGGCTATAGGCATAGGCCTTGCCGCTCTGGGTTGCGGTATCGGCATGGGCTTCGGCCTGAGGGGAGCCTGCGAAGGCACAGCTCGCAATCCGGACGCCGGAGGCCAGATCACGGTAACCATGCTTATTGGTTTGGCCCTGATCGAGTCACTCGCCATTTATACGCTGGTGATTGATCTAATCCTGCTGTTCGCCAATCCCTTCCTGTAACCCGAGAAGCAAGTAAAGAGGCCTGTGCATACAGGCCTCTTTATTTAGCTTATTCTTGTGAAATTTTTCTCAAAAAATATGTCCCCAAAAAGCGCAAAAATACCCCAGGCCACTATCCAGCGGATGGGAGTCTACATCCAGGTGCTGGAAGGGCTCCTGTTACAGGAACAGCAGGTCATATCCTCGGAGAAACTGGCGGAGCAGTGCGAGGTGAACCCCTCGCAAATACGCAAGGACCTCGCCTATTTCGGGGAATTCGGCGTGCGCGGCGTGGGGTACTATGTGTCCGATCTACTTAAGGCGATCAAATATTTCTTGGGTATCGACCGGAACTGGAACTGCATTCTGGTAGGGGTGGGCAATCTGGGACGAGCCCTGTTGCGCCATCAACAGCTCGCCCAGAAAGGTTTCCAGATCCAGATGGCCTTCGACTGCGATCCGTTCAAGATCGGGGAGAGGGTTGCCGGTCATGAGGTGATCTGTACGCGGAGGCTCAAGGAAAAGGCCCAGCAGATGCAGATCGATATCGGCCTGATTTCCACTCCGCCGGAGCGGGCCCAGCGTGCGGCCAATCACATGATGCAGGCCGGCATCAAGGGGATTGTCAATTTCGCCCCCACCCGGATCAACGTCTCCCAGGACGTGATTGTGGATTACGTCGACTTTTCCAATCATCTTATTTCCATGGCCTTTCGCCTGTCCCACCCCTGAGGCAACCCTGTTGGATCAGCCCAGTCAAGACCCTTGTAGAGATGTATTTGTCTTGTCAGGAATGGATTATGGCCCTTTGGCCAAAGTCACTTGTCATTGATCTTTTTCTGTAGTATATTATAAAATTCATTTTCGGCAGCAAAGAGAAACCGCTTTGCTTGTGCTGCCCGTCAACACCGGCGGCACTATGAGATCCCAAGTTATACTTGTAGGATACAGATCCGAACAAGCCTAGGAGGCCTTATGAAAAAGGATATTCATCCCGCGCAGCAGGAAGCCCGCATCGAGTGCTCCTGCGGCTACGTCCTGGAAACGCATTCCTCCAGGGGAGAGGTGATCCAGGTGGAGATTTGCTCCCATTGCCATCCCTTCTTTACCGGCAAGCAGCGATTTGTGGACACCGCCGGCCGGATCGACAAGTTCCGCAGGAAATACGGCCAGAATTACGGGCAGTCCGAATCATAGATTTTGGGCACCGTTTCGGCCCGGATAAGAGACACCTATGTCCTTTATGAGCAAGCTCGAGGATATCGAGCAAAGATATCTGGATATCGAGCAGCAGCTTAGCTCTCCGGAGATCCTCCAGGATCAGAAGCGCTACAGCGAGTTGGCCAAGACGCACGCCGAGCTTGGAGGCATCGTCGGCCTCTATCGCGAATACAAGGAGGTCATGGAGGCACTGGAGAAGAACAAGGACCTCCTCAGGGACGCTGACCCTGATATTCGCGAGCTGGCCAAGTCCGAGCAGGAAAATCTGGAGAGCCGCTCCCGGGAGCTGGAGGAGCAGCTTAAGCTGAAGGTCCTGCCCGAGGATCCCATGGACAAGAAAGCGGTGATCCTGGAGATTCGCGCGGGTACCGGCGGGGAGGAGGCGTCCCTTTTCGTCTCTGACTTGCTCAAGATGTATATGCGCTACGCCGAGGACAAGGGCTGGAGCACTCAGCTGTTGAACACCCAGGAGTCCGGTTCCGGGGGGTTCAAGGAAGTGATCGGGCAGATTTCGGGACAGCGGGTCTACAGCCGGCTGAAGTACGAGTCCGGAGTGCACAGGGTGCAGAGGGTGCCCACCACGGAGTCCCAGGGCAGGATCCACACCTCAACGGTAACTGTGGCCATTCTCCCCGAAGCGGAGGAGGTCGATGTCCAGATCGATCCCAACGATCTGCGGATCGATGTTTTCCGTGCCTCCGGCCCCGGGGGGCAGAGCGTGAACACCACGGATTCGGCGGTGCGGATCACCCATTTCCCCACGGGAGTGGTGGTTAGCTGTCAGGACGAGAAGTCCCAGCACAAGAACCGGGCCAAGGCGATGCAGGTCCTTCGCTCCAAGATTTTGAAGTTGAAGCAGGACGAGGCCAAGCAGGAACAGGACGAGTCCAGACGAAGCCAGGTAGGGACCGGGGAACGATCCGAGCGGATACGGACCTATAACTTTCCCCAGAATCGCATAACGGATCACCGCATCAACCTCACCAACTACAATCTGGATTCCGTTCTGGAGGGCGACTTGGATCAGCTAATCGATCCCCTGGAAAAGAATTTCCAGGCGGAAAACTTAAAGGCCGCCGTCCAGGTCTAGGCCAGACCATATCCCCTCCTGTTGTTTTGACCTCCCTAGGCCACATCCTCCGAGAAGCTTCCTCCTATCTCTTTGCACAGGGAGTGGATTCTCCGCGGCTTTCCGCAGAGCTGATCCTCGCTTGCGTGCTGGAGAAAAGGCGGCTTGATGTCCTGATACGTTCCGAGTTAGAGTTGGAAAAGGAAGAGGAGGAGGCTGTTTGGGAACTGATACTCCGTCGGGGCAGGGGGGAGCCTGTGGCCTATCTGCTGGGGCACAGGGAATTCTACGGACGCGATTTCCAAGTAGGCCCCGGTGCCCTTATCCCGCGGCCGGAAACCGAGCTTATCGTGGATGTGTGCAAGAGGCTCACGGGAGCCGGTTCGCAATGGCTGGTCGCGGACATCTGTGCGGGATGCGGCAATATCGGGATCACTCTTTGTTGTGAGTTTTCGAATTTCCGCTGCGTTATGACGGACATCTCCTACAGCGCCCTGTTTCTGGCCCGCAGGAACACAAGCCTGCTGGGCGTGGCATCCCGGGTGCTGCTCTCCCTTCAGGATTATGCCGCCGCCATGGGGCCGGAGAAGGTGGATCTGGCGGTCTGCAACCCACCCTATGTTTCTAAGCCCTCCATCAAGGAGCTGAGCCGCGAGGTCGCCGGATTCGAGCCCAAAGTGGCACTGGATGGCGGGGAAACAGGGCTCGAGGCGCCCCTGACGGCTGTTGCCAGTATCGCACCCGTGCTGCGTAGTAAGGGACATCTTGTTTTGGAGACAGGCTGGGATCAGGCCGAGGCGATCGCGGAGCGGCTGTCAGCGCATAACCGCAATTGGAGCAGTGTCCGAGTTCACCAGGACCTTCAGGGACACAATCGCGTGGTTAGTGCCCAGAAAGTGTGGTGAAAAAGACACAGTGTGGGGAAAAGACATATGCATAATAGGCTCACGTAAAAAAGTCCCGCTGCGGGTTGCAGGCCCTGGAGCTATGGCACGAATTTTGCTTTATTTTGGGCTGAACCAGGAGGAGCTTTCATGCAGCAGACAACAATCGGGCAAGCGGTCAGTTGCTCCGGGGTCGGCCTCCACAAGGGCGGAAAGGTTTCCATGACCTTCTATCCCGCTCCGGCAAACACAGGGGTCATCTTTGTGCTCAATACAGGCCGGGGCAGGCGTTTTATCCGGGCAGACCCTCACAAGGTCCACGACACCAATCTCGCCACCGGTTTGAGCGACGGGGAATACGGCATCGGGACCGTGGAGCACGTCCTGGCCGCCCTGACCGGCACGGGCGTGGACAATATACATATTGAGGTGGATGACAGCGAAGTCCCCATCATGGACGGGAGCGCCGCATCCTTTGTGTATCTTCTGCAACAGGCAGGTTTTGTGCGGCAGGAGGCGCGAAAACGGGTATACATCCTGAAAAGGCCCTTCCAATTCCAAAGAGACGGCAAGTTCATCTCCGCCACGCCTGCTGCGGAGCTTAGCATCCGCTACACCATCGACTACGACCATCCCCTTATCGGCAAACAGCAGCTTTCCTTCCATTTGCGGGACACAAGTTTTGTGCAGGAGCTGTGCAAAGCCAGGACCTTCGCTTTCCTGGGCGATGTGGAGAAAATGCGCCACAGCGGGAGAGCTTTGGGCGGATCCCTGGACAATGCGCTGGTTCTGGATGTATCCAGTGTGGTAAATCACGACGGCATGCGCTATCCGGATGAACCCGTACGACACAAGGCTCTCGATTTCCTCGGCGATCTCGGTCTGTTGCCCTATGCCATCAAGGGGCACTTCGAGGTCTACTGCTCCGGACACGAGCTAAACAATCAGTTCTGCCGCCATTTGCTGGACAATGAGGCCGAGTTTCTGGATTGCTGCAAGGTGCCGGAGGAACACGGCTCCGAAGAGGGAGACGCAGCCATGTGGCCTGTGCCCGGGGAAAATCCGGCGTAGCTCTATATTCTTTTCTAAACTAGCTCCCGACCGGTAAAGAAAATTTTGCTCGGGATATGATAGATTGATGGGCGCATCAAGCCCGGTTGGTGCGTCTTTTTTTCTGTAAATCCAGTAAATTAAAAAATTTTTCCCCAGGGGTTGTCAAAAAAAAATAACTTGGTTACATTCCCAGTTTACTCGGCTGGCGTAGCTCAATCGGCAGAGCAGCTGATTTGTAATCAGCAGGTTGCGGGTTCGAGTCCCACCGCCAGCTCCTGCACCGTCTTTCTTTCTCATCCAGGAGGGATACCCAAGTGGCCAAAGGGAG
>JAIPEP010000074.1 GCA_021737085.1 Desulfohalobiaceae bacterium | reverse complement strand
CCAAGTCAGTCGGGTTACCCTTGAAATCACCAAAATTGTATACATTGTTCAGACTGACCGGGGTTATATGGGCTCTGGAAGATATGCTGCGTAAGGCGGACATCTCTTCTGAGGTCAGCTGCCTGTCCATGGCCAGGAAATCATAATACTGGTATTCGCTCATAATCCACTACTTCTCCGGGCTTAATGTCTCCTCTGCGATACTGTGTTTATGCCTTCTCTTTAGTCCGTTTAAAGCCTTTCTGATTCTTGAACCTTGTAGCCCATTGCCCTGTATCCAGCCAAGCGCCTGTCGAACATGCGCGCCAATTGCGGTATCCGATGGTCCACATAATCATATATGACGGCTTTGCGCTTATTATGGTGCAAACGGTGCAGCCGACCTGCGTATTGCTGCAAGGTGCCCTTCCAGGAAACCGGAGAGACCAGAAACAAGGTGTCTAAGCGGGAGTCGTCAAAGCCTTCACCAATATAGCGGCCAGTTGCTATGAGCACTCGTTCCTCTGTGTCAGGAATGGCTGCTAATCTCTCAGCCACAGCCTGACGCTGCTTCTTGCCCATCCCGCCCCGGAGCACCACCACATTACGGGCAAAATTTCGCAGGCGGCTTTCGAAATACTCCACATGACTGGTGCGCTCAGCCAGCAAAACAGGAGAACATTTTCTTTCCAGGGCCTCCAAGAGGTCATTGATGATCAACTCATTACGGTCCTCGTCTTCAGCCAGCGTAGCGTATATCTCTTGAATACTTGGAGCTTCCATGCTGGGAGGCATAACAAAGCTAGTATACCTGGGAACAACAATATGTTCAAAAGGCCGCACTGCAGTCTGTTTTTTGCTATCCACTCGAAAGCGCACAGGGCCGCATTGCATATATATTATAGGATGATGGCCATCCTTACGGGTAGGCGTGGCTGTTAGACCACACACATACTTGGCTTTGACCTGCCTAAGCACCTGCTCGAAACGGACAGCTGATACATGGTGACACTCGTCAACAATGACCTGTCCATAATCAGCCACCAAATCCTGGACTACTCCTTTACGGTTAACGCTTTGAAATGTTGCTACATCAACTTGCCCGCTCAGTTGATGCTTGCCTCCACCTATCCAGCCCATGGATTCAGAAGGCAAACCCAGAAACGTGCTAAGTCTTTCATGCCACTGATCCATCAACTGCCGACGATGTACCAGAATCAAGGTATTTGTCTTCCGCTTGGCAATCAGCCATGCAGCCACAACCGTCTTGCCGAAGGCAGTAGCAGCAGATAGAACACCAACATCATGGTGCAAGATTTTTTCTGCTGCCTGCTGTTGCTGGGATGTCAAAGTCCCATTGAACTGTACATCGAGGAACTTACCGGCAACCCTTTTATCCGAGACATGAACGCAAACTCCTTGATTTTCCAGCATTTCCACTACTTCATTTAGACACCCCCGGGGCAGGCCTAGATACTTGGAGAACTCCTCTACGCAAGAAATGATCCTGGGCTTGCCGAACGTGGACAAACGCAGGGCCTGGGCCTTGTAAAACTCCGGATTCTGAAAGGAGGCCAGCCTGGTCAAACGATTGAGCAACGCGTCTGGAAAGCTGTTTTTTTGCACATAAATCATGTTGCCTTGTACTATCTGCACATTAGAGGGCAACTGACCCCTTATTCTCTCTTCAGGCTGTTTTTGGGAAGGAGGCAAGGTCCAGGGATCCAAGGCTTCATCATCATTTATGCTTCTGCTTACACCAATAATTTTCCCTTGCCTTTCGGCATCCTGGATCAACTCATCCACATCTTCAGGGCTCATCCTGTCCAATTCAGCCAAAAAAGCCCATTGATCCTGATATGGCTGAAAATCTGCATCCAGAAAAATACTATTACCCTTTGATCTTGGATAATACTGCAAAGGCAGGGCAATAAGGTTGCCAAAGCCTCCTGAGGGCAAAGTGTCCTGATTAGGGAATAAACGGTCATAGGAATCCAGACCGAGCTTTCGTCTACGCTCCATGGCCATAGTCAAGACAGCGCAGCCAAGTTTACGGGCTGTGGTAGCAGCAACTGGGCTTTGAAAAAATATCCATACATGACCTCCATTTCCGGAACGAGAGCGCTCCAATGTCCCAGGAACACCCATTTCCCTGCACACTTCAAGGAATACTGCAGCATCCTCCTGCCAGGCCTTTTTGTCAAAATCAGCCGCTAGGAACCAACAGGTCTCATCAGGTAAAAGTGGATATGCCCCTATAGTCTGCTTGCCAGCCAAATGATCATATATGACCTGGTCAGTTACCGGCAAAAACTGTCTATTTTCGCATTGGCTGCATTTGACCCTAGGCTTGGCGCATAAAGAACGCTTCCATTCATGGGCACAGGCCGGGCTGTAACCAGAACGGCCTTTCTGATTCTGCCAACGCTTGGGAAAGACGTCATCTCTGCCCCGAAATAGGCTTCGAAAAAGTGCTATCTTTTCCTGGGCAGAAGAGAGTGAATTTACGGTATTGGAGGTAGGTAGGGTACTTTCTTGGTTAGGGGCAAAAGGGCTATAATCACCTTTGTCGTCGACAATATTTTTGCTTTGCGGAGAAAATCCCAGCAGAGCCCTTAACCGCTCATTTTCAGCACGGAGCTTGGCGCACTCCTCCAGGGCTTCCTGCAGTCTGGCTTGTAGTTCTTGCTTTCCTTTGGACATTGTCTACAATCTGGTCAGCTCCTGTAACATGGTATCCAGGAACTCTGCCTCGGCCTCCGGATAAAAGTGAAAGCTCATTCCTTAAATCTGTTCCATATTCTCTCGAACACCTGCTCACCAGGAATGGCCTCAACTTCACTGGAGCGGACCTTTTCCAAACGTCGTTTGGCAACTGCTGCCCATTTTTTATCGATTTCTGTTTGTGGAGGATTCAGGCTTCGGAGAAGCGAATCGACCACGAGAGCTTCCACCGTAAGGGACTCCGCTTCATGGATGAGATCCTTGATTTTCATTAAATCACCTCAGAATTGATGCCTACGCCCAGAACATACAGGAATCAGGATTTATTGAGAATATGCATCATGTTGGGCTCGATGTCCACAGAAGTGGCAATAATTAGCTTGTCTCTTTTTCACTTCTAAGCGCTACATCCATATGTCGATCGGACTGTCCGACCAAATGACTGTCAACAAAGAGCCCCTTATGCTAACTTTGTGCTATGCTCATTCTTATGCTCACTTATGGGCTTATTGCCAGAACTCTAGCTCGAGCCCCTATGGGCTGCGCCAATCCCTCGTCCCCAGATTCTCGATCCAATGGAACTCGCTGTCACTGGTTACCAGCACAACACCTACCGCCAGCGCGTGCGCGGCAATCAGCATGTCGTGGGACTTGATCCGCCTGCCTCTGTTCTGGAGATTCGCACGCATACTCCCATAGACTTCGGCCACCTCGCTGTCCCAGGCGAGCACTTCCACCCGCAGCAGAAATTCCTCCACAAGCCGACGGAGTTTTGTTGCTTCAGGCCTTCTCGCCAATCCGAAAAAAAACTCAGCCTTGGTGATGGCCGAGATGCAGAGCGACTCCACGGGCGTGTTCACCACGCGCTCACTGACTCGCCCCTCACCCCTCAGGAAATAGCTCACCGTGTTTGTGTCCAGCATGTATTCCATTTCAGGAGCCGTCCTCGAAGGGGTCGCGTCCACCCGGATCTTGACCTCGCTCCCCTTCGCTCAGGAAGTCCTCCGGAACCCGGGTCTTATCTCGAAGCTCCAGAAAGCTGTACCATGTTGTCGGCCTGGGGGAGAGGATCACTTCGTTGGTGTCGGGATCCCTGCGGATAAAGACCTCGCTCGTGTCGAACCGGAACTCTGCCGGTAGCCGCACGGCCTGACTGCGCCCGTTCCAGAAAACCTTGGCCTTTTCCATCTCAACCACCTCCTCTGATATATATTAAAGTATATATCAGCTCAGCCAAAAACGTCAACTATCCTGACAAATGGGGCTATCATGGATGTCCAGCAATCCAATCGCACGGATTAAGAATCTGGATTTCGAAGTACCTTCCTATACCCCTATCCCTGCTGATGAGGACAAACCCCTCAACGGCTGCATGGGCTCCGATCAAAAAATCAGCCAGGATCCGTCTTTTCTGCCCTCCAGCTCGCTTGTATCTGGCGAAGGCCTTACCCGCCAAAAAAGCTCCTTCCCAGGGCAAAGGGTCGCGGCGGAAAAGCTCTTCAGGCAGAAGTGAATCCAGCTCTTCCAGGCTCTCCATCCAGGCCCCTACTTCAGAGAATATGATCGGATTGATGACCAAAACACCTGCCTCAGCACAGTCGGCTAAAACTTTTTTGGAAAGGTGTCCGAAACTCTCATCGGCTCCAAGGACATCCAAGAGGACATTTGTATCAACCAGCCATTCCTTCATTCCCGCAGCAACCTCATCAGTTCCTCAGTGCTGTGTTTGAAAGCCTTGCGGCCATACAAAGCGTCCACTTTTTCCCGTCTGCCTTTCTTGCTCGGCACCAGCATCACCCTGCCTTCACGTACCATAAATTCAACTTCAGTGTGCTCCTTAAGCCCGAATTGCTCCCGAATCTTTTTGGGAATGGTCACCTGACCTCTTTCACTCACCCTCATTTCAACCTCCTGGCTTTGCTGCGTATTTGTCATTGTTTATAAGTTCACGGTCCATACCCTTCCCTTACAAAGGGGCTTATGGATAAGAATACGTATGCATATTCTTATTTGGATGTCAAATACAGGCAGACGTGGGTAGAAGTGTCAATCAAGAATCTGTCTCCTTATGCTTACCCCCGTGGCCGGAAATGAAAGATGCGCCAGTCACCTTATACTCTTTGCTTGACGTCCTTGATGAAGGCCCCGAGGCTGGTCCCTCGGAAGAGAGAAGATAGTTGACAGGATTTACCGGATAAACGGGATATCGAGGGAGGCTCACAGAGCACCAACAGCTGCTCACCAGACCGGTTTGCTATTTATTCTGCACCTATTGCATGGAATGGGTGCAGAATTGAGTTGACACCCACTATCATTGATGTCCCCATATGCTCATGAGTTTAACGAAGGAATCGCATAAAAAAAGATCAGGCAACAGCTATATTCCGAACGTGAGGCAATTCGCGAGCACGAACAGGCCGGACCATTTCCGCATCTAGGGTTTCCACGGCCACTGTATTTCCGTCAAATGCGATAAATTCGATCTCATAAGCCTTTCCGCCTTCATAAACATGGACCACAACACCTACATCTCCCGCCACGAGCCCCGCTGAAGGCAAATCGGCAGTCAGAACGGCACTTTCATGTTCTCTGATCATTAATATCACCTCCTCAGAGAGGGTAGGCCGTAACGAGCCTCCACTCGGAAGAAGATTTTTCCTTGATCCAGACAGTTCGAATCCGTGGTTGTGGAGAACGCTTATCTGGAGTTTCAATCTCACCGTCCACAGTATACCGAGTTGCGTACGAGGACTCAACAACTCTGGACACAGTCCCTGCCACAGCTTGAGATTTCAGCGCCTGCGCCAGAACTTCCCACTTTGACGCATCGAACCCCTTGGCCATGAAAAAAGCAGCCTTCCCTCGGCTCTTTTCTGTATTGAGAAGGTAGTCGAGGATTTTATGCTTCTCTACGAGCATAGTAGTTGCATCTCTATAAGCTCGCCTTGAGTCTGTTCAGCAAGGAAGTGGAAAATCTAGATCCGCTCCATGTTCCTGACGGGATAAAATAGTCCTATCTGCTCACAAAAAGGCCTTATCTCTCCATAACCGACCATAGAGTGTAATAGCTTGTAGTTATTTCTTTCAAAACGGACACGCCCGGCAATAAGAGCCGGATGTACATCGAGTTGCCGTGCCAGATCTTCAATGTCCACTTTTCTAGCCGATATCCGCGCTGGGTGTTCCTTCCAGACATGCTCAGGAACTATGACTGTGGCGGCGAAGTTCGATGCTTCCTGTTCCTTTTCATCAACGATGTTTTGGATGTCTTCGTCAAAGATAAGCCTTTGTTCCGACGTGATGTGCAATTGCAGGTGAGCTAACTCATGCAAAAGTGTAAACCAAAAGGCATCAATTCGATCATTTCGTATGGTCATTCCGATGACAGGTGTTTCACTGTCCAGAACAGTACAAGCCCCATCTAAGTAGGTTCGCTGGAAATGACGTTCAAAGACGAGCTTGATGCCAAGTTCGGCTAGGTAGTTCATGGCCAGCCGAGGTCCTTCCTCACCAGCTTTGCTCAAACGAACTAAACCGCTGAGATTCTCTTGAGTCAAATGATCTACTCGATACTCGCCTAAAGGTTGATCGCAGTATTGATCAAAAGCCCTGGCCTTGGCCATAATGGTCAACAGCCAAGCCTGAAGGGCGTATGCATCCGCAGATCGCCCGCGATACCCTCCTTGGCGAAACACAAGGGAAGGCCCGTTGGGTGCCCATTGCCCGCCAGCAAGGCTGTAAAGGCGCCTAACGATCTCTTCGGCATGTTCTTGCACATTTCTTTGAATATGGGTCACCCACCCGCGCCTGACTATCTCGCGGAGGGGAAAACGCTGCCAATCGATGTCCGGTTCCTCATCCGGGACGCCTGGAGGTTCTTCCTCCAGCAAGACCTCCGCGGGGATGCCGAGGTGCTTGTGCAAGGCCCGAATCATAGACAGCGACAGCCGACGTTTCTTGCTCAAAACTTCAGAAACTTTGGAATGTGAGCCGATGATCGTAGCCAGATCTTTTTGCCTGAGGCCCAGATCCTCCATGCGGTGCTTGATGGCGCTGATCGGGTCCGGATAGTCGATCGGATAATTTTCCTGCTCGTACTTATCCACCAAATGCCCCAGAAGCTCCAGCTCCCTCTCGCCCGCATAGTCCAGCCCCCCAGCCATCAAGGCCTCGATCCTCTCCAGGGCCTGGGCGTATTCATTTTCGTCCTTGATGATTCCTAAAACCATGATCCCTTCCCCCTTCCTTCATACCTCGGAGGCGTCGGGCAGCTTATCGTATTCGGCATGGGTCCCGAACCAGCGGATAAAGACAACTTGAGCCTTGAAGTTGATGGTGACGATGAGCCGATAATTGTTACCTTTCAGATCGAAAACGTAATGGTCCTTTCCCACATAGTCTGTCTTGGGGTAATCCCGGCGCAGCTCCACGAAATTCGACCATTTGGCCCGCTTAACCGTATGATACCAGGTTCGAAGGGCATCCCTGGCATTGGGATACGAGGCTTCGTATTTACGTAATGTCGGCCGCGCCACGATGTTCATGGATAAAATAATCCAGAATTGATTTTTTGTCTATAGGAAATTTCCCTTTTTGGGAAACAATTTAACAAATCGTTTTTTTGAGAACTCTCTTAGTATATTATTGCCCCGAAGCCAACTCAGCCATTGATCGCTCTGGAAGATCTTTTTGCCTCTGATAGCTCCTAATGCCAATTTCTGAATGAATTTCCCCAACCTAAGAGTGACAAAAATAAGCCAGTGCCCTATTGCTCTATTCAACCGAGCCTCTTCATGGAATACACCCCGCCTATTCCGCCCACTGGAGTGAACCTGCGCCTGCCCGGTTAAACATTTACCCCGTTAAAGGCACCGAGGCTGGACACTCGGAAGGGAGCAGATAGTTGACAGGATTTACCGGATAAACGGGATGTTGCGGGAAAAGAGCTGCAGTTCTCTTCCGGCTGGACTTTCATCAATCCAGTTAATCCTGTCGATCCTGTCGTTGTCTTTTTTCGATACTCCATTGACCCCGACTCCTTCCCGTGTCATAAATCAATTTTCATGATCACAATCCCATAAAGACTGTTTTTCATGTCCAAAAATCAGTTTTCAGGCCCTGTCTCCTTTTTTCTGGGTGCTCGGCTGCCGGAGGCGGCCACCCCTGCTGGCTACAGCGCCCTTATCCATGCCTATGAGCTGGAGGTTCCGCTCCCCAGGGTTCTGTTTGCCATTGGAAAGAGGCACAGGAAGATCTACGCACAGGGATGGCGCATCCTGACCCCGCGCCACTCTCCGCGGCCGAGCCTTTACGGCCACCTGAGCTTTGCCCTGAAGCACGAGGGTCTGGACCTCGCGGTGCTGAAACGGCTGTTCCAGGCCGCCGGACCCCGCCAGATTGAAAATATGGTAAGGGCCCAGCCCACAGGAACCTATGCCAGGCGCATCTGGTTTCTGTATGAGTGGCTCCTTGAACAGAGACTGGACCTTCCGGACGCCGAGGCCGGACGATACGTCCCGGTAGTGGATCCGGACATGCAGCTGGCTGGACAAAGCCGAACCTCCCCCAGGCACAAGGTGAGGAACAATCTTCCGGGAACACCTGATTTCTGCCCCATGGTGTTTCGCACGGACAGACTACGGGAGCTAATGGCCCTGAATCTCAAGCACAGGGCGCAAGCCGTAATCCAGGATGTTCCCAAGGATGTTCTCGCCCGCTGCGCTGCCTTTCTGCTGCTAAAGGACTCCAAGGCCAGTTATGCCATAGAGGGAGAGGGCTCATCCCGGGATCGAATCCAGAGATGGGCGCGCGCCCTGGGCGAAGCAGGCAGCAGGCTCCTGGACCTAAAGGAGCTGTTCCGGCTCCAGGAGATTGTCATAGGCGATTTCCGCTTCGTGAAGAAGGGACTGAGAGCGGAAGGCGGTTTTGTCGGAGAGCACGACCGGCACACCGGTCAGCCCATCCCGGAACATGTAAGCGCCAGGCCGCAGGATCTGCAGGAGCTCATCCAGGGCCTGATCACCTTTGAGCGCGGCCCCGGCCGGGAGCTGGACCCCATCTTGGCAGCCGCGGCCCTGGCGTTCGGCTTTATCTACATCCACCCCTTCGAGGACGGCAACGGCCGCATCCAACGCTATCTTGTCCATCATGTGCTCGCGGAGCGGGGCTTCAATCCGCCGGGCGTGGTGTTCCCTGTTTCAGCGGTGCTCCTGGAGCGCATGGACGAGTATCGACGGGTGCTGCAGGGCTACTCCGCCAGGCTGTTACCAGTTGTCCATTGGGAGCCCACTGAGCGGGGAAATGTTCGGGTCCTCAATGATACGGCCGATTTTTACAGGTTCTTCGACGCCACCCCTCACGCGGAATTTTTGTACGACTGTGTGCGCCAGACCATTGAAAAGGAGCTGCCGGAGGAAACCACTTTCCTGCGGCTGTATGACGAGTTCAGGACCAGGGTGGAGACCATGCTGGACATGCCGGAATCAACCCTGAATCTGCTCTTCAGGTTTCTGAGGCAGAATCAGGGGCGACTCTCCCAGAGGGCCAGGACCAGAGAGTTCAAGGAACTGACCGAGGAAGAGGCCAGGCGCATAGAGGCGATCTATACCGAGCTGTTCGGTTGACCCCGCTCAGATAGTGGTGTATTGGTGAATAAACACCAGGAGATTGCTATGCCCAGACTGACCATCACTCTCTCCGAGGAGCGCCATCGGGCGCTCAAGGAAGCCGCGACGCGCAAACGAAAGAGCATTGCCGCCATCATCGAGGAGAGTCTTGAGCAAAGCGGCATCAAGACCACCGAAGCCGCAGTCGATCTCGTGGCCAGAGCCAGATCCGGGTCCGGCCTGGACGATGCCGGCGCTCTCGAGTTGGCTGTGGAGGAGACCCGCGCCCAACGAGACCGGAAGTGAGCCGGCCTGTTGTTGTTGATACCAATGTTCTGGTCAGCGGCTTGCTTTCCCGGGAACCCGACTCACCGCTCTCCGCCATCCTGGACGGAATGATCAACGGATCTCTGCCCTTCCTTCTCTCGCCTTGGCTTCTGGCTGAATACCGCGCAGTGCTCCTCAGACCACGGGTGCAGCATTACCATGGATTGAGCGTTCGGGAAGTGGACGCGATCCTGACCGAAATCGCAGCCAACGGGATTTGGCGGGAGCCGATCGAGTCGGAACCGGCTCCTGATCCCGGAGACGATCACCTCTGGCGGCTCCTGTCGGCGGTTCCCAGCTCGATCCTGGTCACCGGGGATCGACTTTTGCTGCAAAGCCCGCCGGGGAATGTCTCCGTCATCTCCCCTCGCTCCTATCTTGAGCTGCAGCGATAGAATGAATGACAAATGGTTCGCTTGGAGCTCACCCGGGCTCGGAAGAGAAAGGAGTTGACAGGATTTACCGGACAAACGGGATGTTGCGGGAAAAGAGCTGCAGCTTTTCCCCGCGAATCCTCCATCAATCCTGTTGGTCCTGTCGATCCTGTCGTTCTCTTTTTCTTATACTCACTGAAAATAACAAACTGGGAAGACGCTATGACAGTAACCGAATCGGACTGGAAAATCTTCAAGAAGATCCACGCAGCCGCATTGGAGCGGTTCTCCCAGCAAATTCTCCAGGAAAGCCGCGCCATTTGCGACAACGAGTCATTGTCCGGGCATGAGCGCTATATCCGGCTCTACAAACACATCAAGAAGCGGGACAAGGAGATCGCCAGGGCCTTTAACGACTATCGCCGATCCACCGCGAAGATATGTCTCAAGCACATGGTGAACATGGACCTGGTCACAGACGAGGAGTTCTCGCAGCTGAGCTCCGAATTGCAGGCCTTCCTCAGGTTTGAGATGTAGCGCCTTCCCGGAGCCTGCTCCTCAGACCGCGGAGGCAACCCTGCCAACAAAAAGCCAGGCCCCATGTGCTCTTTATCCCGGGCTGAATAGCGTCCAGATTGTAACACCGGACCCGGCGGCACACTCACCTTTGACCTTCCTGACGAACTAC
>JAIPEP010000073.1 GCA_021737085.1 Desulfohalobiaceae bacterium | reverse complement strand
TCCGACCTCCGACATCCGACTTCCGACCCCTGGCACCTACAGGGGGATGTTCCCGTGTTTCTTGGGCGAGCGGGTCTCGCGCTTGCTCTTGAGGATGTCCAGGGCGGAGATGAGCCTGCGCCTGCTCTCCCTGGGCTGGATCACCGCGTCTATGTAGCCCCGGTTCGCCGCCCGGTAGGGGTTGGAAAAGATCTCCTCGTACTCCTGGATCTTTTCCTCCCGCTTGGCCTCCGGGTCCTCCGCCTCCTTGATCTCGTGGCGGTGGATCACGTTCGCCGCCCCACTGGCGCCCATGACCGCGATTTCCGCAGAGGGCCAGGCGAAGACCATATCCGCGCCCAGATCCTTGGAGCACATGGCCAGATAGGCCCCTCCGTAGGACTTGCGGGTGACCAGGAGCATCTTGGGCACGGTGGCTTCGGAATAGGACCACAACAGCTTGGCCCCGTGACGGATGATTCCGCCCCATTCCTGCTTCGTCCCGGGCAGGTACCCGGGAACGTCCGCGATGGTCAGAAGGGGGATGTTGAAGGCGTCACAGAAACGAATAAAGCGACTGGCCTTGTCCGAGGCGTCGATGTCCAGGCAGCCCGCCAACACGGTGGGTTGATTCGCGATGACCCCCACGGGGCATCCGTTGAGTCGCATGAAGCAGGTGATCATGTTCGTGGCGTACTTGGCGTGCGGCTCGAAGGTTTCCCCATTGTCCGCGATGGCGCTGATGACCTTCTTCATGTTGTAGGCCTTGCGGGAGCTGTCCGGAACAATCTCGTCCAGATCCGGGATCTCGCGGGAGGGATCGTCCCCTGGAGCCTCCAGGGGCGGGTCCTCCATGTTATTCCCCGGCAGGAAGGTAAGCAACTGACGGATCCTATCCAAGGCGTCCTCGTCGCTTTCACAGGCGAAGTGGGCCACTCCGCTCTTCTCGTTGTGCACCCTGGCCCCACCCAGCTCCTCGAAAGTGACCTCTTGCCCGCTCACGGACTTGATCACGTCCGGGCCAGTGATGAACATGTAGCTCGATTTTTTGACCATGAACACGAAGTCGGTCATGGCCGGGGAATAGACCGCCCCTCCGGCTGTGGGGCCCATGATCGCCGAGATCTGAGGGATCACCCCGGAGGCGTTGGAGTTGCGGAAAAAGATCTGCCCGTATCCGGACAGGGCGTCCACGCCTTCCTGGATCCGCGCCCCACCGGAGTCGTTAAACCCCACCACAGGCACCCCGCTCTTCAGGGCGAGATCCATGATCTTGCAGATCTTCTTGGCGTGCATCTCGCCCAGGGTCCCCGCCCGGGAGGTGAAGTCCTGGGAGTAGGCGCAGACCATCCGGCCGTTGACCCTGCCGTACCCGGTGATCACGCCCTCTGCGGGGATGTCCACCTCCTCCATGCCGAAGTTGGTGCAGCGGTGCTTGACGAACATGTCCGTCTCCTGGAAGGTGCCCTCGTCGAAGAAGCGCTCCATGCGCTCCCTGGCAGTGAGCTTGCCCTTCTCCTTCTGCTTGGCCACCGCCTTCTCCCCGCCCATCTGGAGGATCTCCTCCTCCGTATCCAACAGCTCGCGAATTTTTTCCTGAACAGTCAAAGTCATATGCGGCCCCTCGAACCAGTGTTATAGGTTTGAGGCTATCGCCTAATGGCCTAATGTCTATTCTTCGTGAATCCCGAAAACTTCGCGCATTACGTCGCAGATCTCGCCGATGGTGGCGTACTGCTTAACCGCCTCCAAAATGGGAGGCATAAGGTTGTCCTCACCCTGGGCGGCCTCGCGCAGGGCGGCCAGGCTACGCTCCACCTCCTGTTCGTCCCGCTCGGAGCGCACCTTCTGCACCTGGGCCACCTGGGCCCGCTCCACCTCGGGATCGATCCGCAGGAGGGGCACCTTGACCTCCTCCTGACTCTTGAACTCGTTGACCCCGACCATGATGCGCTCCTTGTTCTCCACCTCCTGCTGATAGGTATACGCCGCGTCGTCGATATGGCGCTGGATGAAACCCTGCTCGATGGCCGGGATGACCCCGCCCATGTCCTCGATCTTCTGCATCAGCTCCCAGGCCTCGCTCTCGATGCGATCCGTGAGCTCCTCCAAAAGATAGGAGCCGCCCAAGGGATCGATGCTGTCCGGCACCCCGGACTCGTGGGCGATGACCTGCTGGGTGCGCAGTGCCGTGCGCACGGACTCCTCCGTGGGCAAGGTCAGGGCCTCGTCCTTGGAATTGGTGTGCAGGGACTGGGTCCCGCCCAGCACGGCGGACAAGGCCTGCAGGGTCACCCGGACCACGTTGTTGTCTATCTGCTGGGCGGTCAGGGTGTGCCCCGCGGTCTGGGTGTGGAAGCGCAGCATCCAGCTGCGAGGATTCTGGGCCTGGAAGCGGTCGCGCATGATCGAGGCCCACATCCTCCGCGCGGCGCGGAACTTGGCCACCTCCTCCATAATATCCGTGGTCGCGCCGAAGAAGAAGGACAGCCTCTTGCCGAAGACGTCCACGTCCAGACCTGCCTCCAGGGCGGCCTGGACGTAGGAGATCCCGTTGGCCAGGGTGAAGGCGACCTCCTGCACCGCGGTGGAGCCGGCCTCACGGATGTGGTACCCGGAGATGGAGATGGTGTTGAAGGAGGGAGTATTCTGGCCGCACCACTCGAAGATGTCCGTGATGATACGCAGGCTGGGTCTGGGGGGATAGATGAAGGTGCCCCGGGCCACGTATTCCTTGAGCACGTCGTTCTGCAGGGTGCCGCGCATCTTCTCCCGGTCCACGCCTTGCTTCTCCCCCAGGGCCACATACATGGCCAGAAGCACCGCCGCCGGGGAATTGATGGTCATGGAGGTGGACACCTCGCCCAGGGGGATCTGGTCAAAGAGGACCTCCATGTCCGCCAGGGAGTCGATGGCCACGCCCACCTTGCCCACTTCCCCGCGGCTCATCTGGTGGTCCGAGTCGTATCCGATCTGGGTGGGGAGGTCGAAGGCCACGGAGAGCCCGGTCTGGCCCTGCTCCAGCAGATAGCGGTAGCGCTTGTTTGTCTCCGCGGCAGTGGAAAAACCGGCGTATTGGCGCATGGTCCACAGGCGGGAGCGGTACATGCTGGGCTGCACCCCGCGAGTGAAAGGGTATTCCCCAGGGAAGCCGAGCTTCTGGATATATTCCGCGTCGATCTCCTTGGGCAGGGCCAGCCTGGGCAGCTGCAGGCCGCCCACTGTCTTGAACTCGGCCTTGCGCTCCGGCATCTTCTGCAGCGCCTTGCCCAGGGTCTTCTCCTCCCATTCCTTGTATTGTGGATGCTTTGCCATGCAGACCTCCTTTAACAGAGGACAGAGTCAGATATCGGAGATCAGACGTCAGCCATCAGATGCCGGATGTAAGCACACAGAAGTAAGAGCACAGAAAATGCTTCCCATGGCACTACTGAAAAAGCTCATCCCTCTCCGGGAAGCTGCCTCTTGCCTCCTCTGTCCTCCGTTCTCTGTCTTCTGTACTCTGAAACCTGTCCTCTGTCTTCTGTCATCTGTCTTCTGGTGGCAACAGGCTTTGCACAATAGCCCTGGCCCTGTTGCGTGGATCGCCGGAAAGGACTTCCTCCCCCTGGGCCATCCGTTGCAGGTGGGGACGCAGCATCTCCAGGGACCAGTCCACCACTTCCGCTCTGCGCGCCTCGCATCTGCGTCTGTCCCGTTCACCACTGTTCACGTTTTTCCCAAAAACATCTGTTATTGCCCGGAAGAGCTCCGCGATTCCCTCGCCCTTGGAGGCCACGGTCTCCAGCACGCGGCCCTCGCGATCCCCGACCGCCTCCTTGAGCTCCATGGAGAGCATGTCCGCACCCGGTTTGTCCGCTTTGTTCACCACCATGAGGTCCGCCACCTCCAGGAGGCCGGCTTTCAGGGCCTGAATGTCGTCCCCCAAGCCCGGGGCGGAGACCAGGGCGGTGACATCCGCGATGCGGATGATGTCCATTTCCGACTGCCCCACCCCCACAGTCTCGATGATCACCGGATCGCAGCCGCTGGCCGCCATTATCCTGGCCGCAGCACCGGCGGAGGCGCAGAGGCCGCCCAGGCGCCCCCTGGTGGCCATGGAACGGATCACCACCTCCTCGTCCAGGGCGTGCTGCATCATCCGCACCCGATCCCCGTGGATGGCCCCGCCGGTAAGGGGAGAGGAGGGATCCACCCCGATCACTCCTACCCTCTTGCCCAGACCGCGACAGTGGGAGATGAGCTTGTCCGTGAGAGTGGACTTGCCCGCCCCCGGGGCGCCGGTGATACCCGCGACCATGGCTTTTTCCACTGAAGGGGGATCCAGGGAGGAGAGAACTCGCTCCGCTCCAGGATTCCCTTCCTCGACCAGGGATATGGCCCTGGCGATGGCCCGGCTGTTACGCTCGCCGATTCCGGAGATGACTGCCTCTATGTCCATAAACTCCGCTTATGCGCTACCCGCATGGGCCCTTCAAGCTCCCTCCGGCTCCAGCTCCCGGAAGGCGTCCGCGATCTCCTGGATGGAGGTGCCCGGAGTGAAGACCTTCCGGATACCCTTTTCCTTGAGGGCGCGGACGTCCTCCTCCGGAATGATCCCGCCGCCGATGACGGGAATGTCCCCGGCGCCACGCTGCTTCAGATGCTCCACCACCTCGGGAAAGAGCTCCATATGCGCCCCGGACAGCAGTGAGAGCCCCACTGCGTCCACATCCTCCTGGACCGCCGCGGCCGCTATCTGCTCCGGAGTGCGGCGGATGCCGGTGTAGATGACCTCGAAGCCGCTGTCCCGGAGCGCCCGGGCGATGACCTTGGCCCCGCGATCGTGGCCGTCCAGACCGGGCTTGCCGATCAAGACCCGCCGAATCCTTTTCTCTTCGGCCATGGCAAAACTCCTTTGAATAAAAGCCGCCGACCTTCTCCTGCGTGGGGTGAAGCCTTTTTCAAACGAGGGAGCAGCGGATGGTGCAGGCGTTTCAAGCAAGGACCCTCTGTTCTCTGTCTTCTGTCCTCTGCTACGCCTACATACTGATCGTCTGCACCAACTCCCGCACTCCCTGCACGGACCCCTCGAGCTGCTCTCGCTCCTCCTCCGTAAGATTGAACTCGATGACCTGCTTGACCCCTCCGGCACCCAGTTTGGCGGGAACTCCCACGAAGTAGCCGCCCACGTTGTATTCCTTGTCGCAGTATGCGGCGCAGGGCAGTATCCGCTTCTTGTCCTTGAGCACGGATTCCGTCATCTGCACTGCAGCTGCGGAGGGAGCGAAAAAGGCGCTGCCCGTCTTGAGCAGGCCCACTATCTCTCCGCCGCCCTTGCGGGTCCGGTCCACCAGTTCCTCGATTTTCTCCCGGCTGAGCAGCTCGGTGATAGGGATGCCGGCAACCGAGCTGAAGCGGGGCAGGGGGACCATGCTGTCCCCGTGTCCGCCCAGAACGAAGGCGGTCACATCCTCCACGGAAACGTCCAGCTCATCCGCGATAAAGGTCCGGAAGCGGGCCGAATCCAGGACTCCGGCCATGCCCACTACGCGGTGGGCAGGGAACCCGCTGGCCTGGTGCGCCACATAGACCATGGCGTCCAGGGGATTGGAGACCACGATGAGCACGGCCTCCGGAGAATAGTACGCCACCTGCTCGGTGACAGACTTGACGATCTCCGTGTTCTTGGCCACGAGGTCGTCCCGGCTCATGCCCGGCTTGCGGGGCAGGCCCGCGGTTATGATCACCACGTCAGACCCCGCGGTGTCCGCATAGTCGTTGCTGCCCACCACATCCGAATCGAACCCCTCCACCGGCGATGCCTCTCGCAGATCCAGCCCCTTACCCTGGGGCATGCCCTCCACGATATCCACAAGGCACACATCCCCGAGCTCTTTGGATGCCGCCCAGTGGGCCGCGCTCGCACCCACCATGCCGGCTCCCACAATGGTTATCTTCTTTCGCGCGGGCATAGTATCTCCTTTGCTGGATTAGGGTTGCCCCAAAACGCCGGCCGACCCAGTCAGCCGATGACAATCAGGACATCTCCCTTGTGCACGTTATCCCCCTCCTGGAAGGGGATATCCTTGACCGTGCCCGATGCCGGAGCGGTAATGGAGTTTTCCATCTTCATGGCTTCCAGGATGAGCAGCACATCTCCATCCTCCACGCTGTCCCCCACCTCCACCTCGAAGCGAATGACCATGCCCGGCATGGGTGCCTCCACCGGAACGCCGCCCGGGGAGGACTCGCTCTCCTCCTGAGGCTCGGGACCAGCAGGCTCGGTCTGCTCCCGGGCCTGTGGCTCCGCTGGTTGCGCAACCCCGGGCTGCTGCGTCACGGGTTGCTGGGGCTGCCCCGCTGGGGTAACAGAGCTTATAAGGGGCCGGCTGTCCGTATTCTCCACTTCCACCCGGAAATACTCATCGTCCACAAAAACGTTGAAGGTGCGCAGGTTCTGGCCTTTGGGCGGAGGCTCCTTGGCCGGCCTCTCCACCAGCTCCCCGCGCTTGGCCTTCTCCATAAGCTCCTGCTCCTTGCGCACATCCTCCATGGTCCTCGGCTTGACCTCCTCCGGCATCTCCTCGAACCCGTACTTCCAACGCAAAAACTTCTTGCCCGTGGTGGGGTACAAGGCATAGATGAGCACGTCGTCGATATCCTTGGCCAGCCCCTTGGTATCCTCTTGGGCCTGTTCCAGCTCCGGTTCCAGTATGTCTGCAGGACGGCCGGAATAGGGCTCGCTTCCTCGCGGATAGTCCTGCAGGGCCTTCTTCTGCAGCTCCGGATCGATGGGGGCCGGGGTCTGGCCGTAGAGCCCGTAGCAGAGGTCTTTCACCTGGGCGGTGATCATCCTGTAGCGCTCGTCCTGAGTATCGAACAGGACATTGTTCACCGTCTGAATGCCCACGATTTGGCTGGTGGGCGTGACCAGCGGGACCTGTCCCAGCTCCCGGCGCACTCGGGGCAGCTCCTCGAAGACCTGGTCCAGCTTGTCCAAAGCGTCCATCTCCCGCAGCTGATTGACCAGGTTGGAGATCATGCCCCCCGGAGTCTGATGCAGCAGGACATTGGCGTCGATGATGGAGATGCGGTCGTCCAGCAGATGGCGGTATTTGAGGGTGATCTCCTTGAAGTGCTCCGCGCACTTGGTCAACTGCCGCAGATCGAAGCCCGTGTCCCGGCTGGTCCCTCGCAGGGAGCCCACCAACGGCTCCAGGGCGGGATGGGAAGTCCGATAGGCCCAGGGGGAAAGGCAAACATCGATGATGTCCACCCCTGCCTCGATCGCCTTGAGCATGGCCATATCCCCCATGCCGGAGGTGAAGTGGCTGTGCAGATGGATGGGCGCATGCACAGTTTCCTTCAGGGACTTGACCAGCCTGTACGCGTCATAGGGGGCGATGATCCCGGCCATGTCCTTGATGCAGATAGTGTCCGCACCCATGTCCTCCAGCTCCCTGGCCTTGTCCAGGTAGTACTGCAGGGTGTAGACCTCTCCGCCCATGCGCCCCTCGGTAAGGGAATAGCAAATAGCACCCTGGAAGTGCTTGTCCTGTTCCTTGATGACCTGGACCACGGTCTGGAAGTTGCGGAAGTCGTTCAGGGCGTCGAAGACCCGGAAGACATCGATCCCGTTCTCGCAGCAGCGCTCGGTGAAGGCCCGGGCCACGTCGTCCGGATAGTTGCGGTAGCCCACCAGGTTCTGCCCACGCAGGAGCATGGAAAAGGGGGTCCGGGTGGCGTGCTTCTTCAAGGTCCGTATCCTCTCCCAGGGATCCTCGCCCAGAAAGCGGTGCATGCTGTCGAAGGTGGCCCCTCCCCAGACCTCCATGGCAAAAAAGCCCACCTTGTCCATCTCCTCCGCAATGGGCACCAGATCCTCGGTCCGACCTCGCGTGGCGAACAGGGATTGATGCCCGTCCCGCATGGTCAGGTCCTGGATCTGGAGCGGATTGTCCACCTGCATCTCCTCCTCCAGGCCTGCCGCCTGAAGCTGGGTATGTGTATCCACCATTATGCTCTCCTTTCCTTTGCGGCGATTTTCTCCTGCTGCTCTCAAGGGGAAGGGGCCCGGATAGGACCCGCTTATCTGCCCCTACCGTCCCGGCTCATCTGGCCAACCGGAGCTGCCATTGCAAGCGCCTCTCCATGATCGCCTGCCTGCCCGCCATGGCCCAGGGGCTGTTCCCCGGAAAGACGGGCCGCGGCTGCGGCGGAGTCTGGGCCTCCGCCTGCTGCAACACCTGCAGGCTCTCCTGCTCCTCCTGCAGGTAGTAGGCCAGTCCAGCAGAGATGGCCGCTATTTTCTTCTCCTTATTCTCCATAGCGCCTAGCTCCAGATTTGATTCTGCTATTAACTGCTTGGATCTGCCAGTCCGACCCAGCTCGATCCCGGCATCAGCCGCTACGCCGTGGCTGGGCAAAAAGCTCCCCGCCGTGAGAATCGTTGGCCACAACCGCGGGAAAATTCTCCACGCTCAACTCGCGCACAGCCTCTGGCCCCAGATCCTCGTAGGCGATGATCCGGGCCTTGGTGATGCACTGGGACAGAAGGGCTCCAGCCCCGCCGGTGGCCGCCAGATAGACCCCTCCGTACTGCTGCAGGGCCTGCTTCACCTCCGGGCTGCGCCTGCCCTTGCCCATGGTCGCCCTGAGGCCGAGACTGTAGAGCCTGGGGGAAAAAGAGTCCATGCGATAGCTGGTGGTGGGCCCTGCGGAACCGATGGGACGGCCCGGCGGTGCCGGGGTGGGACCCACATAGTAGATCACCGCTCCCTGCAGGGGAACAGGGATTTCCTCTCCCTGATCCAGGGCCTGGATCAGGCGCTTATGCGCCGCGTCGCGCGCGGTATACAGCCTACCGGAAAGATAGACCCTGTCCCCGATGCGAAGCTCCCGCACCGCCTCCTCGCTCAGCGGCGGCCGCAAATGATGGGTCTTCATGGGAACACCACCTCCTCGTGCCTGGAGGAATGGCACTGGATATTCACCGCCACTGGGAGGCTGGCGATATGACACGGGGCCATCTCCATGCGAACTCCCAGGCTGGTGGTCCGGCCGCCCAGTCCCATGGGGCCGATTCCCAGGGAGTTGATCTCGCCCAGCAGCTCCCGCTCCATCTCCGCGATCTCCGTCTGGGGATGCTCCCGGTCCAGGGGACGGAACAGGGACTTCTTGGCCAGCAGGGGGGCCTGGTCGAAGGATCCCCCTACGCCCACGCCCACGATGGTGGGCGGACAAGGGTTGGGACCCGCCGCCGCCACCCGGTCCAGGACGAACTCCTTGATCCCCTCCCAGCCCTGGGCCGGGGTGAGCATGGTGCAGCGGGACATGTTCTCGCTACCCCCGCCCTTGGCCATGAAGCGGATCCTGAGCTCGCTGCCCGGAACCAGGTCGGTATGGATCAGGGCCGGGGTGTTGTCCCCGGTATTCTGTCTGGTCAAGGGATGACACAGGGACTTGCGCAGCAGCCCCTCCTCATAGGCCTGGGCCATGGCCCGCTCCAGGACGCGGGGCAGGCTGTCCCCCTCCACGCGGCAGTCCTCCCCGTATTCCACAAAGAAGACTCCCACCCCGGTGTCCTGGCACAGAGGCAGGTCCTGCTTGCGGGCCAGCTCGGCGTTCTCCAGGAGCTCGTCCAGGATCTGCCAGCCGCTCTCAGAGGTCTCCCTTTCCCTGGCCTCCTGCAGGGCGGTGACCACGTCCCGGGGAAGGTCCCGACTGACGCGGATCACCATGTCGCGCACCTTCTGCTGGATCCTTTCCGCTGCTATGCTGGCCATGGCGCCTCTTTGTTCCGGGTATTCAGTTAAACCTTGCAGACTAATTCCTCTTCTTGAACAGTGCCTTGATAAACTCCCGGTTCAACCGGGAAATGAACTTAACATCTATGTCCTTGGGGCAGACCGCCTGGCACTCGTAGTGATTGGAGCAGTTGCCGAATCCCAGCTCCTGCATCCGTCCGGACATGGCCATCACCCTACGCGCCGCCTCGGGACGGCCCTGGGGAAGCTTGGCCAGATGGGACACCTTGGCCCCTATGAAGAGCATGGCCGAGGCGTTGGGGCAGGCGGCCGCACATGCGCCGCAGCCGATGCACTCCGCCGCGTCCATGGCCTCCTCCTGGTCCTGCTTGGCCACGGGGATGGTGTTTGCCTCCGGGGAGCTGCCGATGCGGGTGGAGACGTAGCCCCCGCTGTGGATCAAGTGGTCCAGGGCGGTGCGGTCCACCATAAGGTCCTTGATAATGGGCATGGCCCCCGCCCGGAAGGGCTCCACGCTGATGGTCTGGCCAGGAAAAAAGTGGCGCATGCGTAGCTCGCAAGTGGTAGTTTTTCTCTGCTCCCCATGGGGGACTCCGTTGATGACCAGCCCGCAGACGCCACAGATACCCTCCCGGCAGTCGCTCTCGTAGGCGATGGGATCGCGTCCCTCCTTCACCAGGTCCTGGTTGAGCTGGTCCAGCACCTCCAGGATGGACATGTCCTCCTTCACCTCCCGGACCACATGCTCCTCGAAACCGCCTGGCGCGTCCGGGCCGGCCTGACGCCACACGCGCAATCGGAATTCCATCACTTGTAGCTCCTTGTGCTCGGGGACACTTCCTCGAACTGCAGCGGCTCCTTGTGCATAATCGGCTCCCTGCCCACACCGGTGTACTCCCAGGCGGAAACATGGGCGTAGTCTTGGTCCTTGCGCAGGGCCTCCCCGTCCTCGGTCTGGTACTCCACCCGGA
>JAIPEP010000072.1 GCA_021737085.1 Desulfohalobiaceae bacterium | reverse complement strand
CGGTGCAGCTCGCCAGAGGCTTCCAGCTCGGTGATTAGCTCCTGCATGTTTTTGATCATGGCTGCGACTCTACCAGGGTTATGGATGGGAAGAACCCGCCGGAACAACGCTGCATTCGGCTTGGCTGATAAGGGAGCAGCTCAATGTTTCCTATCAGGCCGAATGGCGCTCTGTAAACGATATGTAGAGCTTCACTCGATCCCAACAAATAATCGTTTAATTTATGTTGGTTGGCTCTGCTGTTTGATTCTTTTTTGTAGTTCAGATTTGTAATTTTCTGAAATAATGAAGGCTGGTAGAATGTATTTACGCTTATAATCTTCAGAATTGTGAGCCAGATTTGCCTTTTAGAGAGTAGTGGCAATGGAAAGAACCATCACCCGAACAAGTAAAGCGGCTATTAGAGTCAAGAGCATGGCTGGCGGACGTATGCGGGTTACTGCCCCAGCCAACACCGGGAGAGCCAGGGGGATGAAAGGCACTGCCAACAGTATTCCCAGGACAGGCAAAAGCGCTCGGGAAAGCGGGGCCCATGTCCTGCGCAAAAGGGGCAGGACCTGACCAAAAAGAAGACGGCCGAGACCGAAGACAAACAAGCCTGAGCCGAACATGCCGGTAAGACTCAAAATCGTTCCCCCAACCCGTCCGAAAGCCTGATGCAATGAAAGGAATGCAACGGGTGAACCAAAAGGGGCCAGAATATTTTGGACCACATATGTCCCAATGATGTGAGGCAATCCGCCCAAGGGGCCCAAGGCTGCGAAGTAATCGGCCAGGAGCTGCGTATTGCCAGAGGCCATATTGCTCTGTATAAGCATCAGGTGAAACTGGGCGGTATAGACATGGGAGTCCAACAGATGCATACGATATTGGAAGACAAAGAACAGGGCGGCACAAAGTATGAGGACCGCGGACAAAGTAATGCTTCGCCGGATTATGGAGGACAGGCATTCATTTCTTGTGCAGGCTTCGACCTGTTGTTGGGCTGGGCTAGGACGTTCCCGGCTCCGGACCGCTGGGACTGTTTTTTGAAAGCGTCTTTTCAGGGCCAGGCGATGCAGATAGGTAAAGGGAGCCCTGGCCGTCTTAACAGCGCCATTCAGAGTTTTTTCCGGCCACAGTAAGAGATCGGCCAAATGGTGGACATGGGCCTTGCGGTTCAGGAAGCCGGCACAACCAGCGCAGTAGGTCAGAATCTGCCGTCCATCGGCCTCTTCGGTACGTCGTTCGGCCCATTCCTGGGCCAGCTGTGGATTCACAAACCCCACAGCCCCTCCTTCCCCGCAGCAAAGGGTCTTCCTTGCCTTATGCCGCATCTCATGGATCTCCAGGCCATATTGAGCAACAATGCTTCGGACAGCGGCATGCTGGCTGTCTTCCAAGCGTAACGGACAAGGGTCGTGAATGGTGATTTCGCCCGACGTCGTTTCAGGAGCCGGCAGCCGGTCGTTGCCGTCTATAACTTCCCATACCGAAGACACCTGAAAAGCCTGGCCGTATTCTTGAAAAATTTTAAAGCAGTTGGGGCAAGCGACCAGGATCCGTTTCACCCCCTGACCAAGCAGCCACTCCCGCATTTCGCAAAACATGGTCTGGAAATGGTTCTGCCGGCCCAGATCGTGGGATGGCTTGTTGCAGCAGTCCAGGACCACGCCCAGATTGGGAATGGTCTGGGCCAGATGTTCATAGAGACGGAAGGTGGCTTCAGACCTGGACCCAGGCAATGAACATCCGGGGAAAAAGACCGTATCGCACCCTTGGGGCAGGCCATACCAGGTAAAAGCCCGTGAATTTCCGCGCCGTTCGTAGCCCAGGATGGCTGCATACCGCTTTTCATCCAGGGCTCCGGACATAGCCTCTTCCCGGCGCATGGCCAGAAACATATCCTGGACCCGAAGCCCCTCGGGACACTGCTCGGAGCACAAGCCGCAAAGGCTGCACTCAAAAGCTCTTGCTGTTTCAATGGCTTTTGCCGAACCCTTTTCCTGTATAGCCGCAGCCATCTCTCCCGGAAGTCCATATTTTTGCAGAAAAGAACACTGTTTCCGGCAGGCACCGCACAAGGTACAATTTTCTGCTATCTGGGCCAAAGATTGCCTCAACTCCTGACCTGTTCCATCCTTAAGCTCCTGGCCGGAATGGTGACCGGTTCTGCGTTTACGGTAGATATCCAGGGCCTTCTTTGCCGCTAGGGGAAAGATTCCCAGCAGAGCAAAGGAGAGAATCAGGCTGGGGGAGAAGATTGATCCCGGTGAGTCGATCTGCGCCAATTGACTCCCGGCGTTGACGTAGACAAAGGTCCCGGGCAGCATGCCCAGCTGCGAGACCCAGTAGAATGTCCACAACCGCATCGAGGTCAATCCCATGACCAGATTGATGACGAAAAAGGGGAACAGGGGAATAAGGCGCAAGGAAAAAAGATAAAAGGCCCCTTCGCTGCGAATACCCTCGTCCACCCTGCGCAGACGGTCCCCGAAACGGGCCCGGACCCAGTCCCGGAGGATGTATCTGGCTATCACACAGGCCAGAGAGGCCCCGATACTACTGGCAAAGGAGACGATAACCGTGCCGGTCAAGGCCCCAAAGAGCGCCCCGGCCGCCAGGCCCAGCACCGTTGCTCCGGGAAGGCTCAGAGCCACCACAGGGATGTACACAACCAGATAGACCCCGATCACGGCCAATGGATGATTGGTCGTCAGGGATTCGAGCCAGCTCTGCTGGGCCTTGATATTTTCCAGAGTAAACTGCTGGTGCAGCCCCAATGCGAAAAAGAGACCGATAGCCAGAACGAGGCAGAAAAGGAGGATAAGCCTCTTGGTTTTCTTGGAGATCATTCAGTCAAACCCGCTTTAAGAAAAATTCAATATGACCACTACTTTTGAGCCGACCTTCGGCATCCGTTCCCAATCAACTCGGTACCAGCTGTCATAGGTCCGAACAGGCAAACGATTGTCCGTGATGATGCCACCGTAGCAATCTGAGGGGCAGACGATGCAGCCGGTCCCCGAGTCTATGGCTTCTCCGGTTCCGTGGTATACAAAATGGGGGGTATAAGGACGCCGGGCATCGTGGTCCTTGACTTCAATCTTTTCCTGGATAAAGTATTCCAGAGGTCTTTGCACCTTTTTCCCGTTTTTCTGGAATTGAATGGAGACCAAGACCGGGTCCCCATTTAGAAAATCATCCACGCTTGTAGTTTCTTTTAATCCCTTATGTTGACGCCAGTTCTTTTTGATTTGGTTTGTGTACCTGACGCCTATATCCTGAATCGCCTTGTTGATTTCAGGGCGGGGAACATCTGTAGTGAAAATAAAATAAGCTTCCATTGAGCCGCCCCGGCATCCTATCCAGGCCTGTCCCCTTCGTCCCCAGGATATAACCGCAGGTTTTGAAGCGTCCTTGGTTACCGTTGCACTGAATGTGATTGTCTTGTTCTGGGCATCGACATCCATCCAGTCCGTTGTGCCGGTGACTCTTTTGGATGCCTGCGCCAAGACGACTTGAGGCGCAAGTAATACTGGAATAAAGAAAGTAAAAAAGAACGCTTTTGTCATTAACTTCATAATTCCATCTCCTTGTCCTTATCTACTTTTTTGTCTTTTTTCTGTTGAAAGGATAAATAATTTAACATCAGCTTTTAGTATGATGCATCATTCTTTTTCATATATATCGACAAAAATTTTTTATGCTTTTCATGCTCTATGGATCGAAGGGAAACAAAAGACAAATGGACTTTAGATACAAACAAATCTATTAAATCCATTGACTATGGAAAGCTATATCAGACTAGCTTGGAGGGCAAATTGAATTTTGTTATGGATAAGAGCTGATGTGATCAGGAAGGATAATTAGAATATACGTTACCACACTTTAATCAACTGTATAATTGTTGCCTTGCTTCTTTGGGAATTGGTAAAATCCCCAGGCCCTTGTACTTCATCAGAACCGATACGGCTCTGGAAATCTCACTCTGTCTCCAGGGCGCCCTGGCAGGAGGAGCCGGCGCCCGCGGTGCAGGAAAAGCAGTGGTTGCCCACGGCGATCCGTCTGTGGCGCAGGGCCTGGAGATCGAAGTCGCTGATGCGGGACGGGGCACGTCCGTCCAGCGGCAGGTCCAGCATCTGATTGAAGTCGCAGTCGTAGAGGCCTCCGTCCCAGGCCACGGAAAGGGTGTCCCGGCACATGAGGTTCTCCACCGCCGAGGGATTGAAGGAGCGGATCAGGGTGTCCATATAGGGCTCGAAGTTGCCGGATCGGATCAAAAAATCCAGGTAGCGGCCCACGGGACAGTTGATCAGGGTAAAGAGGCTGTTGAAGCTCACTCCCCATTCGCTTTCCAGGCGTCTGCGGTACTCCAGCTCCAGGCTCTCCTGCGATCCCGGCAGGTAGGCGCCCACGGGATTGTGCACCAGATTCAGGATCAGGCCGCTGCCGGTCTCCGCGTACCCGCGACGGTTGAGCTCCCGCATGACACGGACACAGTTCTCAAAGTCGCCGGGGCCGCGCTGCTTGTCCGCCCTTTCCGGGGTGTACGCCGGCAGGGAGACGACGAGCTCCACTCCCCTCTCGGCAAAAAACTCGATCAGGTGGCGGTAGTCCTCCCCGGCCAGGAGCTGGAGGTTGGAGCGAACGATAAGCCGCTGGGTCAGGGGGGCCACGCGGTCCAGGAACCATTCCAGATGGGGATTGAGCTCCGGAGATCCGCCAGTGATGTCCAGAGTGGGGATGCGGTGCCGCTCCTGCACCTCCAGGCAGGCCAGGAAGGTCTCCTTGGACATGATCTCCTGCCGGTCCGGGCCCGCCTCCACGTGACAGTGTTTGCAGCTCAGGGTGCAGCGCTTACCCACATTGAGCTGCAGGATGCTCACATCCCTGGCGTAGAGCGGATGGGCCAGCTTGTGATGGAAGTGTTCCGCGTTCGGGGTTCGGGAAAGGTGGTCGAGCTGCTCCTGTCGTTGCATGATCACATTTCCTTCTGGTCGATGAGCTTGCGCATCTGTGTGGAATGGGCCAGCACGTCCCCGGCGCTCATGGCCGCGCCCACGTGGACGGCCTCCATCATCTCCTCGCGGGAAACCCCCAGGGAGAGGCACTTGGAGGTGTACGCGTCGATGCAGTAGGGACAGTGCCGAACAGCCGCCACGGTCAGGGCGATGAGGGCCTTTTCCCGCTCGCTGAGGGCTCCGGCCTCCAGGGCCTTGCCGTAGTAGTCGAAGAAGGCCCTGCCCTGGTCCGGGGCGTCCTCGGTGATGTTTTGGAAATCCTGCAGATCCTTGGGATCATAGTACGAGCTCTGTGACATGGGAATACACTCCTTGCCTTGCTGGGAAACGCCCCTGTTGGCCCCCGAACCAGACAACGACGGGATAAAGGGGCCAATGATCCTCTCCGGACCAACTTGCCGGGCGGTTCGCTATTTTTGAGCCGATTCCACCGGATAGTCCGCCTCCATCCAGCCCTTGACCCCTGCGGGATAGCGGTACACGTTCTCGTATCCCAGCTTCGAGGCCCACATAGCCCCATTGTGGCTCCGATCACACTTGAGGAAGCCGCAATAGAAAACCAGGGTTCGGTCCTTGTCCGGGCCCAAGAGTTTGAGGAAGTCCTCCTTGCTTTTGCCGCCCGTTTTTGAGGAGTCCCACCGGGCCATGTCCTTCTTGGGGAAGAGGAACTGGACCGCGCCAGGGAGGTGCTGTTCCTTGTAGCTGGCCTCGTAGGGCATGCAGTCCACAATCACCATCTCCCTGTCCCTCTCTATCCACTTCTTGAGCTCCGCGGTGGTAACCAGCCTGTAGTCGCCCTTCCGGACGTCGCGGACAAGATCCACAGCCAGCTTCTCCTTCTGGACCTCTCCCGGGCCAAACAGGGAGTAGGCCGGGGTGGCAAGGAAGACGACGAGTCCCAGGACGAGAAGGGGAATCGAGACAGAGGTCAGCCTGCGCGCCATGATGCAAGCTCCTTGGTTTTTTGGGTTGCCAGAAAAACGATGCGGGCTGCGGAGTGAGGTCGATGGCCCGCTGCAAAGCGCCAGACATAAAGATAGCCTATGCCGCCCAGCATGATCAGGTCCCGGTAAAAGGCCCATTTCAGGGCGTTGCGCTCGCGGATCCCGCTTGTGGAGAAGCAGCCGCAGTCAATGTGCAGCCCCCGCACGATACCGAGCCAAAGGACAACACAGAAGCCCAAGAGCAAGACGGTGACGCCGGTCAGGCTGCCCCGGACGTCCATAACGAGACCCAGGCCAAGGATCACTTCCAGACCGGGAATGGCCAGGGCGGCAAAGTCGACGAGTTCAGGCGGGACCAGCTGGTAGCTGGCCAGGATATGCGCAAAGCCGGCCGTATCTGCGAGCTTGATCGCGCCGGAATAGATGAAGACGAGCCCGAGGCCGACCCTGAGGAGCCTATAAACCCATCCGGTGAATCGACTTTCGGTCGGATTGTGGAGCAGGTGACGCATAAAAGGTCTTTGGGCGGCATGCTCTAGGCTTGCGGTGGTCAAGACCTTGAATCGTCTGCCGTGGACGACGCATTTTTTGGCCATGTCGCCGCGCGCATGAATATTCGCTTAAGCCGGGAGGAAATGGGTCCATAGGCTTCTAATCGGACGCGATCCTCATAGGGAGCTTATACTGTAGCCGCATCATTTGAGCCAATTGAGATTTGTAATTCAACCGAGATGTTCGGATTGCATGGGGAAATATGGACCTTATATATGACCAGGTCCCCGAAAAATGCTCATCTGGCATGTTCGAGCCATCAAGGTTAGCCGGAACCTGGGTCAGGGCCCGTGCTTTCAACCGTTCCCGACGTTGCGCCGCTCCCGCTGGGCCGGCATCGTCACGGGGAGTCAAGCCCTTTTTGTTACCCGGTCTCTCTTTCGATCTGTGGGGGCGGTTTCCCAGAAATCCCACATATGGAGGACATCGAGATGGGCTGTCGTCTCAGGCGCCACGTAGCACTTTTCGTCTACGACTGGGAGACCCAGTAGTAGGTCCACAGGCACATGGAGGTCAGCCCCATGCCAAGATGATGATGAAAAAGAGAAAAAGGGAATAAGGCGCAATGAAAAAAGACAAAATGCCCCTTCGCGGCGAATGACCTCGTCCTCCTTACCCAGGCAGGCCACGAAACGGGCCCGGCCTCAGTCCCACAGGATGTATCTGGCTATAACACAGGCCAGAGTGGCCCCGATACTACTGTCAAAAGAAACGATAACCATGCCGGTCAAGGCCCCAAAGAGCGCTCCCGCCACCAGGTCCCGCCAAGCCCAGCACAGTTGATCCGGGAAGGCTCAGAGCCACCACCGGGACCTACACAACCAGATAAACCCCGACCACGGCTAGAAGATGATTGGCGGTTAGGGATTCGAGCCAGCTCTTCTGGTTTTGATATTTTCCAGAATAAACTGCTGGTGCAGCCCCAATGCGCAAAGAAAAACTCTGGACAGAACAAGACAGAAAAGGAGCAAAAGTCTCTTGTTTTTTTAGGAGATCACTCAAACAAACCTGATTAAAAAATTTGAATTAATGCCTTTCAAATCCTCTTATTATTGGAGCACTATCATCTTTAATCCATTCAAACCATCCTCCATCATACATAGATATTTTATCCCAGCCCATTAAATAAGCTGCAAACCAAGTCTCACTCGCTCTCCAGCCAGTTCCACAGTGAAACTCAACCCTTTTATTAGGTGTGATCCCCATTTTTTCCCACATTTCTGCAATCTCATGATAATTACGCATAGTTAAATCAACATTTTTAAAGTGTTCCATATGATAAGGATCAGTTCCAGCATGCCCCCATACAGAACTTGCAATTCGACCTTTTTCATCAATAAAGCTATAGCCGCTAGTTTTCCCAATATATTCAGGCCAACTTCGAACACTAACAGAAACTCCATCTTCATCAGCTAACAGGCCTTTTATTTCTTTTTTTTCCATAATATATTCAGGATGCACAGGATAATTAACACCAAAATCTTTAGCAGAATTTACTTTAGGAATTTCTTTCTCTACTTTATATTCTGCAGTTTTCCAGGCTTGATAGCCACCATTTAATAAACGTACGTCTTTTACCCCTAAGTACATCAAAACTAATGCCACACGAGAAGTAGCCATTCTTTTATCTCCATATAATACAACCATTGTATCTGAAGTAATTCCTCTCGATAAGAGCTCTTTTACTAAGTAATCATCGGACCTAAAATTTTCTGTTGTTTCATCCTCTAAAAATTTATCTCCTATCAACAATGCTCCTGGTATATGTTCTTTATTATACTCATGTTCCTTAGTCCAATGATTATTAACTTCAACTATTTTAAAATCTTTTGAATTATCGCTAGAAATTAATTCTTTTACCCAAGCTGGATGCACTAATTTTTTATAATTCTCTAAACGTTGCATAGGTAAAGTATTGGTATCTGACCATTCCATTATTCCTGATTTATAAGCTAATACATTTTTATAACCTATCCGCTTCAAATATTTCGCCATCTGTATACTATTCTCTTTATTATAACCATAAACAACAACTCTTTTATTTTGACTAACACCTTTGGACTTTAAAGTTTTTAAAACATCTTTTCTTTCCATTAATTTAAGCCAAGAAAGCGGAAAGTCTACTGCACCAGCAATATGACCTCCTCTTGCCTCTCCTTTTAATCTCCAACCATTATATGCATTCATATCTCTGATATCAACTAATATCACTTCATTTTTTCCCAATATAGATAACAACCTACCTGTGGTAATATCAGAGACTTTAATATCATTATTAGTCTTTGTACTCTTTTTGCTACCTGTTATCCAATCCAATAAACCAGCCATCGCAATTGTGCTAATTCCTAAAACAACCAATGCCGTTATAGCTATCAATAATACTTTTTTATTCATCTAATATTCCTCCTATTTAAATAGTTAATTACCGACATTTAAGATATTTTTATTATTGAAGCACTATCAGTTTTAATCCATTCAATCTGTTCTGACCTGTCCTGTAAAAAATATATTTCTTTTTTTGGCGCTTCAAGAATTTGTTTGGACATCTCTATGTCAGGACCATTGGTTGCACATATGATCAAAGCTTCCCAATTAGAATACATCTCATTTATCAGGTTCTTTTACGCTGCGTGACTTTTTGGGACTCATGAAAAAGCTCAATTATTTTATGGTAAAGCTAGTATCAAAATTTATTATCATTGCGACGCACCCCCAAGGAAGTTTTGATACCTGAAATCATGTCTTAGAGGTGCTCACCCAAATTCGTGATGCGCCTACTTTATCTCCTTCCAGACTTTGCCTAACGCATTTAATTATTGTATTAAAGGATAAATGTAAAATTGAAATTTATCATGTAATTTTATTGACTATATTATTTATTTTAATGTTATGCTGTTAACGTACAAAACATCTTACCAACACAAAATGAAGCTAACCGTGTCATCACTACACTCCAATTCATTTCACATCGAAATGGAATACCTCACACTCCGAAACCGCTTAGTTTAGGCTGTTCTAAGGCCTTGTTTTTTCCAGTTATCAGAAAGGTTTTGACGACTCCTTCACCATCCAGGCTTTACCCCTTCCAACCTTTCCCGGGTTCAGCGTTTACCCCAATATGACATTCACAAGAGGCCGGCACATTGCTTCTGGCTCCCCATCGATCAGTCTGCTCAATCCAAGAAGCCTCATCGAATCACAAAAATCAATTGGATCTTCATTTGTTTCGCCTGATAAAAAACGAAGATCGTTCCCAAATGGAACAGCCCAGGCATCGGGACGAGAGCCGGTTCCGTGGCCACGAATAGAGCCGGATATCCGGAAGGCCCAACAATCCAACATCTCTTCTAAAGAACAGCTCTTTGGGCAAAGGAATCCCTCGTGAGCCAAGAACAGAACAATACAAATATCACCCCGGACATGAGCGTGCTGGATGTGCTTTCCCTCTGTCGGGAAACCGAGGATGTCTTCCGCAGCTACGACGAGGCAGCCGGGGAATGCATCTGCTGCAACGCCCTTTTTGAAACCCTTCGCGACGTAGCGGAGAAATACAATTTTGATCTGGAGCAATTGCTCGACCATCTGCGAGCGACGGCCCGAAAAAGCGACAGGGACGATATCCATCATGGCCGCTTTACTTCACGACCCGGAACAACTCCGAGCTAAGCTGAACTTCCTGAAGAAGTCGGGAGGAAAGGCCGGGGATGCGGCAGAGCGTGCCTGGGGCATCATCCTGGAACTGGCCGGAAGGAAGGATTTCCCGCAGTGGCTCCGGAACAAGCTGACCAAAAAGGGAGAGGCCAGAATCGACAAGTCGGGCAAATTCGACCTTGGGGACGGATACCGGCTCCTATTTGTCCGGAGACACGGCTCCTTCATCTTTCTTTTCCTTGGCACCCACGACGAGTGCGACACCTGGATCAGCAATCACAGCGGCATAAATCCGGATCCGGAAGAAGGCGAGCTCGTTCCGCCCCCGAAAAAGGAAACTGCGGATTCGTGCCGCGACCTCGAGATCAAGGAGGCCCGCAGGCTGCACAACGAACAGGAGAGGCCGCTCCACGAGATATACGACCAAAAGACGCTGCGGGAGCTCTTCCCCGGAATATGCGGGCACAAGAAAGAATAGGAACCTGATTCAGTCAGCGGGATTGCATCGATCTATCTCCGCTGCCTCGTTGGAACAACTCAACAAGCAAGGAGAATCC
>JAIPEP010000008.1 GCA_021737085.1 Desulfohalobiaceae bacterium | reverse complement strand
CTTTCTCGCGCGACTTGCATGTGTTAGGCACGCCGCCAGCGTTCATTCTGAGCCAGGATCAAACTCTCCAGTTAAATCCTGTGATACTGCGTGCTTCTGCGCCCAACTCACTATCTAGTTGTCAATGACCGGAACTGAATAATTTAGCAAATTTGCTCGGCTTGTCAAGGGCTCCTAAAGCAGCGGGAGCTAATTAAAAGACCACCTAGACGAGTGAAGCAAAGTAATCATATACTTCAAATCGTGTGCTTGGTCAAGGAGCCATCGCTCAGGGATGCGAAGAAAATCGGGGTCCCGAATTTCCGGGCACTGTGACTGGGAAGCCTGCTCGTTTTGACAAGGTGTCTGAATCATATTATGTACAATTTATTCTTATGAATCACAAGGTCCGGTTTATGTCCATAAACAAATTGTCCTGTTTTTCCGGCGAAGAACAGGACAGAGTCTACGATTGGCTTAGCAGCCGCTCTTCATTGGACCCTTCCCTGGAAGATCAGGTCCGGGACATAATCGATGCGGTGGCAGTTCGCGGCGACGATGCCCTAGTGGACTACACCTCTCGATTCGATTGCTCCTTTTTTTCCACGGACTTGCTACGAGTGACCGAGGACCGCGTACATGGCGCAGCTGAATCCATAGACCCAGCGGATCGAGAGGTTATTTGCCGGGCCATGGAAAACATCCGCTCCTTTCATGGGCATCAGCAGCGCACCTCCTGGATGGATACCGGCAGTAAGGGGCTGATCACCGGGCAGCTGCATAGGCCAGTGCCCAGTGCCGGACTCTACATACCAGGCGGGAGTTCAGGGGATACGCCCCTTGTCTCCAGCCTGCTCATGAACGCCATACCAGCCCAGATAGCCGGGGTAAGGCGAATCTGCCTGGTCACTCCCCCGGCTGCTGACGGCGGGATTAATGTTTATACCCTCGCGGCAGCCGACCTCCTGGGAATCCGCGAGATATACGCAGTGGGCAGCGCCTGGGCCGTGGCCGGGCTGGCCCTGGGCACGGAAACCCTGCCCCAGGTTGACTGCATAGCCGGGCCGGGCAATATCTATGTCACTCTGGCCAAAAAGCTACTCCACGGCAGGGTGGGTATTGATCTCTTGGCCGGGCCAAGCGAGATAGCCATAATCGCGGACGAGTCCGCGGACCCGGATTTCCTGGCCGCGGACCTCCTTTCCCAGGCAGAGCACGACGAGCAGGCCTGCGCCCTGCTCTTTTCCAGCAGCCCGGATTTGCTTGCCCGTGTAGAAAAGGCTCTGCAAGAACACCTGGAGTCCTTGCCACGGAAACAAACCGCAAGCGCCGCCTTGCGCAATTGGGGCGCCCTGATCTCTGTGCCGGACACCGCTTCCGGCCTGGACCTGATTAATCGGATCGCGCCGGAACACCTGGAGCTCTGCCTACAGGACCCGTGGGAATGGCTGGACAGGGTGCAAAATGCGGGTGCGGTTTTTCTAGGCCACGCCACCCCGGAAGCCCTGGGTGATTATTTCGCCGGACCCAATCACGTTCTGCCCACAGCTGGAGGGGCACGTTTCGCTTCCGGGCTCAGCGTGGACAGCTTCTGCAAGCGCAGCAACCTCATTACCGCCACACGGGAGTATATGGAGCAAAACGCAGCAACCATCAGCCATCTGGCTCGACTGGAGGGCCTTGAAGCCCACGCCCGCAGCGCGCTCTTGCGAGCCTCCCGCAAAGAGAACGAGGGCACGAGCTAAAGCGCCTAGCATATACTGTTCGAAAAAAGGATGCTCCTATGCAGACCGTGACCAAAACCGAGATCGAGGGATATCCTCTCCTGGCCAGGGGCAAGGTCAGGGACATCTACCAGGTGGATGAGGACACCCTCCTGATAGTAACCACGGACCGCATGTCCGCCTTCGATGTGATCCTGCCCGATCCCATCCCCTACAAGGGGGTGGTCCTGAATAAGCTCACCATCCACTGGATGGAGGCTTTCCGCGACAGGGTGGCCAATCACCTTCTAGAGACGGACCCGGACCAGTTCCCAGCTAAGCTGCGCCCCTATGAAGACATGCTGCGAGGACGGGCGGTCATTGCGCGCAAAACCAGTCCTTTGCCGGTGGAGTGCATTGTGCGCGGCTTTATCAGCGGCTCCGGCTGGAAGGACTACCAGGCGAGCGGCAGCGTATGCGGCATCGATCTGCCAACAGGACTGCGGGAATCGGACCGGCTCCCCAGGCCGCTGTTCACCCCCTCCACCAAGGCGGAGGCCGGGGGGCACGACGAGAACATTTCCCTGGAGGAATCCAGGCAGACTCTGGGAAACGCCGTCTTCGAGGAGATACAAGCCGCTTCCCTGTACCTATACCGCAGGGGAAGCGCCCTTGCCGAGCAGGGAGGTATCATCATAGCGGACACTAAATTCGAATTCGGCCTGCTCCAGGACCAACCCTTGCTGATCGACGAGGTCCTGACCCCTGACTCCTCCCGCTTCTGGCCCATGGACCGCTACCAGCCGGGCCAGGCACAGCCCAGCTTCGACAAGCAGTACCTGCGGGATTGGCTGCGGGCCAATTGGGATATGTCCACGGATCCGCCACAACTACCCGAGGAGGTAATCCGGACCACTACCGAGAAATATATAGAGGCCTACAGGCGCTTAACAGGCAAGGAAATAGAATAACCCCTGAAATAGGGAGGAAGGAATGGAACCGTTTATCACTCTAGCTATTGTCCTGGGGGCATGGCTGCTGCTGGTCAAGGTGGTCCTGCCCAAACTGGGTATCAAGGGTTGAGGCCCGGACAAAGACAGTTGCAGTTTGCAACCCAAGGATAAAGACAGTGAGTAGGGTTAGCGCATTTGCATAGAATGTGCTACTTAGTCCCCGGCGGGAATCTAGACAGTCGAAGGATTTTTCTGTTGGGCTATTTGCGTGTGTAAAAAACACCCACGGCCCCGGGCCCTGTGTTTAACCCCACAGGAGTGCCCACATAGGACTGGTATACATTGTTACAGGGGAAGTTCTCAAGCATCAGATCCCTCATCTCTTCGCCCATCTTCGGTGCTAGCGCATGGGCGATTCCCAGATTGACGATCTCTTCTTCGCCGAGATCATTACGGATAAGTTCCAGGAACTTCTCGCCCATTTCATGATGTTCCCCGGTCAGGCGACTAGTTAATGTAATATGCCCCTGATTGAAGGTTAATATGGGCCGTATCCGCATGGCCGAGCCCAGGGCCGACTTCAGGCCACTGATTTTGCGGCCTTTGCGCAGATATTTCAAGGAGGGAACGTAAAAAAAAGAGGAGATCTTGTCCCTGCGTTTTCTCACCAAGTCGTTCACCTGGGTAAAACTATATCCCGCCTGAACCGCCTTGGCAGCTTCGATAACCAGAAGACCCAGGCCCAGTCCGCACTGGCCGGAATCGAACAGGGAAACCTTGCATTCGTGGGTGTTGTAGAAGTCCTCGTGCACCTTAACGGCATTGTCGTACGTGGGGCTTACATGCTTAGAGCAGTGGATGATGAGCAAGTGGTCGTGACGGCGAACCAGGCTTTTGTATGTATAAGCGTAGTCAGTATAGTATATCTCGCGGGAGTATACATTGGAGTAGCTGTCTATGTTACGGTAAAAAGTGTCGCTGGTGATGTCCACCTCATCGCGGTAGGTCTTTCCGTCGAGGACGATGTTTATCGGCAGCACCTCGATATCCAGCTGGGAAATCAGGTCAGCGGGAAGATCCGATGTGCTGTCGGTCACGACTTTAATCCCGGCCATAACCGCCTCCTTGACCTTCTCAGTCATGCCCGTCTGCAGCGCTCAGCCCATGCGTCAGACCGATAAGACGAGGCCCTGTATGGATTCTTACCTACACACTTATTCTTTTGTTCACTTTTTTAGCATTTATTAAGCGCCGGAACAAGGCAGCGGGAAAGATTTCTTTCCATAGTCGCTCCGGACGAAACTCCCGCCTGCTAGCGGTCTTGTTTACTTTCCAAGAGGCAGCCGGCAGAAAGACAGGGATGTAGCTCAACCGCCTCAAGGTTTCATACTGGAAGTTTCTCTATCTGCGATCCTGACTCCCAGATCCAGTCTAGCTGCTTGCGGAAAAATTCCGTGTCTCCACTTGTCCAAAAACGAACCGTCCCGCGGCTGGCATGCCTTGGAGAGGGTGGCGTCTCTTGGGACAAGACCCGGCCCAACTGTCTCGCCACTGGATAGGAGGCGTCCAGGACAGCTATATCTGGACCTGCGATCTGGCCAAGCAAGGGCCGCAGGAAATGATAGTGCGTGCAGCCCAGGACCAGGACGTCTGTCCCCTGTTTGAGCAAGGGATCTATATAGGAGCTAAGCAGGGAGCGGATCCTTGCCCCGTCCCAATTGCCCTGCTCCACTTCCAGGACCAGATCTGGGCAGGGCTGAGGCAGGATCTCCGCACAGCCGCTCCAGCGGAGGAGGAGTTCCCGGAAGCGGAAGCTGCCCAGCGTGTTCTCGGTGGCCAGTATCCCGATCCGGCCTGTCCGGGTCAGGCTAAGAGCCGGTTTGATCGCCGGCTCCATGCCCACTATGGGCCGGAAGAATATTCGTCGCAGACTGTGGATTGTCGTGGCAGTGGCCGTGTTGCAGGCCAGAACCACTGCGTCGGCCCCCTGTCGGAAAAGGAACTCCGTTATGCGGCGTGACCTTTGCCTGATATCCGCGGCCCGCAGGCAACCGTACGGGGCATGCCCTGTATCCGCCACATAGATAAGATCCAGATGGGGGAACCTGCTATGGATGGCTCGGAGCACGGAGACCCCGCCAATACCTGAGTCGAGGACGCCGACACGTCCGCACCCGACCTGGCTGTCAAGCACGCTGTGCGGATTGGTCTCTCGGGGACTGCCCCTGCTCACCTCGTCCTCCTTTTCCGAGCTCTCGAAACCGCTCTACCCGGCATTCATCAGGCCCCACGGAACAGGCACTGGGCTAGTTCCCTGAAAACCGCTTAATACAATAACTCTCTTCCTGCCCTCTACCAGAGGCTCCCCCAGCCCAGGACTATAAATCCAGCCAAAATAGGGAGGAAAAGCACGATAAGGGTGCGGATCAGCGTAAAGCGGACCCCGATGAAGGCGACCCCCATGATTATCTGGAGCACGCCCAGGAGTGTCCAACCGCTGATCATAGCCACAGCCGCGCCCGTCCCAGCTCCTGCTTGGTAGACCCCTGCAATAACGGGAAAAGCTGCGTAGGGGCCTCCCGGGATCAGGCTGCCACAGGCGACCCCCAGGAGGATTCCTTGCCAGCCCGATCCTTGGCCCAACCAGGAACGGATAAGCTCTGGGGACACTACGACCTGGATCAGTCCGGCCAATGTGAAAGCCAAAAGCAAAAGGGGAAGGAGGCTGACGAACATCCTCCCTCCGGTCCATAGACCCTGAATATGGCTTTTGTCCCCGCGCTTCACGCCGATGAGGAACAAAGACCCGCTCATAAGCAGTAGCAGAGCGATAGCAGGCAACAGCTCCACGCTTTTCCCCTCCGTCTACTTCTTGCGGCGACGTCCCTGCAATTCGAGAATTTCCCGACGGATGGACTCAATGGAACCGCTAAAGAGCTGATTAGCGGCAAGCCCGACCAGCGGGGGGAATACCGCAGTCGCGGCGTAGCGTATAAATGTCAGCTCCACCCCTAGCAAGGCTATCTCGATAGGCAGTCTGCTAAGGCTCCAAAGGTTCTTCGCTGTCACAAAGCAGACCACTGTCCCGATCTCCGCTCCGGAAACCAGAAAGGAGGCCGCTATGGGGAAATAAATGAACGGACCTCCGGGAACCAGGGCTCCGGCAAGGCCTCCCAGAAGAAGCCCCTTCCATCCCGATTCCTGACCCAGCCAGCGCGAGACCTTTTCCTCGGGGATGAGCACTGTCATCAGACCCGCGGTGGCAAAGGCCAGAAGCAGCAAAGGGCTCAGGCGCAGGAGCATGGAGAACCCCTGATACAGCCCCAGGAGCAATCGCTCAACTCCCCCCTGTGCCCCGGCCAGCACGCCGAGGCCAAGACAGGCCAGACCCATAATGAGGTAGATTTTGCGCATTTACCGCCTATCCCGGGCTGATATTTTCAGAGGAGCACAGGCGGCCTTTTCCGCGTTGCCGCCATGGCAACAGGGAAGGGAAACACCAAATTCTTGCCCGCTTTGCGTGTCGGTTTCGCAACAGGCCGGAAAATCCGCAAGAGCAGACTGTCCTATGCATTGACCACATGGACGGGATCGCTCTGTAAAAAACGGCGAATGTTCTCCGCAACCCCTTGCAAGAGCCTCTGCCTGGCCGCGGTGGTGGCCCAGCTGATGTGAGGGGTGATGAGACAGTTCTTTGCTGTCAGCAGGGGATTGTCCGGGGCCGGAGGCTCACGGGACATAACATCCATCCCGGCACCGGCCAAACGTCCCTCGTTCAAGGCGTCTGCCAGGGCCTGCTCCTGCACCAGCGGTCCGCGGGAGGTATTAATGAGCAGGGCCGAATCCTTCATAAGGGCTAGCCGCTTGGCGTCGATCAGTTCTCTGCTCTTTTCGGAGAGCTTGCAGTGCAGGCTGACCACGTCGCTCTCCCGCAATAAAGTTTCCAGATCCGTTAGCTCTACCCCCTCCGGAACAGTGCTCTTTCCGGACAGGGTGTGGGCCAGAACCCGCATGCCCAGGGTACGGGCCAGATCCGCCACGCGAGAGCCGATCCTCCCCAGCCCCACTACTCCGAAGGTCATGCCGCGGAGCTCGACCAGGGGCAGGTCCCAGTAGCAGAAATCGCTGCGAGCGCTCCACTCACCCCGGCGGACGCCTTGGCTGTGATGCGCCGCGTGCTGGGTGAAATGCAGCAGATGGGCCAGGACCATCTGGGCTACTGAGTCCGTGGCGTAGCCAGGGACATTGGTGACAGGAATGTTTTTTCGCGCTGCCGCATGCACATCCACTACATCGTACCCCGTGGAGAGCATACCGATGTACTGGAGCCCCTCCAGCTCATCCAGGTGCCGGGCAGAAATCGGGGTCTTATTGGTCAAGACTATCTGCGCCCCAGCCGCCCTTTCCACAACCTGCTCCGCGGTGCTTCTGTCATAAATGGTGCATTCGCCGAGATCATATAGCGGCTGCCAGCTCAAGTCACCGGGATTCATAGTGTATCCGTCCAGGACGACAATGCGCATAGCTCCTCCCTTAGGGTCAATAACCCTCATGCCTGCGCTAACGCAGGTACAACCAAGCATGAAAATGCCCGGAGCCTATCCGGGGAGAGCGCTTCACTCTGCACCCATTCTTTGAATGGGTGCATGTGTTCACTGGGTTTCATATAGATCGGGGCTTTGAAGTAGAGTGCATGAGTCCCGAGCTCGTGCCCCTATTTTCCAGGGCTTGCCTTACGGAAAATTGTGCCTTTGTTCACTGGTGGCTCGGGAGTGGATCCGCTTGGATGTTGCTATACCCTGCATTTGTAGGATGGGATGAAACCCGCGCTTACAGCCCTCTCCCCGGATAGGCTCCCTTTCAATCTTATCAAGTAATTCAGTAGGTTCGAGACAATTTCATACAAAAAAGATAACCTTTTGGGCAAGGACTCAAAAATATCCCAGGCTGCGCAACAGCTCCATCTGCCTCTCCTTGTCCTGGTTTCTGCCGCCGCGCTCTCCCAGTTCGCTTTGTTCAGTGCAGGGACGGCAGTCCAGGGAGCGATAGCCAAGCTCGTACAGGGAACAATAGGGAAGTGATTCGGCCAGGATAAAGGACCAGACGTCTATTTCTGTCCACTCCAGGATGGGATTGAGCTGAAGGTATCGCGGATCCTGTCTGTGTTCCCGCAGGCTGCGATTATCCCTGCCGGGATGCTCATCCCGCCGTAGCCCGGTTACAAGGACCTCCACACCTTGCTCCGTCACAGCCCTGCTCAGAGGTTTGATCTTGAGCAGGCGGCAGCAGGTAACAGGATCCAAGCCGGGCTCAATGGGCATATCCTCTGGAATGGGCCCGGCGCGCACTTCCTTGATGCCCCACTGCCGAACCAGATCATGGCAAAATTTATAAATCTCGGGAAAATCCAAGCCGGTCTCCAGCCGGAGAGCGCGCGCTGCAGGTCCGCTTTCCGCAAAAACCTCCCTGAGAACCATTCGCCACAGCCATAGGACCACAGTGGAGTCCTTCCCCCCGGTCCAGGCCACAAAAACAAAACCAGGGTCGTACTCCCTTGCGATGTCTTGGAGCCGGGCCCTTGTCAGTTCTGTTTTTTCCGGCAGGGAGAGGCTTTCTTGCGTCATTTTCTGTATCCGAAGGCTTAACTGTTGCTGCAAGTCATATCATTTTATATTCAAAGGGATGCTGTACATAACGGAAATATAATTTGCTCCGGGATTTTCCTCGCCCAACTCAGCGTTAGAAACATGGCCAAAGGATACTCCGAGACGCGACCTGTCTACAAACTCATAGCTCGCTTTAACTTCTGGCCGAAACTCCAGCGGGCTACCCATATCCGCTCCATCATTCTCCAGATAGATTCCCAACCCAAAGCTAGGTGTAATAACAATGGACTCTGTAAGATAAAAATCTTGCAAAATACCGCCAGATAAATAGACTTCCCTGTCTGTATAAGCTAAAGAGCTCCATGTACCGTACCCAAACAGATCTATTGCCGGGCGATAATTGATTAAACCATATCCGTTTAAATGTGGATTTTCATCTTCATGAAATACTTTAAATACACCCACTCCTGCACCGAAATAAGCAACCTCTTGTGGATAGGCCCGGACTGAAGAAAGCAGCAATGCGCAGAGCACGCAGAGAAGTTGATAGCGGAAAACAGAACCAAACCTAGTGGATTTTGCCATGGAATTCCTCGTAAAGGCACTGGATCGTAAACGCCAAATGTATATTAAATGATTCTAAATCGTTTTTACAAATAAAGCTGTACGGTTGTAACGAATAATTACTTCTAAAATTATACATCTAATTTCAGCAAACGAACAAGTAACGCCACTTTCTACAAAGTTTGTAACTTATACATCTCTCTAAGGGGGTTAAAACCTGTTTAAAAAAAGCTTCTACTTCAAAAAATAACCTGGATTGAGAAATAGCAATTCCTCAATCCAGGTTGAAAAGAGGGATGAAAGATTGGAGAATTCAAACATACGTAAGCAAAAAAGAAGTGAATAGCTAAAAATAATAGGTGACAAAAATTCCACTAGTAGTAGCCACACGATTCTCTGCATTCAATACTTCGCCAACTCCAAAATTAACCCCTGCTTGGCCAGCAACACTAAATTTTTTGCTTAGCCAATATTCCACGCCAAAATGCGGTGTTATATTTATAGCGGTATGACTATCATCGAGCTCCCAGAAACTAATATCAAGATCTCCTCCAATATAAGGTTTTAGTTTTTCCTCGGATAGCTGAGGAATATAGTAGTCAAATGTTCCTCCAAGCGTCAATGCTGTCAAAGTATCATCCTGATCGTTAGTTTCATAATCCACCATCCACATACCAATTCTAGGAATTATTGCATAGTTGCCTTGTGCGATCTTAACACCTAAAGTTGTCGGATATTGATTGAATGTTGACATACTACCACCGAATTGGATTCCATAGTCAGCAGAAAAGCTAGGTACTGCAAAAAGTAAAACTATAACTGCTGCAAGGACAAAGCATTTTGTTCTCTTTAACATACATGCCTCCTCATTGTATATTTTGTTTAACACATCAATCTTTTTTCGCAAAAAGAAACAAAAAAGTTGTGATGTAATCATTTGACTTTCTTGCGTTCTCTTTTTACAAAAGAAGAAGCGTAACTAGTTCTCGTGCGGAAAAAGGACTTTCCAGACGGGAGCTAGTTAGATAAAAACTACAGGTTTTCGAGCTAACATTAGTAGTTATTGTATCTATTCCGAACCTCCCGGAGCGACTAACAACTCCTAGATCTCCTCAATCTCCGGGAGCCAGAGCATGCTCTCCTCAAGGTTCGGAAGAATTTCTATCCCCAGCAGTTGGGATCAGGGGAACAGGTATCTTTAAAATATCCTAGCATTGGGTCGTTTCCTTTTCAATCCATACTGGCCTATACCCGCGAGCATAGAATGAAGCTAAGATGAAGCAAGGAATAGTAAAGCCAGGGTAAAGTCATTCGGCTTTTTATGTGGGAGACCTATGGGGAGCAAGCGGACGGGGACAAAAGAAAGGGGCCAGAGCCATGCTCCAACCCCTTGAAACTACAAGAGCCGGCGAGGGGACTTGAACCCCTGGCCTACTGATTACGAATCAGTTGCTCTGCCGCTGAGCTACGCCGGCTTACCCTGGGAAATTCTGAATTATCAGGATGGTCAGACTTCGTCAAGAAATTGCCTTCTTGATGCTTATGCGGCTACAAAGTCGCTCTCAATTGGAAAAAGGTCAATTAGCCGCAGGGCAGCCGGAGAGCTCGAAAGACACGCTTTCTATTTTTGGGGCGAAAACACTGCAAGCTCCATATTTCCTCCCCAAAAAAATATTCCGCCCTTTTCCCTTTTCAGGGGAAAACCTGCCGTTATCCCGGGCAAGCCGCCCGCCCTTATATAGCTACGGTAGTTTGCGTAGTGGCCTCGTCCCGCAAGGCGCTCAACTCCGGCTATGGCCAGGCGGAGAGCCCGCCCAGCTGGGCCGGCGGGCGGAGCGAAATCAAGCAGGAATAGCCTACCTCCGGGAGCGAGAACACGCACGGCTTGCTCCAGTATGGCCTCTCGCTTTCCTGGGGGCTTCTCGTGCAGGGCCAGGCAGATGACTATCGCCTGGAAAGAGTGATCCCGAAAACCGAGATTGGCAACGTCCTGACGGAGGTAGGAAACAGAAGAGGGGCTTTTTCTCTTGGCCACGGAAAGCATGCCCCGGGAAAGATCCACCCCGACGGCGCGGATTCCCAGGCTGTGCAGCAGAATGCACTGTCTACCCGTTCCGCAGCAGAGGTCCAGGACTCTGCCATAGCCGGCCTTACCGACCATCTCGGCCATATACCGGCGGATCGGGTCCAGAAAGGGGCCGGTGAGGGGATCGTAGATCCGGGATATCCAGCGGTATTCGTCTCTCGCCTGGAGGCTTCGCGCGGACAATCGAGAGCGCTCCGGTCCGCCAGAAGGTGATGCTCTGGAGGCTGTCAACCTTATCCGCCCAGCTCGCTGCTCCGTCTGCAGGCGGCCATAACTGCGTCAACAATAGCGCTGCGCACTGTCCTGCGCTCCAGCTCTAGTACTCCAGCCCCAGTGGTGCCTGCGGGAGACATGATGGACTCCCGCAAGGCAGTAACCGAGGACTCGCTTTGACCTGCCATTTCAACCGAACCTTCCAAAAGCCCCTGGACCATGTCCCTGCTCTTCTCCCTGGCGAACCCGAGGCTTACCCCTGCCTCGATAAGGCTTTCCATGAGGTAGTAGACATAGGCAGGCCCCGATCCCACCAGTGCGGTGAAGGCGTCGAATTGGTGCTCCGGCAGGATGTGGACCCGGCCAAGAAGTTGAAAAAGGGATCGCACGAACTCCTGCTGCGCCTGAGTAAGAGCGCTGTCCTCCAGGCAGACAGCGAAGACCCCCGCCTCCACCAGTGCGGGCATATTGGGCATGACACGGACCACCGGACAGGCGCGGCCGCTCCAACTAGTCAGACTGTCCATGGTGACACCCGCGGCGATGGAGACCAGGCAGTGCCCAGGGCCAAGCGCAGGGGCGATTCCCTCCAGGAGCTCCCGGATCTGCTGTGGTTTGACTGCCAGGACCACATATTCGCTTTCCGCGACAAGCTCCTCCGCAGAGCCGGTACTGCCTAGAACGTCCTGGCTCGCCAACCACTCCGTCCGTTTCGCGTCGGCATCGAATCCGCGCAGCTCGAATTCGCTCTCCCGGCTCCATCCCTGGGCCAGGGCCGCACCCATGTGCCCCAGGCCCACAAGACCCACTCTGGTCATCTCGCCGCCTCCTGCATGGTTTCTTTTCCTACCGAAAGACTGAACTATCTCTCGGAGCTCACCACAGGCACCTAATTCTCGATCTTACGGCACAAGTCGGCCCGAAGCCTCGCGGAGAGCTCTCCTGCCAGACCGCTCATCACCTCGGCGAATCGGGACTGGTCTATGTCCGATATGGAAGCGCTCTGAAGGGAGTAGGTCTTGCCCAAAAGAGTCTTCCCCGAAATCCCGGCCTGATTGAGGCGAATCCTGGTCCGGAGTACAGCCCGGTACCCGGAGGAGGTGCGCTTTGCGGCGAAGGTAAGAATCCGACCGCTTAGCTCCAGGGCGCTCTCACCGGGCTCGGAGCTACTAAGCACCTCCGCGAAGAGCCCCCCTCGCATTAGATCCTGCCGGAGGCTCTCCGACAGCATGTTCCCTGGAGAGGCCACCCACTGCCGGGAGCCGGAAAAACGGATGGTCCTGTTACGCCCCAAAAGGACCATTCGTTGCTGGCCGTATGGCTCCGCGGCTGTGAAGTCCCGGACAAGGAGCCCTTTTTCGAGGCTGTGCTCGCAGTCCACTGCCCTGGCCTTGTACTCCAGGCGATAAAAGACGCTCTCAGGCGGACTGGACCGGGAAAGCTGCATACATCCGGCTGACACCAGGACTGCGGCGAGAAGGATCGCTACACTCACACGCATGATCATCTCCCGAAGAAATTGTCATTTTCCCTGGCCGGGGCTAGGACCCTGCCGGGATCCTTTTTCAAAGTCCGGGCCATGCTACGGACTTCGGCCAAGGCCCTGTCCATCTCCTTGAGGCTTCGGCGGAGAAGGAACAGGGAATTCCGGATCTCTAGCCTTGTGGAATTGGTGGCCTCCTGGATTCCCCTGAGCGTATCTTGCGTGTCGCGAGAAATATCGGACAGGGCACCCGGCTGCAGGGAATCGAGCCGCTGCTGCAGTGAAGCGCTCGCCTTGTCCACTGTCTGGGCGGCCCTGGAAATGTCCCGCATGGCTTGGGACAATCGCGTCGCAGGCTCCGCCTTGTTCAGATCCCCGGCAAGGGTGTTCAGTTCCTCGGCAAGGGCCCTGATCTCCCTGAGGGTGGAATTGAGGCTGTCTCCTCCGAGCACGGAATTAGCGTTCGCCGCCAACCGTTGGTACTCTTTCCCCACCCCCGGCAAGTCAAAGGACTCCACATTGTGGTAGACCTTGCGCAGGGCCTGAGTCACCTGTTCCACCTGGCCGGGAACAGAAGGTATCAAGGGGCGCTTTACCTCGAATCCCAGACTCGGAGTGATCTCTTCCAATCTGGGCGGTGCCTTCACCAAAGACAGGTAGCAGTCTCCTGTGATTCCCCGGAGCTTGAGCTGGGCTGCACGGGACTGGTCAATCCGGAAATCGGGCCTAAGCTCCATTCTTACCCGGATCAATTCGCCGTCGGGCGCCAGCCCGATCTCCGTAACACGGCCCACCTCCACCCCGCGGTACTTCACTTTGGAGCCCAGGCCCAGTCCTTCCACGGAGGAATCGAAATAGGTCACGTACTCCTCGGTTTCCTGGTAGAACTCCATCGCTCCGATCCAGAACAGAGCGCCCAGGACAAGAAAAACACCGACTAGGAAAAAAAGACCGATCTTGAAATAGTCCACCCTGGAGATCATACTTGTGACTGCCTCTCAGGAATGCGGCGTTGAAAGAAAGCTTGCACCCGCTGATCCGAAGTATCGTTCTTCAGGCTGTCCAGCCTCCCAGAGGCGATGACCCCCTTCGCCTCCCTGTCCAACATAATGCAGCGAGTGGCGATATTTTCCAGCGTGGGGACCACATGGGTGACCACCACGATGGTTACCTTGAGGAAATCACGCATTTCGATGAGCAATTCGTCGATTTCCATGGCAGTGTTGGGATCAAGACCAAAGGTGGGCTCGTCGCAGAACAAGATCCTGGGATCGCGAGCCATCCCTGCGGCCAGCCCTGCCCGTCTGGTCATCCCCCCGGAGAGCTCAGCTGGTTTTATCTCGGAGCAACCCTCCAGCCTTACCAGCTCAAGCTTGAGCTGCACGATGTGCTGAATGATCTCCTCGGGCAGATCGGTGGACTCCCTAAGGGGAAAAGCAATGTTCTCTCCCACGGAAAGCCAATCCAGGAGTGCTCCGGACTGGAAAAGGACCCCTATCTGGTGCCGGATGCGGTGCAGGGAATCCACTCTCTCCTCCGGCCCGAGCTCCTCGCCGCCGATGATGATGCGTCCTTTTCTGATGGGCAGTAGGCCGATCATGGCGTGGAAAAGGGTGCTTTTGCCGCAGCCGCTCGGACCCAGTATGGCAAAGATTTCGCCTTCGTACACGGAGAAGCTCACATCTTCCAGGATATTCGTCTCCCCGTAGCCGACCGTGAGATTCTCCACCCGTATTAGCTCTCCTCTCCCCGCATCTTCGTTCGGATATCCGTCCAGCATGGCCCGTCCCTTTTTACCAGCCGAAGGCGTTGAACAACACGGCGAATATCGTATCCGCAAGAATAATCAAGATGATACTGCTGACAGTGGCCGAGGTCGCCCGAACGCCGACGCTGTTGGCGGTGTGCTCGGTCCGCAGTCCTTGGAAGCAGCCGGTGAGGCCGATGATCGCACCAAATATCACTCCCCTTATCAGACCGGAGAAGATAGTGGAAGTGTCCAGGGTGTTCTGGACCTCAGCCAAATAACTTTGCAGGGGAATATCCAGGACTAGCCTGCTGGTCACCATGCCTCCCAAAATTCCGAAAGTGTCCGCAAGCATGATCAGAAAGGGCGTGGCGACGGCGACTGCCAATACCCGCGGCAGGACCAGGAACTCGATTATATTGAAGTTCAACACGGAGAGGATATCCACTTCCTGCCGGATCTTCATGGTTCCAATATTGGCGGCGAAGGCCGCCCCAGAGCGTCCGGAAATGATGATCGCCGTGAGCACTGGTGCCATCTGTCCAGCCACGGAACGCACCACCATGTCCGCTACGTAAATGGTCGCCCCGAAGCTGCGGGCCAGGGACATCCCCTGAAAGACCACGATCAGTCCGGTCATGGCATTCAGCAAGCAGATAATAAGCACCGCATTTATACCCACTTCCTTCAGATGCTCCAGAAATTCCCAGCTGCGCAACTCCTTGGGACGGCGGAGCACTCGGGCGCACGCTGCTATGAACTCCCCGAGAAAACGGATAAGATCGAAAGCCGCGTTGAACCTCCCTTTGTTCCACATGCCCAGGCTGGTGATCCAGCCGGGTTGGATCTCTTCTGCGATACCTTGTCCGCTGCGTTGCCGCTGTTCCTCCTGGAGAAAGCGATGGGCGATCTCGGGGAGACGGCGAAAGGAAAGCTCGATACCATATCGGGCACACCGCTGCTCCAGACTGCGTAACAGGGCGATTCCCGCGGTATCGATCCGATCCACCTGCCCCAGATCGCAGACCAGCTTGGAGGGATTTTCCCGCTGAAAAAAAGACAAAAGGTCTTCCCATATCTCACCACTTCGATCTCGATCCAGCTGCCCCTGAAAGTACAGCACTACTTCCCCGTCTGAGCGTTCTATGTGAAGGGTGAAAAAATTTGCCACGAGCCGGATCCCTCGTTCTGCTTTTCCCGGCGAGTGTCCTGCTGGCCGGGATGAGAATTATGTGGCCACCCCGTGGATGGGGAAGATCCCGTACTCGGCGGGAGTCAGCCCGCACACCGGAGGCGGAGAATAAGAAAGGAGCAGCTGCGCTACGTCTTAGCAGTAGCCTGACCGCTCCTCTCCTCTATCTCACGCTCTACACGGGGCAGGGGGATGACGTCTCCGTCCCTTGCCGCATAGGCCTCCGGGTGAATCGCCTGGGCCTCTCGTAAAAAAGGGCCCAAAGAGCGATAGCGCTGGGAATAGTGGAGAAGGACTAGCTTTTCCACTCGGGCCCTGCTAGCTATCTCCGCGGCCTGAGCTGCGGTTAGATGGCGGTATTCCTTGGCCAGTTCCGCCTCACTCTCCAGATAGGTCGCCTCGCAGGCCAAAAGGCTCGCTTCGCTGGCCAGCTTTTCGGCCTCTTCACAAAGCCTGGTATCCAGGAGGCAGACAAAGCTCTGTCCCGGCTTGAGGGTGCTTACCTCCTCCAGCCGGAGGGGGCCGTTCTCTGTCTCTATCCGTCCCCGCTGTTTCAGCTCACCGATCCTCCTGCCGGAGACTTCCGGAGGAAGCCGTTCGGGATGAATAGTCCGGGTGGAGTGCTCCTGGATGCGGTAGCCGAAAGTCTGTGTTCCGTGATCCAGTATCCCCGCGCTTATGGTCAGGCCGTTTTCGGAATAAAGTATTCCCTCGGCCTCGACAGGCAAGGGTTTCAGCTCCACGAACTGATAGAAGGGCACGCACTTGAGCAGGCGATCCAAATAGGCGCGCCCCTTAGAGGGATAGTAAATCTCCACCGTGTGGGCGGCCCGTTGCAGGGAGAGCCTCTGGATGACTCCGGGCAGTCCCAGGCAGTGGTCGCCGTGAAAATGGGTAAGGAATATCTTGGTGATGTTCGAGGCCGAGATACCGGCCTGAACTAACTGACGTTGGGTTCCCTCCCCGGGATCGAAGAGGAAACCGTGCCTGTCCCACCGCAGGAAAAGACCTGTGTGATTACGTTCCCGGGTGGGCACTTGGGCTGCAGTTCCCAGTACGGTCAATACGCGTGCCTGCATGGAGAATCGAGGGTTTGGTAACTGGATATTCGATCTCGGTAAGCCGAGCTGGTTTCCGTCCGGAAGCTAGCATTCTTTTTTCGCAAAAAGAAACAAAAAGGTTGTGATATAATCCCTTTGATTTTCTGTCTTCCGCTGCGGGATTCTCTAAGAATAAGCAGTATCCGCAGAGAATTACCCGGGCACTATAGGCAAGATCTTTCCTTCTGTCCAGCCTGAGGAAAAAAGAACGGACCATCTTCCTGCGCGAAGACGGTCCGTTCGCAAACCTCACAGGTCTCTGATCAGTCCACCTTACCGAAGGCTTTGGATGCCGCTCCGCAAACAGGACATTTCTCCGGCGGCTGGTTTTCGCAGGTGTAACCGCACACAGAGCAGACGTAGTAGTCCGTGGACTCCAGGCTGTCCAAATGGTCTAAAGCGTTTTGATAGAGATCGGCGTGAACCTTCTCTACCTCGTTGGCATAGATAAATCCCTTTTCGGCCTTATTTGCTCCCTCTTCCCTGGCCTGTTCGATCATTTGGGGGTACATGCTCTTGAATTCATGGGTCTCCCCGGAAATGGCATCCTGCAGGTTTTCCCGGGTGGAGCCAATGCCCCCGGCAGTTTTCAGATGGAAGTGAGCGTGGACGGTTTCCGCCGCAGCTGCGGCGCGGAACAGTTTGGCCACCTGAGAATAGCCATCCTTGTCCGCCTGCTTGGCAAAAGCGAGATACTTACGGTTGGCTTGGGATTCTCCGGCAAATGCCTCCATGAGATTCTGTTCCGTTTTGGACATAGCACTCCTCCTTTTGTCTTGGATTAGCTCCCATTACTTTATCCTGTTATCTATGGCGCATCAATCAACACCTCAATGTAAAACAGGATTCTTTATCACTGAGCGTAGATGATAATAGAATTGATAGCTTTTATCAATTATTAGTAAAAAAACTTATCTTTTGGGAGCCTCCTATTAAATAAGACTACTCCTCCAGACGCAGATTAATATTTTGTTCCTGATTCTTGGCGGCCGCGTAGACGATAGTCCTAATGGACTGAATCAGACGGCCCTGACGACCGATGATCTTGCCCAGATCTTCCCGGGCCACTCTGAGATTGATGACCAGATTGCCCTCTTCCTCTTGCTCCGTGACCTCGATCTCCTCCGGATAATCAACCAACGCTTTAGTGATGTGCTCTACGATTTCCTTCATTGTCGATCCCTTCTCGCTTTAGCCTGAATTGGATTGGACCGATAGATCAAAGGCCAAACACCTCAGCCCGGGAATCATCTATCCCTATAGGGGAAACCCTGTCTCGGGGTTTTCCGTCGGAGCAGCTACGAAATCCTGTGGGGCAGCCGCAATCATCCGATACTGGGCCTTGAGCCAGTTTTGCTTCAACATCCGGTCACGGGTCACAGTGAATCCGCTACTGCGGAGCAATTGGAAGAAATCTGCCTCGTACACCGCCTCGCCGAAATCAACACTGGTGATGTACTTGAGCCTGGGCTTGATCCAGTCGAGCAATATGGACTTGTCCTGAAACATGGTCTGGAAAAAGACAACCTCTCCTTGCGAAGCGAGCCAATTTCCAGCCCGCTCCAATATTTCCTTCTGCTTTGGAAGGAGCATGAAGCTCATGCTGAATAATACGTAGTCGAAGCCTTCCTCATGCGGAGGACGAAACTCCTCTACGCCGCAGTGATGGATCTGTATCCGGTCCTGCAATCCGTAGCGCTGCACACGCTCCCGGGCTTGCTCGATGTAGCGCTCGTTTACATCTAGTCCCGTAATCCGAAGACCCTTTTGCCTGATCAGCTCGTGGTTCTTTTCTAGCATAAGGGCGTTGCCAATGCCCACATCCAAGACTGCGGCCCCATCCTGGAAATAATCCAGGCAATTGCGATAGCACAGCTTGGTCACATCGCCCAGAATAACATTATACAAGAAGTTGAACATACCCTCCGACCATAGATTGTTTCCGTCGGTCTTTATAGTGTGTATCCATCCGGAGGGCCATTCCTTTTCCACCACCTTGCCGCGTAGCCCTACCTCGCTACTCGCAGGGAATTGGACTAAAGGCGGTTTGTGGGCTCCTTCAGGGAATTCTCCCTGCTTTTTGCCAACCCTGCAACAGGCATCCCACCCACCTGTCTGGACCTAATGTGCAACATACATTTCGGTCTGTGCTCGACAAAAGAAAATAGCGCTACAAGCCTCCCAAACAGAACATAACAGGAAGGCTAGGATATGCCCTACTGCCTGTCAACTTGTTATTCACCGTCTTTTCCACTGCTCAGTTTTCCTGGCGGTCACGGGTATTGGACAGAATCCGGCAGAAAGGAGTAGAATCTTTGCCCGGGAGTTAGGCACATGCGGAAATCGCGCGAATCAACAGAACAGTACGGTGATTCCTTTGCCCTGGAAAAAGACCAGGGGGTATATGCGCTGCGTATCCGTCTCAGGCGGCCTGTGCTCCTGGCCGCAGGCGCTCTGCCCTCGTGTCGCCTGTCCGGCGGCACCTATTGGTATATTGGCTCGGCTCAACGAAATCTCGGGCGCAGGTTAAGCAGGCACCTAAGAAACAACAAAAGGCTGCACTGGCATATCGACTACCTTCTAGCCAGAGCGGAAACTGAGGTGGTCGCCCTTTACACTAAACTTGCTGACAAATGCAAGGAGTGCGAAACTGCTTGGGTCCTGAGCCTCTGCGGCACCCCTGTGCCCTATTTCGGGTCCTCGGACTGCCGGTGCCGATCCCACCTGTTCTGCACCAAGGGAAGGCGGAACCATGAGGCAGCGACCCGGCTCCGAGATCTCGGCTTCCGGCAGATATCACCTCAGGGATTTCTCCACGCCGGAAGGGAATTTAACAGGAACACACCATGAATCCGATCCCGGGGTCCATCCGTTTCGCCTGTCAGGGCTGCGGACACTGCTGCACCGGAGAGCCGGGGACAGTCTATGTGAGCCTTGCCGAGACGATCCGAATCGCTGCTTATCTGTGCCTGACCCCCGCAGAGCTGAAACAGACATTCCTTTTTCCCTTCCGGGACGGATACAGCATCAGGGAGGACAAATATGGCAACTGCCTCTTCTATGACGGAAGCTGTGGCATTTACCCCGTGCGCCCGGCACAATGCCACAGCTTCCCATTCTGGTTAAAGAACCTTAGCAGCCTAGAGGCCTGGAGGGAGGTGGAGCGAGAGTGTCCCGGCATCGGCCGAGGACCGCTTTACAGCCAGGAGGCGGTCCGCCGTATCCTGCGCTTTAGTCCCCTATAGCCAAGCTGCGGCCTTTCCCGTCATGGGGTCCGGAGCCGGCCGCCACAAGTCTATTCCCTCTTCTGTCCTTGGCCCCAGAGCTGAAGTGGGCCTTACAGCTTGACCGATCCTGCTTGCTTACTTAATAATCAAATAACCATTCAAGACAACTTTTGGAGAAGAATGCGATTCCTTCGCCTCGCTTTGCCAGATATGCGGGAGGCAGAGGAAAAGACTTTCCACAGAGGCCTCGGTTTCTACTTTCAACTGCGTTTCATGTAATTACTATGCCTAAAAAGGACCTCTACAATAGAATTCTTGGCCTGCTCTGCAGCGTATTCGAGGCTTATTCCGCCGTCCTTTTCCTGCCTGAAAACAACACCACCTATAAGTTGGCCTCCTTCTTCAGCCTGGGAGACAACATTCTGACCCAGTGCCGTTTGAAGCCCGGACAGGGATTGGTGGGCTGGGTCCTGCGGGAGAATCAACCCCTTCTGGTCAACGATTTCGAACGGACAGGAAACAGCCTGGGATACTATTCCTCGGAAAAGCAGGAAAAGATCAAGGCCTTCATGGGCTGTCCCCTGGAAAGAGGTCAAGGAGCCCTGTGCCTGGACACCAAACGCTCCCAATCCTTTAGCACGAAAGATCAGAAGATTCTGCATCAGTTCGCGCTCTTGGTTCAGGATCTACAGAACGATATCAGTCCCGACCACGGGACGAATCGAGAAAAGCACTACTACGCCTGTCTCCAAACCCTGTATTTGTTACGCTTGCATTATCGGCGCTGGTCCGACTACCTCCACGCCTTTCTCTGCACCCTTAGCCAATACACGGACTTCACCTACTGTTTTTTTGCCTCCCGGGACAGTGCTGGTAAAGGTTATTTCCTGGAGGGAGCCAACCGCGAACTTCTCCCTTCCCACGGCTCCCAGGGCAAAAAGTTTGATATCGAGGAGGGGCTAGTGGGCTGGGTCTTTCGCAACAATACTATGCTCCACAGCTTAAACAGAGAGAATTCTAAGCTCTCAAACCGTATCCTGAATCACAGTGTAAAACTTCCAGAGTTGCAGAGCGCGATCTGTCTGCCCATCATGGTTCGCATGCGCACTAGAGGAGTACTTGTTCTGGCGGATCATCGCGTGCGCGAGTTCTCCAAGGAGGAAAAGGAGTTCCTGCATATGGTCACGGAGTACCTTTCCCTGTTTTTGGAAAACCTCTATCTTAAGAGCAAGTTGCGAGGGAGCTAATTCCAGACATACAGAATATTGCTTTGTTCTTCCTTCCCCAGGAGACTGAAGGGATAAAAACTTTGAGCTTGCCCTTTGCCCTGAAGAAAGTATATGCTTATTTTATTCTCCTTCTCCGTAATACAGTGCCTGAATGCTCATTGAAGACTCCCATGTAAGAAGGAGCAACCAGATCCCCGCCCTCTTTCCGGACGGGAACTAACCCTATCGGCTAGACGGGGAAACACCTGAGACACAAAAGAGCCAACAACTCCATGACCCCGTAGTATGAGCAAATAACCCCATCATACAGTGGATAAAGGGATGCTCCTCAAAAGATTATTCAAATTCTTGGGCAGGGATCTGGCCATGGATCTGGGCACGGCGAACACCCTGCTCTACACCCCGAAACAGGGCATAGTCCTCGAGGAACCCTCGGTTGTAGCCCTGAGCAGCCACAATGGTCAGATCCTGGCCGTGGGCGCGCAGGCCAAGGAATATCTGGGCCGGACACCGGAGAAAATCCGTGCCGTAAGACCCATGAAGGACGGGGTGATCGCAGATTTCGAAGTTACCAAGACCATGATCTCTTCCTTCGTGAGCAAGGTGGTGCAGGGACAGCGGCTGGTTAAACCCAGAATGGCCGTCTGCGTGCCCACTGGTATTACCCAGGTGGAGAAACGTGCCGTGGTCGAATCCGCCCAGCAAGCCGGTGCCAGGGAAGTGCTTCTCCTGGAAGAGCCCGTGGCTGCCGCCATCGGGGCCGGCCTGCCCATAACCGAGCCCCTCGGCAACATGGTGGTCGACATCGGAGGCGGTACCACCGAGGTAGCCGTCATTTCCATGTCCGCCGTGGCCTATTCCGAATCCGTCCGCGTGGCCGGAGACGAGATCGATGATGCCATACAGCGATTCATCCGGGAGGAATATCGGATCCTTGTCGGAGAGACGACAGCAGAAAAGATCAAGATGAGCCTGGGAGAAAACCCTACCCTCCGCGTTACCGGCAAGGATCTCGTGGAAGGCGTGCCCAGGGCTGTAGAGATCGAGATGCAGCAGGTCTGGGAGAACATCCGCGAACCGATCAACACGATAGTGAACGCGGTGCTGCGGACCCTGGAAAAAAGCCCCCCCGAACTGGTGACCGACGTGGCCGGCCACGGAATCCTGATGGCCGGAGGCGGCGCGAAACTTTACGGTCTTCCCGAGCTTATCACCCAACATGCCGGGATCAGCGCCATCGTGGACGACAACCCCCTGACCACCGTCCTGCGCGGCACTGGAACCGCCCTGCACAAGGAGCGGGAGTTCAGGGACATGTTCCTCAATTAATGCAGTAGGAGTAGCTTCCCTCCCTTGGGTTTTCCGAAAAACTCACACAGCGGCCTCGGAATGCACTAGGAAACGATATGGATCTCTCTCCGGCAAGGATTCTTAAACAGGCAAACGTAGCGGTGCACGAGGCGGGGGAGACAATCCTCGCCAATTGGGCGGAAGCCAAGTCCATACGGCACAAGGGTCGAGTGGATCTGGTCACGGAAACGGATGTGGCCGTGGAGAAGGAGCTCACCGCCAAACTGGGCAGGGTTCTTCCCAATGCGGGATTCCTTGCGGAGGAAACAGCTTCCGGTGGCGACCTGCAGGGCACGACCTGGATCGTCGATCCCCTGGACGGAACCACCAACTTTGCCCACGGCCTGCCCTTCGTTGCTATCTCCGTGGCCTTGTGGAACGAGGATGATGTGGTACTGGGGCTGATCCACCTGCCGCGGCTAGAAGAAACCTTCTCCGCGTTCAAGGGGGAAGGCGCCTACCTCAACGGCAAGCCCATATCTGTCTCCGGGAGCTCGCGTCTCGTGGAGAGTCTCGTGGCTACCGGGTTTCCCTACGACATAGAAACCAAGGCAGAGGGCGAAGTAGAGCGCCTGAAGAGCATCCTTACCACGACGCGGGGCATTCGCCGCATGGGAGCAGCTGCCGTGGACCTGGCCTACACCGCCTGCGGCCGCTTTGAGGCCTTTTATGAAACCGGGCTCAAGCCTTGGGATACCGCGGCGGGATGGCTCCTGGTGCGGGAGGCCGGCGGCACGGTAACCACCTTCGAGGCTCAGCCCTTCCACCCTTTCGCCGGGAGTGTTCTGGCCAGCAACGGCATCATCCACCGGGAGCTCAACGAGCTTATGAACGCGCCATCAGAGTGACTTCAGGTTTCTACCATCTATTTACCCCGGAAAACAGCAGTCCCTTATGCCAGGAGGTCACCAAAGCCGGTGTGGACAGGTGGCGGAAGTTTTGCACCATATAGGCTATTTCGTGTCTCTCCAGGAACATACCGGAGGCGACCTCCTCAGGATTGGGGTCTGGGACACACCGGCAGGGGCTAGTCTGGAACAGGGTAATGAACTCGTACCCGGTTTTCTGCGTTCCGGGCAGCTCAAATATCTTATAGAGCTTCCCCACCTCTACCCGTAGCTCCTCGTAAAGCTCCCTCCGAGCCGCATCCAGCTTCGCTTCTCCGGCCAGTACGTGACCCGTGGCGGACAGATCCCAACAACCCGGATGACGTTCCTTGGTCTTCTGGCGCTGCTGCAGATAGAGCTTGTTCTCTTTGTTATAAAGCAGGACAAAGACACTCCGATGCGGCAGCGCCCGGCTGTGCACCTCGTCGCGAGGCATCACCGCCAGCGGCGCATTCGCATCATCCACCACTTCCAGCCATTCCCTGCTTCCCTTCTGGGTTCTCCGTCGCGCCATAATCCCCGCCCCAATTTCCTTCACCGACCCTTTTCAAAAGACCGGATTCGCATTATACTCTCTCTATTGATGAACAAAGGCCACTAGGGAGAAGGCAAGGACTCCATCCCAAACTCAAGGAGTGTGTTATGCCCTTTATAGATGAGGTCCATCTGGAAGGCAAGACCGTATTGCTTCGCTTGGATCTGAACGTGCCCCTTCAAGATGGGGTCATCCAGGATGACAGCCGTATCAGGGCAGCGGTCCCTACTTTGGAGTACGCCATACAGCGGGCGGACAAGCTCGTGCTCTGCTCGCACATGGGCAAACCCAAGGGAAAACGGGTCCCGGAGCTCTCCCTGCAACCTGTGGCCAAACGCATAGCAGAGCTTCTGGAACGCGAGGTCCAGCTCGCCCCGGACTGCATCGGGGACGAGGTGCGCGCCATGATCCAGGATCTGACTCCAGGCGGTGTTCTGCTTCTGGAGAATCTGCGCTTTCATCCCGGGGAGACGGATAACGACCCGGAATTTAGCCGGGAGCTGGCAAGTCTGGCAGATGTCTACGTCAACGATGCTTTCGGCGTAGTGCATCGGGCCCATGCCTCGGTCACAGGGGTGGTGGATCACATGGACACCGCCTGCGCCGGCTTTTTGATCCAGAAGGAATGGCGTTACCTGAGCAAGGCCCTAAGCAACCCGGATCGTCCTTTCGTGCTCATTTCCGGCGGTGCCAAGGTGTCCAGCAAACTCGGCCTGCTGCAAAATTTTATGGACCGGGCGGACCGGATCCTTATCGGAGGAGCCATGGCCTGCACCTTCCGCAAGGCCGAAGGCTATCCAGTGGGCAAATCCCTTGTCGAGGAGGATCTGATTCCCCAGGCCAAGGAGATCCTGAACAAGGCCTGGGACAAGGAAGTCAGTCTGTATCTGCCGGTGGACTATTTGATGGGTCCGAATGCAGAGCAGGAGAAAACCTACGGGGTGTTCCCCTTCCAAGATATCCGCTCCGACGCCATGATCCTGGATACCGGACCGGCAACGCACACTCTGTTCTCCGAGACGCTCAAGGATGCGGGGACCATTGTCTGGAACGGCCCCATGGGCGCTTTCGAGAATCCCACTTATTCCCAGGGCTCAGTGGGCCTGATCCAGACCGTGTGCAACGTGGACGCCCTGACCATCGCCGGAGGCGGGGACACGGACTCCCTGATCCACCGCTGTGGCATGCAAAATCAGATCGATTTCCTCTCCACCGGCGGCGGCTCCTTCCTGGAGCTTTTGGAGGGCAAGGAGTTGCCCGGTCTGAAGGCCCTGGGTATCAGGATGGAATAAGGGCACGGCAGACTGCACACCAATAAGCGGAGAATGCATATGCACACACTGATCGCCGCAAACTGGAAAATGCACATGACCAGGAGCCAGGCCAGCAGCACGGTGCAGGAGCTCCTGCAAAAGCTTGAGGGCTCAATCCCTGCAAACAGGGAGATCCTTATCCTGCCCCCTTTTACCAGCCTGGAAACCGTTTCTGGAGCCATATCCGGGAAAAACGGATTCTCTCTTGGGGCGCAGGATTTCTATCCCGCGGAAGAGGGGGCATACACCGGAGAGGTGTCCCCGGAAATGCTCCTGGATCTCGGCTGCGGCTATGCCCTGGCCGGACACTCCGAGCGCCGCCACTTCTTCGGAGAATCCGACGATCTGGTCGGGGAAAAGCTTGCCTATGGCCTGGAGAAGGGCCTACACATGATCCTGTGCATCGGCGAGACCCTTACGGAGCGTAACCAGGGAAGGGTCCGAGAGGTGTTGACCCGCCAGCTCCACAGCGCCCTGGATTCCGAGCGGGTGCGAAGCGCACTCCGCTCCGGCCTCAGTTTGGCCTACGAGCCGGTCTGGGCCATAGGCACCGGAGAGGTGGCACGTCCGGAGGACATCGAGGAGGCGCACGCCTTGGTGCGGGAGGAGCTGAGGACGCTTCTGCCCCAAAGCGCGGACCGGACAGCCATTCTTTACGGCGGCAGCGTCAAGCCGGACAATACTTCCCAGATCCTGGGGATTGACAATGTAAACGGAGTGCTGGTAGGTGGAGCTAGTCTAAAGGCTGACAGCTTCAGCGCCATCGCCCTAGGATAGCAGATACCAGGCTGGCGAGAGGCTTCACCTGAAAAAAGATTTCCTGCAAAACATGGAACACTCCCAAGGCGTTTTCCCGCGTCTCCGCCGCGGAGTGGCGCAGAAGGAAGGTATCCCGTGAACACGCTACTCATAACTATCCATCTTATAGCCTGTATCTCCCTCATCGGCCTTGTCCTGCTCCAGCCCGGACAGGAGGGGATGGGGGTAGTATTCGGCGGCTCCAGCTCTTCCTTCTTCGGCAGCAGCGGAGCTGGCGGACTTCTGGTCAAGCTCACGGTCTTTATGGCGGTCATCTTCTTCGCCACATCCCTGGGATTCACCTATAAGCAGGCCCAGAAAAAGAGCGCCTCCCAGGAATCCTCCTCCGTAGTACTGGAAAAGAAGGAAGAGAGCCAGGACAAGGGACAGAAGGCGGGCCAATCCTCGTCAAAGCCTTCGGGAGCCGAGCAGGGGCAACAGGAGTAGTCCAAACGGCTGGCAGCAGATCGTTTGCAGCCCCGGAGTTATCGGGGGCGCGCCTTTATCCACTCTTGCCCAGCAAGGCAAAAAGTGCTACAAATTAAGCGAGCTAAAACCCCTCTTACCTATGCCGAGGTGGTGGAACTGGTAGACACGCTATCTTGAGGGGGTAGTGGGCAATCGCCCGTGCGGGTTCGAATCCCGCCCTCGGCACCATCTACCCGAAAAGGCGGCCCTTGCTCTGCTTGGGCCGCCTTTTTTGATAGGCTCATTTTTGTGCTGGGTTGAGAGCCACTAGGGCTCATTCCAGCTTGGGAGGTCCCTCCAGGATCATCTGGGCCAGGGTCATATCCACTTTGGGAAGGCTCTTGGCCCTTTCCCCCAGAAAGCGGCGTTCCAGCGCGGCCAACTCCGTGTAGAGCGGTGTCCGGTCCAAACAGGGAATGCGATCCATGCTCCGCGTCAGATCCTGGCAAAGATGACATCCGGGAAAGTTTCTCACCCTGCCGTCCGGCATCCTCACTTGGTTGGGAACACCGTGCAGGCGGCAGATCACCATGCGGTGACTGTATATAGCGCACCAGCCGTCCTCATTCAGAGGGCACATGATCCGGGAGGGCTTGTTCTCCGTCAAACGGCTGCGCAAGGTTTCCATGTAGCTTCCGGCCCGCTCCCGGAAGACTTCCAGACGACTGCTCCCCATCTGCTGCAAGCCGTGCCATAAATAGGCCCATTCCACGTAAGTGTGGTGCCGGAAATAGCTGCGGCAACAGTTGTCCAGACAAGCGCTGCAACTCAGGCCGATCCGGGAGGCCACACGGTCGTACTCCGCATCCATGGCAGCGTATATTCTTTCCAGCTCTGAGAATATCTGCTGGGGAATGTCCAGTTGGCTCATTCCAACTCCAATTGTCGGACAATCTGTTCCACACAGTCCTGCACACCGTATTGAGAGGTGTCCACGCTTAGATCGGTGTATGCCTCGTATAAGGGCTTTCGTTCCTCCAGGACCTGTCCCAGGTCCTGTCCCTCGCGCATGACCAGGCCGCGATAGGGGTGTTGCGCCACCCTGGAGGCGATCACCCCGGGCTCCGCTTGCAAATAGACCACGGGTCCTATATCTTGCAGCTTACGCATGGCGCGTGGGCTGTAGACCACGCTCCCGCCGGTGGCCACAATGCAGCGCCGGACCCAGAGATCGAGGACAAGCTCCTCCTCGCTGCGTAGAAACCACTCCCGGCCCAATCGGTTCCGGAGGGACTCCAGGGGAAGGCCGAACCAGGACTCCAGGAGATAGTCCGTGTCCAGCCAGGACCAGCCCAGTGAACGGGAAAGCTCTTTGGCCAAGGTGCTCTTGCCCGATCCCGGCATTCCGATTAGGGTGACACACCGCGTATCCGCGTCGCCACTGCCGGAAAGTGAGGGGCAAACCGTCCTATTCATGTCCGCCATAGGGGAATCGCCTGGGGCTTGGGTTGGGATGCCCCGCCGGCTCGCTGATACTGCCGGTTGTTCTCCACAAAGGAGATAGAGGTGAGCACTTCCCTCCACGCACCGAAAATCTCCTAGCACAGAAAAGGATAAAGGCCAAGAGAGAGAATCTATGCCGAACAGCGAATCCTCCATCATCAGGGATCTGTCCGAATCCGGGGCCAGGCTCCGGACGGAGTTCTTCGAGGCCAATCTGGACCTGATTTCCGAGGTGTCCAAGACCATCGCGGTGCGTCTGGTCCAAGGAGGAAAGGTCCTTTTTTGCGGAAACGGGGGAAGCGCCGCGGATTGCCAGCATCTCGCCGCAGAGTTCGTGTCCAGGTTCCAGATGGAACGCCCTCCTTTGCCAGCCCTGGCCTTGACCACGGATACTTCCGTGCTTACCGCCTTGGGGAACGATTACGGGTTCGAGGAGATCTTTTCCAGGCAAGTCAAGGGGCTGGGTGGTGAAGGTGACGTCGTGATCGGCATCAGCACCTCGGGCAGAAGTGCCAACGTGATTCGGGCCTTAGAAACAGCAGGCGAGATAGGGGCCTATCGCATTGGCTTGACCGGCAGTCGGAGCGGAGATATTGTCGAGCACTCCGAAGCCGTCTTTCCTGTCCCGAGCGAGACCACCGCTCTTATCCAGGAGGTGCATATCGCGTTGGGCCACGCTATCTGCCGCATGGTGGATTATTATCTCTTCGAGGCGGTGGATGAGTTGCAGAAGGAGCTGTAAGAGCAAAAGGCTTGCGGAGTGGTATCTCCGCTGAATTTCTCTTTCCAAAAGGCTCCAATCCAATGATGGCAATCAGAGAATAATCATCAGGGGGGTTCACAATGCCTATATACGAGTATTTTTGCAACGACTGCGGCAAGGAATTTGAGGAATTTATTTTCTCCGACCAGGACGAGGTGCGCTGTCCCCAGTGCAACGGACAACGCGCTAGAAAGATGATATCCCGCTGCCGGACAAGGATGGGCGGAGACATCCCCCCTTCCGGTCCGAGCGGAGATATGGGCGGATCAGGGGGATGTTCCAGCTGCGGAGGCGGAAGCTGCGGAACGTGCGCTTGAGTGGGAAGAAGAGCTTAGTCCACAGATAGACTGGTCCTTTCTCTCACGCTCTTTTGTGGGATATCTTGTGAGGAGATCGATGCAGGGACCCATCAGGATAGCCACCAGGGGTAGTAAGCTGGCTCTGTGGCAGGCGGAGCACATCGCCGGTAAGCTGCGGGAGCAGCACCCCGGGCTTGGGGTGGAGCTCACAGTGGTCCGGACTTCCGGAGACAAGATCCAGGACGCCCCGCTGGCCAAATTCGGAGGCAAGGGACTCTTCGTGAAGGAGATCGAGGAGACTCTGCTCCGGGGCGAGGCCGAGCTGGCTGTGCACAGTATGAAGGATATACCCTCCGAGCTCCCTGACGGATTGACTCTGGGCGTGGTGCCGGAGCGTGACGACCCAGCGGATTGCTTCCTGAGCCACAGTTATCCGGATATCGCCTCCCTTCCCCACAACAGCAGCGTGGGCACAAGCAGCCTTCGCCGCCAAGCCCAATTGCTCGCTCTGCGCCCGGACCTGTCCGTGCGGATGCTGCGGGGCAATCTGGACACCAGGCTGCGCAAGCTTGAAGAGGGGCAGTACGAGGCCATTGTTGTCGCCGCTGTAGGCCTTAAGCGCCTAGGGCTAGAGGCGCGCCACAAAAAGCGCCTCCTGTCCGCGGAGTTCCTTCCCGCAGTGGGACAAGGGAGCCTCGGTCTGGAATATGTCCAGGGCAGCAGCGAGCTGGAAACCGTTATTTCCTGTCTGGATCATCCACCTACCCGCGCGGCTGTAACAGCTGAGCGGAGCTTCCTGCAGCGCCTGGAGGGCGGATGTCAGGTCCCCATCGGAGGACACGCCTCCTGGCAGGACGGCGAGCTGTGTTTGCAAGGTGTGGTCGCAGATCTGCAGGGGCGGGAAATCATCCACAAAGAGGCCAGGCATCCGGCGGAAGAGGCTATCCGCCTGGGGTGGGAGGTCGCAGAGGACATTTTGCAGCGGGGAGGCGACAGGATCTTGCGCGAGGTCTATTCCGCCTCATGATCCAGTTTGGAAAAGACACATCCTCAAAAAACGTCAACCAAGAAGCGGATTCTCCATTGACAACTGGCCCGAATTTAGGCTACTTTACAAAAAGTATTGCGGGGTAGAGCAGTTTGGTAGCTCGTCGGGCTCATAACCCGAAGGACGGTGGTTCAAATCCACCCCCCGCTACCAAAGAAATTCAAGGGGTTAAGTAACATGCTTAACCCCATTTTTTTGTCCCCTCCAAATTTGTCCCCTGTGTGTCCCCAGAGACTTATCTAGTATCTAATCCAGGAGAGATTCTGCTTATATTCGATCCGGAATAAGTACCCTTATTGGGCAGAGAGAGCCAAGATCGTAATTGGCCCCTCTTCGTTTTTTTCTAAATATTTGCCGATATTTCAGAAAGTTATATCGCCGCATATTCGCCTTCTGACGATTTTCGCGATTACCTACACGGAAACCCTCCAGAAGCCTCTCACAAGCCAAATTTGAGCCCCTTTTTTCGGCATTCCCGGGGCTGGGGGCTTAACCCTGCCTTCGCACTCTTCTGGCTACGCTCACACCTTAGTCCCCTGGCTTCAGACTGACGCGATACCGTCCATTCACAATCTCCACCTTACCCTGGGCCATCAGCTTTCGAACGGAAGGTCGAAGTTCCGGCTTCGTTGCATCCAGCTGCAGGCGAAGCAGCCCCTCATATGTCCGCACCACCCAAGTGGCCTGCCCTTTTTTTCTGGGATGCAGTCCGGACATGCCGTAGAGCAGGATTCTGCCAGCTTCGTCCAGGCGAACCGTCAACATGAGCTGGCTTTCCAAAAACTTTAGCGGATCGAACGGCTCCTGTGTAAGCATGAGGCCAACCTATCCCGTGCAACGGCTCAACTTCAATATGTTGAAAGGGTTGAACGTAGAACTATGTTGTGCTTTATTGGTGGTCAACAGTACTCCTGATTATCACGCCCTTAAACCGTGGAGGCATGGAGAACGTAGCGGTTCATCTGTCAAGGCAAGGATGTAGTGACTTTAATACCCAGGCTGAGGCCCTGAGGTGCTTTAAGGCGCACTTGCCATAGAATCAGCTTCGGTTTGCCGGAGATGGCAAAAGAGAGGCGTGTGAAAATTTACCGTAAGGCTATGTAATATCTGAGGTAAGTTGAAAAATAAGGCCGCGCGGCATATGGCACGTAGTCCTGTAGTTGAAGTTTGATGATGTTAATTCAGACAGTCAAATAGTCCTTCTGTATCAGTCATCCTTCTTCAAATCCAAACAAACAATATTATTATGCCTAAATTAATACGCTGTGGCGAATATACAGTTCGTGGTTCCATATTGTTATCGGACGAAGAGGGTCATAATTCTTGGGTTGGGACTAAACATATTATTGCTTGTTACGGATTAGCAGTGCAAGGTATTGTATTACCATCATCAGACCCGACACAACGTGTACTCACTCGTAGCGCGTTTTATTATTATCCGGAACTCCCTAAAGTTTTTCATTTCTATATGGGTATTAATGAAAAAATATCAACTAAGGATCTTTTTGCTACTGTGGATGAATATCTGTTTGCATACAACTGTAGATACCCTGAGAGCAGGCTTCATGGTAAAGCAAAGCGAAGTGAATCATCTCATATTCTTGAGGATCGTTATTTACCAGCTGATCCTGAGGTTTGGATTCACAATCCAATGTGGGCAATGAACAGTGGTCGAGGTCCTGAAGGTTACCATTGGGCTTCCGATGAAGAAGTAAATTGTGGAGCTAATCTTTTTGATCACCCATGGCAACAATATATCAAAACTGTAACTCCACTTATGAACTGTGTAGTAGGCGTACATGAGAAAATAATGCCTTTTACAGATCCTACAAAATTGTCTTTCTGTTCTGCCGATAATCCGTATTCGAATGAAGAAGTTCGACATAGTTGTATGTTACATCATAATGTTGACCCAGAAAAAGTTACAACTTTTCAACCAATGATTGCAAACCGTCAAATGTATATCAGCTATAATGAGTTAAAAGAATTCGCAAGTAAATTCCCAGATTTTCTTGGATATTTTAAAGAAAAAAAACCAAATATATTACGCGATCCTACTGTACTACAATATTATCAACATGACGAAACATGTCTTAATGACGCAATACGTATGCATGGACTACCTCAGCGTAGTAATAATCCTGATTTGCTCCCTCGAATTGAATACATATATACCAATAAATATCACGATCAAAGTTTGTTAGCTTATTTCATAGATGGATTAGCTGCGTCCCGCTATCGTACGGCATTCCTGTGTTTCTATCAAGTTTTAGAACGGAAAGCACACTATAGAAAAGAAAAAGATGCAGAAAAGAAAGCCTTACGTAGACTGATTGATGATACAACACTTTTTCGAAATTGTGATATTGCTAATGCCTTTGCCTATGCAGAACAATGTTCTGGTGGATTAGAACTGCAAAAGCGTTTATGCGGAAAAAGTGGAAGATGGAAACGTAAAGATATTGCTGATGTTCTATATAAAGAGACCAGAAATCCGCTGATCCATGCAAAAGATGATTTATTAAGTGGTAATCAAGCAAAAGCGTCAGCTAACAATACGCACAGTTCAATCATTCCATTTTCTCGAGAAGAAAATGATCATGCAATTGAAGCTCGTATGGTATTATGTCGTGAGTTAGCACGTGTAGTAGTGTTAAAATCTTAATTTTCTGTATTACATGTTAAACTATTATATTTGATCACTTATCTTTAGAGATGACTACACACATAATACGGCTATGAAACGACAGTATTTCATCTTCCAAACAGACAGGAATACCAAAGCCATTCTCAATCCGGGGCAGGCTGCATAGCCTACCCCGGATTTCTTTTATCGGTTTATGTTTTCAATCCAGTAACCATCTCCACCTTCCCCTGGGCCATCAGCTTGCGAACAGACGGTCGGAGCTCATATTAGTATAGATAAATCGCAGTCACCTCGAAAAGGGGGCCCACACAACCAAGGCCGTTGTTCTAATGAATGGAGCGGAGGAATTCTTGAAACATGTCCTTGGGTACGGATGGGCTGTGGTAGCATCCCTGCATGGAGGGCGTACAAGCTCCTCTGAAGCCGGGTTGCATCCTTCTCCCTCTGCTCCCCGGGTTCGGATGGCCTAGATGCCCAAAGAGAGGTGGTCATCCAGCTGTGACAGATTTCCAGTAAAAGAGGTGCACTTGACGTTTAAGGATTTTGTACGCAGGCTAACGTAAGTTTTTAGTATGATCTGCAAATCCATGAAGTGCTAAGTCCCTTACAATCAATCCAGAGGTGAAGACTATCCTATGAAACCTACTGCTCATGAACGAAAGATCCATGAACGCTACGAATGGCTCCATATACTCAATGATTTCCTCACTGCCGTATTCTTCATTATTGGGAGCATATTCTTCTTTTCTCCTCAACTTTCATATTACGGAGTCTGGCTCTTTCTTATTGGAAGCTGTCAGATGATCATCGGACCGGGCATTCGGATAGCTAACAAACTGCATGTACGAAATATACGCAAAGATGTCATACATTGGTAAGGTAATGTCAGGCTAAACGTCTAGCCCCAGCGGATGAAATCCTCTGTCGACCAAGCGTGCCTGCAGCCTGCCACGTATGTTGCACGGCCCGAAATAATCCATGTTTTGAAGTATACACAGAGAGCCTGCAGGCTGTGTGATGTGGCCTTAGACTAATATTGTGTTTTTAGGAGCGTGCGACAAGAGCAGGATACTGCCTGTCGGAAGGGCGCATAAGCTTTGAGCCGGGATTGTTGTCAATGCGGTCATTTACTCTTTGGCTGAAACGAAGATATCTCCATTTGCATCCCGCCACGTTGATCCTGCTCAGCTTCGTAGCGGTCATTGTAGCGGGAACCCTCCTTCTGAAATTACCCTTAGCCTCAAAATCCGGCTTCACCTCCCTGATCGACGCCCTTTTTACCGCGACCTCCGCGGTCTGCGTAACCGGACTGGCCGTGGCGGATACGAGCGGCCATTTCTCCTTGTTCGGGCAGATCGTGATCCTGGGCTTGATCCAGATTGGCGGACTAGGACTGATGACCTTCTCCGTGCTCATATTCCGTCTTCTGGGCAAAAAGATTTCCATCCGGGAAAGAATGGCGGTCCAGGATTTATTCAGCTCCACAGCCAGCAGGGATGTTTACTCCATTATCAAGTCGATCATAAGCTTTACTGTAGTGGCTGAAGGCTTAGGAACGCTGTTTTTGTTCCTTCACCTCTCCAATCAGTTTCCTTCCGCTAAAGCATTTTACCTTTCCCTGTTTCATTCGGTGTCCGCATTTTGTAATGCTGGATTTTCGCTGTTCTCTTCGAGCTTGTCCGGATACAGCTCGGATATCGTAATGAATGCTGTGATAGGCTGTCTGATTGTTTTAGGCGGAATCGGATTTCCCATTGTTTATGAAGCTTTTCTCCGTATTAAGCATCGCGCCAAGCGCCACAGCTGGTCGCTTCAATGCAAGGTTGTCTGCATAACAACAGTAGTATTAATTGCCGGCGGCATGATTGTTTTTTGGTTCGGTGAGAGCCATTTGGCGCTTCAAGGCAACAACCTCAAACAGAATTTTTTGATAACGCTATTTCAGTCCATTACCTGCCGCACTGCAGGGTTCAATACCATAGACATCTCCACTTTGAGCACTACCACACTCTCTTTTATGATGTTTTTAATGTTTGTAGGCGGTTCTCCCGGATCGTGTGCAGGAGGTATCAAAACTACGACATTGGCGGTATTGGCTGCTTTTACCTGGAGCAGGATAAGGGGCAAGATAAGAACCAATATGTTCAAAAAGAGCATTCCCCTAAATGTGGTGAATAAATGCATCTCTTTGATCTTTATTTCCGTAGTGGTCATTGCTGCATGCCTCTTCCTCCTTCTGCTAAGCTCCACTCATGATCCCAATGTCCCGCACGGTCACGGAATGTTCCTTGACTATCTTTTCGAGGTAGTGTCCGCATTCGGAACTGTCGGTTTGAGCATGGGAGCAACCGATGTTTTGAACACCTGGGGCAAGATCCTGATCATGGTGCTCATGCTTGCCGGACGTGTGGGCATTTTGACCATGGCCTATGTTATAGTGAGCCAAGAGCCAAGCAAGGGTCTGCAGTACTCCGAAGAAAACCTAATGATAGGCTAAGAAGAGACATTCGTCATGAAAAAAAGATTCGCAGTCATCGGGATGAGCAGCTTCGGGTTTTATGTGGTCAAGGCCCTTTTCCAAGAGGGGCACGAGGTTCTGGCCGTAGACACGGACCAGCACAAGGTCCAGACCGCGGATCGTTATTCGGATGAAGCCCTGGTCCTCGATGCCACGAACAAGGATACACTGGCCAAACTGGGGCTGGAGAACGCGGACAGCGTCATTGTCAGCACCGGCGCACGAATTCATGCCAGTGTCCTGATCTGTCTCTACCTGAGCGAGCTGGGGGTCAAGGATATTGTCGTTCAATGCGAGGACACGGATCACGAGAAGATCCTGCAGAAAGTGGGGGCGACGCGGGTGGTTCATCCGGAGAGGGAAATGGGCTACAAGCTGGCCCGCAGCCTGTCCTCGTCCTGATGGTCCGGAAGCCATCTATCCGGTTTCATTTTTATTCTATACCCTATCACTTATGCTACACGATTCCGCCCTTCCTCCTTGGCCTGATACAGGCGATCGTCCGCGGCCCGGACAAGACCCTCGAATTTCTCTCCTTCCGGAACAACTCCGGCGACCCCAACGGATATGGTCACATATTCCACAACTGGGCTGTGTTCATGGATAATCCCCAGCTGCTCTACGGCATTTCTGGCCCGCTCCGCGACATTCCCGGCTCCAGAAAGTTTCGTTTCCGGAAAGAGCAAAGCGAATTCCTCCCCTCCGTAGCGAGCCACCATGTCCGCCGGCCGATTAAGAACAGATGTCAAAGCCCAGGCCACCTCCTTGAGCACCCGGTCCCCGGCCGCATGCCCATAGTTGTCGTTATAGGGCTTAAAGAAGTCCACATCTACCATGGCCAGGGATAAAGGCTGCTCATTTCGCCTGCAACGCTGCCATTCCCTTTTTAGGAAATCGTTGAAGGAGCGGCGGTTTGGGATCTCGGTAAGCCCGTCCCTACCGGCCAGGGACTCTAAAAGCTTACGCTGCCGCACGAATCGCAGGTGGTTTTCCACCCTTGCCAGGACAATGGCTGAATGGAAGGGTTTGGTAATATAGTCGGCAGCCCCTAGCCTAAGGCCCTTTTCCTCGTCATGGGCAGAGTCCAGGGCAGTAATGAAGATAACCGGGATATCCTTGGTCCCCTCCTCCGCTTTCATTCTGCGCAGTACCTCGTACCCGTCCATGTCCGGCATCATCACGTCCAGGAGCACAAGGTCGATGTCCGTATCGTTTTGCAAGCGCTGGAGGGCTTGTTCTCCGTTTTTGGCTGGAAGAACCTGGTAATTCTCCTTGAGCAGGTCGGATAGGACCTTGCGATTGGTGCGCTCGTCGTCCACAACAAGAATGCTTGCCTTATCCGTCATGGCTGGTCTCTTTGTCCATTTTGGAAGCGATCTCCTCGAGCAGGGACTTTGCCTTGTCGAACTCCACATCGGTGATATGATCCTGCAGCGCGTTGAGCTGAGCGTCGAGACCGGCTCCCGATAAGGCGGAATGTAACTCCTCAGCCACGTCCTCTGCTTTTACATCTCCCTTTTCCATCAACTTCCTTAAACGGTCTATAATATGAGTCGCCTGTTCCTGATCGGGACCTTCTCCGCTCGTATCCTGGTATTCTTTTGAATAGAATCTCTCAATGCTCTGACAAATGCTTTCCAGATCTTCTTCGAATCGGTTCAGTAGCTTTTCCAGTTCCTCATGCTCATCACCTCGGCGCAAGGCTTCCTCGAGCTCCCGAGCCGCCTCGCTCAGGCGCGCCGCTCCCAGAGATGCCGCCGCTCCCTTGACGGAATGGGCGAGGCGCACTGCCTCCTCTCCCCGGCCTGCCTTCCTGGCAGCGCGAATGTTTTGACCCGCTTCGGCGTTCTTGCCGGGGAACTCCCGCAACAGCTTGACGTACAAATTGGTGGAGCCGCCCGTGTTTTGCAGACCCTGCTCAGTGTCCAGACCCTCCAGCTCGGGAAGATGCCCTGTCACCTCCCTTCTCCGGCCCTCTCTTGTCTGCGGATAAGACGCGGATTCCCGGGGCGTAATCCACCGGATAAGTGCCTGGGTGAGCTGGTCCGGGTCGATGGGCTTGGTGAGGTGGTCGTTCATTCCGGCATCTAGGCTCTTCTGAGCATCCCCCTCCATGGCATGGGCGGTGATTGCAAGGACTGGGACGGTATGTCCCTCTTGCCAAATGCGCCGAGTGGTTTCCAGCCTGTCCATCTCCGGCATCTGAACGTCCATAAGGACCAGGTCGTAGCTTTCGGAATCAAGATACTGCAGCGCCTCCCTGCCATTCGCTGCTGTTGTCACAGACATTCCGGCTTGGTGCAACAGCTCCACAGCCACTTCCTGGTTGATCTCGTTATCCTCTGCGAGCAGGACGCTGGCACCTCGAATATCCTCCAGGCCGGACCACTCCTGGGAAGCATTATCTTGACCGGCAGCACGCTCCCGGGGCTTTTCCCCGAGGACCTGCAGTATAGTATTCAGGAGCAGAGACGGGTTCATGGGCTTGGTCATAAAGGCGTCCGTTCCGGTCTCCTCTGCTGCGTGCTTGAGCGTGTCCCGGCCATAGGCAGTGACCATGAGCACCGCAGGTGGTGAGTTGGGAACGCTTTCCGACTTGATGCGCCGCGTCGCTTCAATCCCATTCATTCCGGGCATGTACCAGTCCATGAGCACAAGATGAAAAGGTTCCTCCGTTTGCTGCAGCACCGCGAGACCCGTCTCCCCATCCACCGCAGTGGTAACCCGGCAGCCAAAATTTCCCAGAATACCTTTCAGGATCTGACGAGAGGTCTCGTTGTCATCCACCACAAGCACCCTCAAGCCGCTCAAGCGATGGGGAACCAATGGTTTCCGTGCCTCCTGGACCACCTGGAACGGGGCCTCAAACCAGAAAGTGCTCCCTTCCCCGGGTTCGCTTTCCACTCGCAGTTCACCGCCCATGAGCTCCACAAGCTGTTTGGAGATGGCCAATCCCAGGCCGGTCCCCTCGTGCTGACGGGTATTGGAGGCATCTACCTGCTCGAAGGCCTCAAACAGATTCTCCTGCTGCTCCTGTGTGAGGCCCACCCCGGTGTCCCGAACGGCAAATCGCAGCCTGGCCCGGTCCTTCTCCTCCCATTCCACAGCCTGCACAGCCAGGACCACATTGCCCTTCTCCGTAAACTTGACCGCATTGGTGGCCAGGTTGGTCAGGACTTGGCCCAGGCGCAGGGGATCACCCATGATCCGGACCGGTACATCGGGCTCGACAGCGAAAAGAAGCTCCAGGTCCTTCTCTTCGGCTTTCAGGGAGACCACATTGGAAAGATTATCCAGCGCCTCGTGTAAGTCGAAGGCGACATGATCCAGGTCGAGCTTGCCCGCCTCGACCTTGGAAAAGTCCAGGATATCGTTGATTATCCCCAGCAGGGCCTGGGAGGAGTTGATTATCTTGCGCACGTAGTCTTCCTGATCCGCGGTGAGCTCGGTGCGGCTCAAAAGATGGGCCAAACCTATAACTGCGTTCATGGGAGTACGGATCTCGTGGCTCATGTGGGCCAGAAACTTGGACTTGGCCTTGGTTGCGCTCTCCGCCTCCTCTTTTGCAGCGCGCAGATCCTTTTCCATTTGCACTCTCTCGGTCATGTCCCGCAGGGTCCAGATGTATCCCTGAGACAGATCCTGTGGATTCACCGCGCGGCCAGCCATGGAGCAGGGAAAAACGGAACCGTTTGCGTGCATGAGGTCAACATCCCTGCGATAGGTGCTGCCTTTGGCAATAACCGGGTAGGATTCTTTGCCGATGGTTTGGAACGTGGTTTCCTCTGCGTAGATAAAACGCGGGCTCTGGCCGAGTACATCTTCTTCATTGTACCCAAAAAGTCGAAGGAATTCGGAATTGACCTCCCGAATCCTGCGCTCGCCGTCCAGAAAGGCGATTCCCACGGGTGTATTCTCCAGGATGGACTCGAAATACTGACGCGCAGCCTCCGCCTCGTGGGTACGTTCTGTGACCCGGGCCTCCAGGTCCTCGGTGTAGTCGCTGAGGGTGGATGTCATCTGGTTGAAACCCCGGCTGAGGGTGCCAAGCTCGTCTCTTCTATTCTCCGGAACCCGGACAGAGTAGTCGCCCCTGGTCACTTTGGCCGCAGCGTGACTAAGTCTGTCGATAGGCCGAAGGATCAAGGGATTGAGCAAAAAGGCCAGCATTATCAGCAGGGCAGTCATGGCTGCGGCCAGAACCCCTCCCAGGGACAGGAACTCCGGCCAGCCAAGAATGCTGCTCAAATCTATAGTGGCAACGGTGTACCAGCCCAGTCTCTCCATCCAGGCCGCGGCAACCAGGCGCTCCTTCCCCTCTATGTTAAGGCTCAGGATCGCCACCCGTTCCTCGCCGGAAGCAAGGCTGTCCAAAGTGGTATTCAGGCGCTCACGCCCCTCTTCGCTCTCCACGTAATTGAAAAGGCTGTTGGAGATGTCCTTGCGGGAGGCGGTATCGAAAGCGATGTGACTCGTTTCGGGGTGAATCTGGATCGCGCCGTCCCGGTTCAAGAGCATGGTGGTCACTCCGGGCTTTTCCGAAGAAGTGAAATTCCGCACCAGGCGGGACAACTCCAGACCTGTGCCGGTCAGTCCCAGGATTTCCCCGTCGGCTCGGAGGGGAACGTTGATCCAGGCCTTGGTCACACCGAGCTTTTCATCCACATCCACATTGATATGGAACTCTGCATCCGATTTCAAAGTGCTGTAAAACCAAGCGTCCTGGGGGTCGTCTTTGTGCAGGGTGTGTTCGGGACGGCCATTTGCCGGATTCTCCCCTTTCTGACTGAAGTAGTAGTGCCCCGAATCTGCTAGCGCGAGGAAATAATTGGAGGAATCCATGCGACTCCTGTAGCTCTTGAGGACCTCCAGGGCCTGCTCCCGTTTTTGCGGGTCATCTTCATTGCGGGCCCAGGCGATGAGGCTGGGGTTCTCGGCCAATTGCCGGGCCAAGGCCAGATTGCGGCCCACCTCGGCAGTGGCCCGCTCTTTGTGCCACAGCACCAAGTGTTCGGCATAGGCAGAGCCAAGATCGCGGGCGATGCCGTCTCCAACACGCCACAGGGCTACTAGGGCTATAAGAGCGATAGTGCCGTATACGAGGCCCATAATCAGGAGGGTCCTGCCGCGCAAACCCGACCAAAAACTGCCAGACTGCCTCCCTGATCGTTTTTCACCGGAATTTTCCTCTGTATGGTCAGTTCTAGACATAATTCGCGTATTCTCCCTGAGAACCAGTCACAAGTTATAAGTCACCAATCACGGTTCACGGTTCGTTAACCACCATTCACCAGTCACAATCATGAATTTTCACAGGTGTGATGCTGGACACAGCTCAACTGTAATCCTTCACGGGGCATTTTTTCACTTAGAACCTACGGTTCTGGATTTTCTAACGCTAGTCACGCGGGGGCATCCCTGCCCCCACCCTGCACCCACTTTTGAAAAAAGTGGGTGCAGGATTCCCCCCACGTGACGAGCGAAAAAAATCAACAGAACCTCCGCTAAATCGTTCAAAAATACCCCGTGAAGGATTACGCTCAACTTATGGTCTGTTCATCTGTATTGTGCTTCATTAAACCTCTCTAAGGGCACAAATGCACAGCAAACAAAGTAGCGGCTTATTTTCAGACCTCTGACCTCACGATTTTTCCTACAAGGTAATTCTTTGGAATACTTGAATATATGGTCAAGCATCACAAAATTGGACCCATCGCTACCTTATAAAAATCCAAGATAGACTAATAAGATATCTAATCCACCAA
>JAIPEP010000071.1 GCA_021737085.1 Desulfohalobiaceae bacterium | reverse complement strand
GATATGAGCACTGCAGGCATCGACATCGGATCCCGCAGCGTGAAGCTGGTAGTGCTTAGCGGCGGGGAAATTGTCCATTCGGGTATCGCGGACACCGGATACGACCCCCGGGGCGTGGGGCAGGGGCTGCTGGATCAGGCGGCGTGGGACCGGGTCCTGGCCACGGGGTACGGGCGAACCATGGCCCAGCTCCATTTCCAGGCCCCCACGGTGACCGAGATCAAGGCCCACGCCCGGGGGGTGCGGCAGTCCTGCCCGGACTGCCGCACCGTTCTGGACATCGGGGGGCAGGACACCAAGGCTATTTCCCTCGCCAACGGGGGCAAAGTGACCAAGTTCGAGATGAACGACCGCTGCGCCGCGGGCACGGGCAAATTTTTGGAGATCATGGCCTCGAACCTGGGATTCCCCCTGGAGGATTTCGGCCCGCAAGCCCTGCATGCGGATGGGATGCAGCAGATCAGCAGCATGTGCACGGTGTTCGCCGAATCCGAGGTCACCTCCGCCATAGCGGGGGGAGCGGACCGGAGGGAGATCGCCAAGGGACTGCACATGTCCGTGGTCCGGCGGGCGACGGCCATGCTCAAGCGGGTGTCAATCACTCCGGGAGTGGCCTTCACCGGCGGAGTGGCCCGAAACGCCTGCCTGCTCCGCCTGCTGCAGGAGGAGCTGCAGCTGGAGGTCGTCGTGCCGGACAATCCCGACATGACCGGGGCCCTGGGAGCGGCCCTGCTCGCCTCGGAGGCCTAGCGCCCCGATGGTGGCGGGATGGCATTTCTCGACTTTGAACCTGGACTCTTGAACAAGGAGTACGCCATGGAACAGGACAACCCCATCAGTAGAAGGAAATTTCTCCGACAGGCGGGAATTGCCGCCGGTGCCGGCCTGGCGGCAAGCACCCCCCTGCTCTTTTCCGCGAACCGCGCCTTCGGCGGCGTGCCTCAAATCAACTTTGCCTACATCCTCTCCGACCACCACGCCCCGCTCATGGTCCTGGCCGGGGAGTGGGAGCGCTTTCGCGAGGCAGGAAGCACTTATCTCAAGCCCGTCCAAAAACGCACCCTGTACGACATGCATGTCAACGGGGCCAGGGTTGCCCGGATCAAGCTGATCCCCACCAAGAAGGGGCCGGACGTGCAAAAGCTGGTTGCCAACGGGGATGTGGATGCGGGGATCAGCGGAACCCAGGCCATTCTGCTCTCCGTGGACCGCGGAGCGGGTGTGAAGCTGATTTCTCCGCTCCAGAAGGCGGGCAATGTTTTCGTGGTGCACAAGGATCTGCCCGTCCAGGACTTCCATGATTTCCTGAATCTGGTCCGAGACACAAAGCAGGGCGTGAAAGTCGGCATGCCCGGACCGCACTGCGTGGCCACCATCATCTTCCGCTCCGCCCTGGATCGGGCTGGCGTGACCTACACCGAGAGCAGCGCGGACAGCGGAGCCGACGTGCAACTGATCAACATGAAGGGCCACAGCAACCTGACCACCGCCCTGTCCAACGGCATGGCCGAGGCGGTCATCGGGGCCCAGCCCTATCCGGCCATCGCTGTGGAGCGCGGAGTGGGGAGAATGGCGGCCAACCTCCAGGACCTCCCCGCCACGGTGGACTGGAGAGGCCACGCCTGCTGTTCCCTGGAAGCCACGACCGACTTCCTGCAGCGCGAGCCCGATCTGGCCCGAAGCCTTATGGAAATGACGGTCCGGGCCGCGCGCAGCACGGCCGAGCGGCCCGATCTCGCGGCAAAGGCCTGCTCGGAGTGGCTCGGGGACGGCCTCGCGGTGGAAAAGCGGGCCATGCCCACCCTGGCCTACGGCACGGAGCCCACGCAGGGATGGCGGCAAAGCGTTCGTTCCTTTATCCGATCCATGCGCGAGATGGAGATGTTCAAGGGCTCCCTGCGCGAAGACGCGGGCGGAGATCCGGAGTCCCGGGTCTACGACTTCACTCTGGTGAAGGATGTCCGCGAACAACTGGAGCCGACCTCCGCCTGAGCCATGACCATGCCCGCTAGATTCTTGACTCGAGCGGCGTTGCCCTGTCTCCTGCTCGCCCTGTGGCAGGCCCTGGCCCTGTGGATCGACAGCCCCACCGTGCTGCCCGGCGTGGAGGCGGTGGCCCAGGTCCTGGCCCACCCCTTCCAGCCCATCCTGATCACCGGGAGCCTGATCTACAACCTTCTGGTCAGTCTACTCCGGGTCATCTGCGGATTCGTCCTGGCAGCCGCCCTGGCGGTGCCCCTCGGTCTGCTGCTGGGCATGTCGCCGCGAACGGAGAGACTCTTCGAATCACTGATCGAACTCCTGCGCCCAGTGCCGCCGCTGGCCTGGGTCCCGCTCCTGCTGACCTGGTTCGGGCTGGCCGGTCCGGCGGAGTATCTGCCGCTTCCGCGGGAATGGGCCGTTCTGGAGAGCCTCAAGTTCTCCATGATCGCGGTGATCACCATCGGGGCCTTTTTCCCTATCCTGCTCAACACCATCCAGGGGGTCAGGAACCAGCCCCGAATCTGTATCGAATCCGCCCGCACCCTGGGTGCCAGACGAACCACCCTGCTCGCCAAGGTCATCCTGCCCGGCAGCCTCCCCTTCCTCATGACCGGGCTGCGCATCGGCATGGGAATCGGCTGGATGTGCTTGGTTGCGGCGGAAATGCTCCCCGGCTCCAGCTCCGGGCTGGGCTATCTGGTCTGGTATGCCTACGAGCTCATGCATACCGAGATCATTCTGGCCGGGATCCTGATCATCGGAATGGTTGGACTGCTCCTGGACCAGGGATTCCGTTTCCTGGAAACACGGCTCTGCCCCCCAACCACCCGGATATAGCCATGCTGCGCATCGATCAGGTAAGCAAGGCCTACATGGCCGACGGAACCCGGGCCAGAACCGCCCTGCGCGATATCACCCTCCACGCCGAGCCAGGGGAGTTCATCTGCGTGGTGGGGATGTCCGGATGCGGCAAGACCACTCTGCTGCGTCTCGTGGCGGGTTTGGAGCAGCCATCGAGCGGGAGAATCACCCTGAACGCAGAGCTTATTGATCGCCCGCATCCGGAAAGAACCCTGGTCTTTCAGGAGTACGCCCTCTTCCCCTGGAGAACGGTGCTGCACAACGTGACTTTCGGCTTGGAGCTTAAGAACGTCGGCAGGAGGGCGGCCACTAGACAAGGGATCCACTACCTGAAGCTCGTCGGGCTGGATTCATTCCGACATCACCGCCCGCACGAGCTCTCCGGAGGCATGCGGCAAAGGGTGGCCCTGGCCAGGGCCCTCGCGGTCGAGCCCGAGGTGCTACTCATGGACGAGCCCTTCGGGGCCCTGGACGCCCTGACCCGGGGGAGGCTGCAGCAGGAGTTGGCCGAGCTCCAGCAACGGGAAGGCAGGACGGTCCTGTTTGTCACCCACAGCATCATGGAGGCGGTCTTTCTGGCGGACCGGATTGTGGTGCTCCACCCGGAGCCGGGACGAATCGGGGCTACATACGAAGTGGACCTGCCCTGTCCCAGAGACCTCAAGTCCACGGATTTCCAGGGACTCTGCGAAAGGATCGAGGCGGATCTTTCCCCCGGCACCCAGGGGGCTTCGGGCTCAAACCCAACGGATCAGGGAACTGCAAGGCGAAATCCATGCAACATTTGATCTTCCCCATCAACGCCCTGCCCTCGATTCAGCTGGTGGATTCGGATTTCCTGGATATCCATTTCAGCCCGGAGCGCAAGGCAGAGGCGGCCGCCCGCTACTACTCGGAAATCGATGCGGATGTGATGTTCTATTTCAGCGACGTTGTCATCCAGGCAGAGGCCATGGGGGCCGGAATCAGCTACTCCAGACACCGGATGCCCCGGGTGGCCTCTCCGGCCTCGAAAATCGAGGTGCCCCGACCGCATCGCTGTCACCGCATGCGGGCCAACGCCCGCACCCTGCGCCGAATGGAACGCGATTTTCCTCGGGCTTACCGGGCCGCCCTGGTCTATGGCCCCTTTACCGTAGCCGGCCAGATCGCAGGGGAACAACGGCTCCTGCGCATGCTGTCCGAGGCCCCCCTGGAGGCGGAGGCCCTCCTGGAAAAGTGCTCTCGCCTCGCTGCCCGCTACAGGGACTATCTCCTGAACAATGGAGCGGATCTCTTCTGGATCTCGGACCCGCTGGCCGGACTCCTTCCGCCGGAGCAGTACACGCCCTGGGCGGGGGACCCGGTGCGGGAGCTGTTCGCCGCCTCCCCCGGGGCGCCCCGCATTCTTCATGTCTGCGGGGACACCTCCCACATCCTGCCGGGCATGGTCGCCACCGACGCGGACGGGATCAGCTTCGACAACTGCATGGAGCTCCTCCTCCAGGAGGAGATGGTCCCCGAGACAGTCTCTCTCGTTGGGAACCTGGATCCGGTGCTGGTCCAGACACAGCCCCACGAGGAGATTCGAAAACACACCTCGGACCTGGCACAGCTCATGGGCCCGCTCCAACACTTCTGCCTCTCCACCGGCTGCGCCCTGCCCCCGGACACACCGGTGGAGTCCGTGGCCGCATTCGTGGACAGCGGACAAGAGGCATTGGACCGCCTCAAGCCCTGGGCCGCGGACATGCTCCAGATACACCGGGCAGTCCACCTGGGACGGGGCAACCAGACGAACAATCTGATCCGTTCCGCCCTGGAGCGCGGGGCGGAGCCCCTTTCCCTGCTCACCAGCGGCTTGAGCCGGGCCATCCGCAAGGCGAGCGCCAGATACGAGAGCAAGCTCTGTTATCTGCCCGAGTTGCTGCTCATCGTGGAGGCCTTCTATGAAGGATTTTCCTGCCTGGAACAGCGGCTACGGGAACGGCCCTTCCGGGGGACAGTGGTTCTGGGCACGGTCCGGGGAGACATCCACGAGATCGGAAAGAACCTGGTGCGGGTCTTTCTGGAAACCTCCGGATACAGGGTTATCGATCTGGGCGCGGATGTTTCCCCGGAAGCCTTCCGGCAGGCCTGTGAAGAGCAAAGCCCTGATCTAGTGGGCCTTTCCGGATTCACCTCCCCTTCCAGATTGGCCATGCGGGAAACCATCCGGAGCATCAGGAACAGCCCGGATGGGGAGTGTATTTCCATCATGGTGGGTGGAGCCGCGGTCAATCCCTCTCGGGCCGGAGAGATGGGCAGCGACGGTTACGCCCGCGACGCGGTCGAAGCCATGCGTGTGGCGAACGCGTTGAACACTTGAAGACCCTAAGATGCGTACCCGGGGATAAAATTGAGTGACTCAAAGCTCCCCCAAGCCCTTGTGGACTATCTTCGGATCCCGGACGACCAGGACACGAAAGACAGGGTGGAATCTCTCCGACAGGAGGCTCTGGGACTGATTCGTCCCATTGTCTGGCATCGGGACATCACCACGGAAGAGTTCCACAACCTGTTCTCGCCCTGGAGCCAGGAAAGCGAATCGATTACTTCTCTTCTCTGCGGGGCGGAGCGGATTCGGCTCCTCGCCGCGAGCTTGGGAAGCGCCCTGGAAAACGAGTCCCGAGTACGTCAAGCAAAGGGGAACGTCTTTGAGGGCTACATCCTGGATCGCATAGGCAGCTACCTGGTGGAGCGGGAGATGAGGCGCCTGGACCGACAAACCTCGCGACAAGCCCTGTCCCGCGATCAAATCTGCGGCAGACGGTACAGCCCCGGATACGGGGATTTTCCCCTTGAAGCCCAGACCGCGTTCCACCGGCTGCTGCGTCCTGTAATCCCCGAGATCAGCATCAGTCCCGGATTGATGCTCTATCCGGAGAAGACGGTCACTGCCCTGAAGCCGGTGTACCCTGGATAAGCGGGCCTCCTCGGGCGGCACAGACCCATCTTCTCCATCTGGAAGGGACTTCTGGATGGGGTTAAACGCGGTATCCAAGTGGGTCCTGACGGTATGCTTCTTCTGAGCCGGGAGAATGACCAGGATATCGGACCCGGGTCATCGAGTAAAAGGATTTTCTATGCACTATCGTTACCAAGCCCTTCAGGAAATCGATCGGATCAGGGACCACGCTCTGCTCCATCTGGAACAGGCTCGGGAACAGGGAAACAAGATCGTGGGAATATACTGCATCTTCGCTCCTGTGGAGCTTATTCGGGCCGCGGGCTGTATCCCTGTCGGTCTATGCGGCAAGAAGGAGGAGCCCATTCCCGAAGCGGAGACCGTTCTTCCGGCCAATCTGTGTCCACTCATCAAGTCCAGTTACGGATATGCAGCAACAAACACCTGCCCCTACTTCTCCCAGGCAGACATGGTGCTCGGGGAATCCACATGCGACGGCAAGATCAAAATGTTCGAGCTTCTGAACGAAATCAAGCACTGCAGGGTTCTCCATCTCCCGCCCACATCCCGAAATGAGCGGAGCCTTCGATATTGGTACCAGGAAATTCTGGAGCTCAAGGACTTCCTAGAGGACTGGACAGGTCAAGAGATCTCCCTTACCTCGGTTCAACGAGAAATCAGCCGGAGCAACCGGATTAACCAAACCCTGTGGGAAATCAGCAGGACATGCCAATGGGACCCTTCTCCACTCTCCGGTTCCGAAATGATGCGGATTTTCGAGGCCAGCAGCTCCACGCCCCATCCCGAATCCCTCCGCCACGCCGCGGACAGGTTGTCACAGGAGGTCGCTTACGGGAAACGGTACACAAATGAAGTCGCTTCCCGCCCTCGAATTCTGCTTACCGGGTCTCCCGTGGGATCCGGTTCGGACAAGATCTTGCAGCTCCTGGAACAACTCGGCGCACAGGTGGTGGCCCTGGAAAATTGTACCGGCTTGAAGAGCCTGTTTCAAACCATCCGCGAGGATTGCTCGGACCCGATCCATGCCTTGGCGGAACGCTACTTGCATACCCCGTGTCCCTGCATGACCCCCAACTCCAACAGATTCGACTTCATCCGCTATCTGGTGGGGCTGTTTCGCATCCAGGGGGTAGTGGACCTGTCCTGGCAGAGCTGCCACCCCTACAGCGTGGAATCCAGCACTCTGTCCCGCATGATCCGGGAAAGGCTCAATCTGGCCTATCTTCATCTGGAAACGGATTACTCAAGCAGCGACACGGAGCAATTGCGTACGCGCCTGCAGGCCTTTCTGGAGCTGATCGATGACAATGCCTGAGTCTATCGGCTTGCCAGGAGATCCTTGGATGGGAAGGACAAAAGAATCTCAAAACCTGCATCAGGAGATGCACCCCATGAGTGAAGCGAACAGAAACGGCATCCGAATGGTCAACAAGAAGAGAAGGGCCATCCGCCGCCTCCAGAGCCTGCGCAATGCGGATCCCGCTCCCATCTGCGGCAACCGAAATCCGAGCGGAAGAAGACGGCAAGATCCGGCAGGAGCTCATGGAGGCGGCCATGCCCAAGCGCGTGTCCCTCACTCCGGAAGTAGCCTTCACCGGTGGAGTGGCCCAAAACGTCTGCCTGCTCCGCCTGCTGCAGGAGGAGCTGAAGCAGGAAATCGTCGTACCGGACAATCCCGACATGACCGGGGCCCTGGGAGCGGCCCTGCTCGCAGCGGAGAGCGATCACCGATCCTGATTAGACGCCGCCTCCTTCCACTCCCGACGGATGTCCCGCACGTCGTGCGGCTAAATGGAGTCACTCCCCTAATACGCAGCATGGAGTCAGCAAAGACGGGATCTGTCAAACGTAAACACTCAGGGGGCGGGATAGACGGACAACAAAGCCTCAGAGAACAATTTTTCTCACCGCAGAGGGCATTGAGGGTGCTGAGAAGGCGCAGAGAGAGGTTATTTACTTTGCGGTGAGGTGCCACAAAGCAAAAGGGCTCAGCCCGATTTGAAAACGAATCTGGACTCCAGCCAAGCGGAGCCCTATTATCCTTTGCCCCCGTCTCAGGGCAAAGGATAAGGCTTTTTCCTCTGCGTCCGGTCCTCCGCGTTCTCCGCTTGCCCGGTTAAACCGGGGACCCCTTTGGGGTGTTAAACTGAGGCGCCTCGGCGGTGAGCTACTCTTCCTGCCGCAGAAGCGCAGAAGGATCCCCGTGAAGGTTTACTGTCAAACTGCACCGCCAGTAAGGGGTTGAACACTGAACTGTTCTGTGATCTATTGGTCGAAAATCCTTTTCCATGCATCCCCCCTTCAATCCGGAGGCATGACCCATGCCGCACCTGTGGCTTCCTCCCCTCCTGCTTGCCTTTTCGCTCTTCTCTCCAACTATTGTCCTAGCTTGGCAGGCAGAATGATTGAATACGTATAACGGGTTGCTATAGCTGAATAATACCTAAAGTAAGTTAAGAAATAAGGCCGCGCGGCCTATGGCATGTAGGTTTGTATACAATAAAAAAATTTTGTTTAGATACAAAGTTGTCTTTTTGCTAATGTTTGCTATTGCTGAGTCATCAACTTAAAATAGTACATAGCACATTTTAAAAATAAGATTTGAAAATAGCAATTTATTAGACTAAGGTGTTAATGACGATTTATAAAAATATTGTTAACATAGATGTATATTTAATTTTAAAGAATAGCTAGTAAATTTTGTAACAACAGTTAATACAGTAAGATATGTGCTTAGATCAACGTTATATATTATATAACATATAAAATTACACAGAGAAAATATGTATGTCTGATATTCCTAAGGCTTTATATGAACAAATTAAAGAAGCAAAAGCAGTCTTATTCTTAGGGTCAGGTGTAAATTATAATGCTGAACATCCAAGTGGAATGAGTATCCCTATAGGTAATCAATTAGGTGATGAACTAGCTGAAAAATACTTAGGAGAAAAATATAAAAATAAACCTTTGGATTATATAGCTGATTTATGTATATCAGAAACGGGGCTGTTTGAGGTGCAAGAATACATAAAGTCAATTTTTGAAAAATTTAAACCGGCAAAGGAACAATTATTAATTCCTAAATATAGTTGGAAAGGTATTTTCACAACAAATTATGATTGGATAATAGAAGAGGCTTATAAAGAAAATAAGGATGATAATTTAGAGCTAAGTAAATTTATAAAAAATGGTGAAAATATTGAAAAAGAATTGTCGAAGCATAATGTAATTCCGTATTTCAAATTGCATGGTTGTATATCTAATATTTATGATCAGGATCTACCACTTATTTTAACACCTGAGCAATATTTAAGTTATAGAAAAAATAGAGAGAGATTGTTTGATAAGATGAAAAGCTATGCTTATGAATATCCTTTTATATTTGTAGGTCACAGCATAAATGATATAGATATAAGAAAAATTTTAGATGAAATTGAAAGAGAATTGGGAGATAATAAACAAAGGTCTTATATAGTTTTGCCAGACATTGAAGGTCCTGAACAAAGATATCTCGAAAAAAGAAAATTTACATGCTTAAAGAAAACTAGTGAGGACTTCTTTAATGAAATACATGAAAATATATCAGACACAGCAAGAAAATTATCATTTGCTGTAAAAGACATAGATCATCCTATAACCAAAAGATGTTGGAGATTGGAAAAAGAGGGATTAAGCGATAGACTATTTGAGTATCTATCATATAACATCACATATGTACATAAGTATTTACAGTATGAGTACTTGGAACCTAGATTGTTCTATAAAGGTTATATGTATGACTTTGCACCAATAATACAAAATTTAGATGTAAGAAGGAAAATTGTAGAAGATATTATACAAGAAGTTGTATTAGAATATGAAGAAAGCTTGCACGAAAAACAACAATTTATACTCATTAGAGGTCATGCTGGATCAGGAAAATCAGTTTTGCTTAAAAGAATGGCTTGGGACAGTGCTGTAGAATTTGATAAGTTAGTAATATATGCTGATGAAAATGCTATTTTGGATTACGCTACAATGCTAGATATATATAAAAAATGTAATCAACGTATGTATCTCTTTGTTGATAAGCCGTCAGTTTTCGAAGAAGAGTTAAATGATATACTTAGAAAATCCAAAAGAGATAATTTTTACATTACAATAATATGTGCTGAATCACATATAGTGTGGAATTCAATGCACGAAAGCATAAGAAATTCCATAACTAATAGTTATGAAATGACTTATCTAAATGAAAGAGAAATTGAAGAATTGATTAGTTTATTAGAACGTCATGATTCTCTAGGGTTCATGAAAAACAAATCTAAAAAAGAAAGAAAGAATTTACTTGAATATAAGCATGGAAGACAATTATTAGTAGCTTTACACGAAGCAACACTTGGATATCCATTTGAGGATATTATCTATGAAGAATATAATAGTATAGCAATGCCTGAAGCTAAATCTTTATATTTAACTGTATGCATCTTACATAGATTAAACATTTTAGTACGAGCAGGTTTAATATCTAGAGTCCATGGTATATCCTTTACTAGCTTTAAAGAGAATTTGTTTGAACCTTTAGAGAATGTTGTATTTGCACGTTATGTCAAAAAAACTCATGATTACAATTACCAAACTAGACATCCACATATCGCTGAAATGGTTTTCGAGTTGGCACTAAATGATGAAAGGGAAAGACTTGATGAATATATTAGAATTTTACAATTTTTAGATATTGATTATAAATCAGATTTTGAAGCTTTCATACAGCTAACTAATGCTAATTCTTTGTTAGAAGTATTTAACGAATATGATTCTATAAATACTATCTTTAATTATGCTAAACTCACAAACCCTGATAATCCTCAAACTTTACAACAAAATGCTATATTTGAATATTCTCATAAACATGGGTCATTTCAAAGTGCTTCAGAATTGTTAAATAAAGCTTATGAATTATCTCCAACTCGACTTTCACCTTTTTAAAATATTTCAAGACAAATCTTCAACACTATCAGAGCATTACTGCTCCAAAGTCTGTAAGACCCCATTCTCCACTTTGTAGCCTATGGCGGATAGAATTTCAGCCTGCTCTGGGGTCGGTT
>JAIPEP010000070.1 GCA_021737085.1 Desulfohalobiaceae bacterium | reverse complement strand
GTGTCGTAGGCCCGTGGACGGTCAGGTAGACCAGCATAGCGGATCCGCTGCCGAGGTGCCGGCCCTGGAGCTTGAAGGCCTTACCCGGTGCCTGCCGGTCGAGGAGGATAAAGCCGTGCGATATGGGCCCCCTTTTTTTTGACATCGATGCCGTGATGCATTAGCATCATATATAATAACTAAACCATGATGAGATCAGAAGGTGAGTCTATGCGTACTACGCTGAATATTGAAGATGACATTCTGGCCACGGTCAAGGAGCTCGCCCGGAAGGAACGCATTTCCACCGGAAAAATTCTTTCTCGTTTGGCCAGAGAGGCTTTGACTTCCAAGAATTTCCGGCAGGATGGCGAACCCCGAAAAACGGTGGCGGGATTTCGCCCTTTCCCGCCCCGGGGAGAGGTGATCTCCAACGAGCAAATAGACACAATAAGGGATGAGGAGGGATTGTGAGTGCGAGCCCTTTTGGATGTGAATGTACTCAGTGCCTTACTGGACGCGGGACATGTCCATCACCGCTTGGCCATGGACTGGCTTGAAAGCGCTGCGCAGCACGGGTGGGCCTCCTGTCCCATAACACAGAATGGATGCATTCGGATCATGTCCAACCCGTGTTATCCCAATCCATTTCCGGCAAGTCAGGTCGCTGCAAGACTGAAGGAAGCAGCGGCCGGGGAGGAACACGCGTTTTGGCCGGATGAAGTCAGCCTTTTGGATATCCAAGTGTTCAACTGGTCCTATGTCCTGGCCCACAGGCAGGTCACGGATATATATCTTTTGGCCCTGGCTGTCCGCAACCGGGGCAGACTCGTCACCTTTGACCGCGGCATCGGAATAGAGGCAGTCAAAAACGCGAGCAATGACAATCTATTGATCCTGGCCTGAAAACAAATGCCCTGCCTGCCGTGAAGATGGCCATTTTTGAGGTCTCCCCTGTTCTGAAACCGGATTCCGCTGGTTCGGCCCAAGGAAAGCCTTTGCCGTCCAGGTTGGCTTGAAACCTCTCTTCAGGATACCTATCCGGAATCAGACAAGAACAAAAGACGCAATCCGCGGCGAGGACGAAAGGTATGCTCCTGCAATTGGTGGCTTGGTCTGTGATCGCGATCGGCGGGACCGTGCTGGTCTGGATGGGCAGCGGGATCCTCGAATCCGCCAGCGACAGGCTCTCCACCTACTACGGGTTGCCCAGCATCGTACAGGGGGCCATTGTCGTGGCTATCGGCTCCAGCTTTCCCGAGCTGTCCACCGTGGTGATCTCCACCCTCGTTCACGGACAGTTCGATCTCGGCGTTGCGGCAATCGTCGGCTCGGCCCTGTTCAACATCATGGTCATCCCCGCCTTGTCCGGCCTGGCGGGAAAGGAACAGCTCGGCACCAACCGGGACCTGGTCTATAAGGAAGGCCAGTTCTACATGATCGCTATAGCGATTCTTCTTCTGACCTTTTCCCTGGCCGCGATCTACAGCCCGGTGAGCACGGCGGAGGGCGTAATACGCGGCGAGATGGGACGGGGGCTCGCGCTGCTGCCACTGGCCCTGTACGCCGTGTATGTCTTCATCCAATATCAGGACACCATGGACTACGAGTCCGATGCGGACACGTCACATCTCAGGCCCGGGGCGGAAGGGATCAAGCTCGGACTGTCCTTGGTGCTCATTCTTCTCGGAGTGGAAGGGCTCGTGCGGGCCGCGATCAATTTCGGGGACCTGCTGGGAACCCCGAGCTTTCTGTGGGGGATAACCGTCGTGGCCGCCGGGACATCCATCCCGGACGCCTTCGTCTCCGTCCGGGCCGCCCGGCACGGAAAGGGCATCACCAGCACGGCCAACGTCCTGGGAAGCAACATCTTCGATCTGCTTTGCTGCATCCCGGTCGGTGTGCTCATCGCGGGCACAGCCACGATCAATTTCTCAGTGGCCACGCCCATGATGGCGGTATTGATCCTGGCCACGTTCGTGCTCTTTTTGATGATGCGCACCCAGATGCTCCTCAGCCGCGGCGAAGCCTGGCTGCTCCTTGCGCTCTACGGGGTGTTCCTTCTCTGGATCTCCCTGGAATCCTTCCAGGCCATCGATTTGATCGCTCATCTTCCCCCGACTCCATAAAGGACTCAACACCAAACCGTCTCCGGCCTAGCGGCAAGGCAGAAAGGTTTTCCGGCCCCGTCCGGTGTCGAAAGGATCGCTGCACAGCGGATGGATACGCTCATGCACGCCCTTTTGGCTTTTCGATCGTTTCCGGCTCATGGGCCTCGGCATGGAGCATAACACAGGCCGTCCAGGAGGCCACTGCGTCTCCAGACCCAATGGAGAAGCAGGGCCCCTCCCGACACTGAGGACCGTTTTCCTTTCGACTCCCGTATAAACCCAACAGAATAGGTGCGTGCTGTCAGAATCGATTCACTGATACAGCGCATCTCAGTACATCTGCCCAGCTCCCTCATCTGCCACTCAAGCCAACCTCCCGGCACCCCGCAATCCGAGTTCCCCCTTCGCTCAAGCTAGTCTCCCGGGCCACCAAGCGCTTCCGGTCCGGCTTCAGGTGCTCCGGAATGGTGCGTCACCATAAGCACCTCCTATAAAATACAATTGTCATACTTCCGTCAAACCATCGTGATCCGCCTTGGTGTATGCTCGGCACATGATGAGGGAACCTGGCGGGAAGGGGAAAAGCACCCATAACGGAGCACGGGCTTATGCAAACAGATCAATATCCCTGTATGCACGTCGTCAAGTCGGGCACAGAAAGCTCCATCCCCAAAACACGTGAAGCTGATGGAAACGGAAATTTGTGTTCATCGGAGTGCCACATTCGCCCGCCGAACGAAGACTGCAGGTTTGTTCTGGCTATCGTGCTCCGACTGAACGACTTCCATCTCTTCCGCAGCCTCTACGGCGAGTCCTTTTCCCGTTCGCTTCAGGAGACATTCGCCAGCTCGGTCCGCAGTTGCCTCCAGAAAGTCCTTCCCCACGACCCAGGATGCGTGTCCATGACCCGAATCGTCACGGAGCCCGGGGAACAGGCCCTTGTCTGGTACGACCCCAATCAGCGGACGGATGGTCCGGATATCGCCTTCTCCCTTCGAAAGGCAGTAAACGACGACCTCTCCGACATCATTGAACGGCGAACCGGGCAATCCCTCCACATCCTCGTGGGGCAGGCGGAACGACGCCTTCCCCTCAGGGACAACGCATGGAGGAGCTCTTTCTTCTCTTGCCTTGAGGAAGCTCGCTGCATGACCCAGAGCGGATTGAACAAGCGGGATATGCTGCTCAATGCCGAATTCCAAGAAATTCTGGCCCAATCCCGGATCGAGCCGCGTTATCAGCCCATCGTGCACATGAACAACGGGAGCGTCTTCGGCTGGGAGGCCTTGAGTCGTGGCCCCGGGGAAAGCAATTTCCACTCCCCTCTTTCGCTTTTCCAGTTCGCCGAGGAAACGGGAGGCCTCTTTCAGCTGGAACGTGTCTGCCGGGAAAAGGCCATCACTCATTGCCGAGATTTCATCGGCACGGGGAAGCTTTTTCTGAACATCCATCCCCAAACCATAAGCGATCCGGATTTCACTCCCGGCGAAACGAAGCGGATGCTGGAAAAGACACGGATCGATCCGGAAAACGTTGTCTTCGAGATTACGGAACGTCACGCCGTGGAAAATTTTCAGCTCTTCCACGACACCCTGCAGCACTATCGCAACCAGGGCTTTCTCGTGGCCGTGGACGACGTCGGTTCCGGCTACTCCGGGCTCCAGTCCATAGCCCGCATCCGGCCCGATTTCATCAAGATCGACAAATCCCTCGTGGTGAGCGCGGACAGCGATCCCGTCAAACGGGCTTTGCTGGAGACCTTCGTCACCTTCGCCGATCAGATCGGAGCCAAGATCATCGCCGAAGGCATCGAGACAAGCTCGGTATTCGCCACACTTGCCAACTTCGGTGTCCATTTCGGACAGGGCTACTACATCGCCAAGCCCGACTATCCGCCGCGCCAGGTGGACCTCTCCCGGGAAACCGCCAAAACCCCCCGTTCAAATCAAGAGAGCAGCCGCTGCAACCTCCCTGTGGGCAAGCTGGCCCGCTCGGTCCCCACAGTGGACCAGGGCACAACCGTGGAAGAAGTACGCACGAGCCTCGACTCCCTCGGACCCCTGGGCAGCATTGTCGTGGAACAGAAAGGGACTCCGGCCGGGCTCATCATGAGCCATCATCTCACGCGTCAACTTTCCACTCTCTACGGGGTTGCGCTCTACAGCAAGCGGGATGTGACCTGTGTCATGGACCACGATCCCCTGATCGTGGATGAATCGGAAGCCGTCGAATACGTGGCCAGAATGACCACGCTGCGCGAGAAGGACAATGCGTATGATGACATAGTGGTCACACGCCGGGGCGAGCTCCTCGGCGTGGTTTCCGTGCATCAGCTCGTGGAATCCATGGCCTCGCTCCAGGTGGAAATGGCCAAGGGCTCCAACCCCCTCACCGGGCTCTCGGGCAACCTGGCTTTGGAGTCCGAGATGGAGAAGCGGATCGATCTAGGGCGCCCCTTTTATGTCGTTTATGCAGATCTGGATCACTTCAAGGCGTACAACGACACTTATGGCTTCCAACACGGCGACCAGATGATCCTTCTGCTGGCCAGGATCCTGCAGCGCTGCCAGCGACGCTACGGGGAGCCCTCGGATTTCATAGGCCACGTGGGTGGTGACGATTTCGTCCTGGTCACCTCCGCGGATCCCGAACGGGCGTGCCGTGGCGTGACCCGCTGTTTTCAGCGGGCGAGCCGCGGTTGTTACACGGAGCGAGACCGCGAGAGGGGATGCATGGAGGCCCAGACCCGCGAGGGCGGCACGGCGCGATTTTCTCTGGTGACCGTATCCCTGGGCATCCTGCGCGTAGAGGGATCCACCACCCTGCAGCGGATCAGCGAGCGGGCCGCGGAGGTCAAGAAGTACGCCAAGTCTCAGACTGGCAACAGCGTTCTTCGGGATCGACGAGCTCCATTGGCAACAGACGAGAGGAGCGGATGACGGGAGAACGAATGAACAAGCACACGCTGCCTCAGCACAGCCGAAATTCGGCCCCGCCCGAAAAATCCGTTCCCTTCCTCTGAATCAGACCTCCAACGACTGGGGCCCTTAACCGGATTGTGACCAAATCGTCATCGCCACGTAAGACAGCCCTGGGACAGTCCTATTCATGTTCAAAACGGGGGAGAGCGCCTACTTGCTGTGTGGTGAGCGGCGCATTGCTCCCCGCAAGCAACCCGACAGGGAATGGAAAGGAAAGGAGGTCGCGTATGCATGCACGGCCGCTGTCGCAAAACGACAGACCCATGCCCGTATTGACTGGTATGCTTCGCTCCATCGGTCTCCTGGCAGCCCTACTGATGGTGACCGTGGCTTTTATGGCGTCAACAGCTCCCAGGGCCCAGGCCGAGGGACACAAATGCAGCTACAGGGGAGATCTCGCAAAGCGGTACTGCGACGACAACCGGGACCTGGTCGCCGATCTTCCTCTGGACAGCTCCGAATGGGTCAATCCGGACACCCTTGTCTTTTCCTATGTTCCCGTGGAAGATCCGGCCCTGTACAGGGGAATGTTCAAGCCCTTCCTGAAGCACCTGGAGAACGTAACCGGCAAGAACGTCCGCTACTTCTCGGCCCAGTCCTATGCGGCCCAGATCGAGGCGATGCGCAGTGGCAGGCTGCATGTGGCCGGTCTTTCCACTGGGTCAACCCCCTTCGGCGTGAACCTAGCCGGATTCAAGCCCTTCGCGGTCATGGGCACGAACCAAGGGGAATATGGCTACAAGATGCAGATCATCGTTCCCGACGAGAGCCCCATCACCTCCTTGCAGGACCTCAAGGGAAAAACCGTGGCTCATACCGAACAGGCCTCCAATTCCGGAAATCAGGCCCCTCGCGCCCTGCTTCCCCAGCACGGGGAGGTGCCGGGCGAGGACTACGAGGTGGTCTACTCCGGAGGCCATGACCGCAGCATCCTCGGCGTGGCCAACGGGGACTACGCCGCGGCCGCTGTTGCCTCCTCCGTGCTGGAACGTATGGCGGACCGGGGTGCGGTGGACATGGAGGAGATCCGCATCATTCACGAGAGCCGGGCCTTCCCCACGACCGCCTTCGGATATGCCCACAATCTCCACCCCAGGCTCACTCGCCTGATCCAGAAGGCCTTCTTTACCTTCGAGCTCCAAGGAACCAAACTGGGCAAGGAATTCTCCGAGGCGGATCGTTTCGTCCCCATTACCTATAAGAACAGCTGGCAAGTGATCCGCACCATCCAAGAGCAAAACAATGTGACCTACACCAAGGAAAACATCAGCGAATAGAACCTTTCAATTGCTTTGCCATGCACATCGCAGAGCACCCTCCTACCGAGTCGAACCGGAACCCTCTGCGTCACCACGGTTCCGGTTCGACAACATTTTCTCCTTGAGGAGGAAGCATGCTCAGGATCGAGGATCTGACCAAAACCTATCCCGGCGGACGGACCGCCCTCAACCAGTGTGCCCTTTCCGTGGAGCAAAGCCAAGTCGTGGCCGTCATCGGGCCTTCCGGAGCGGGCAAGAGCACTTTCCTTCGCTGCATCAATCGCCTCGTCGAGCCGACACAAGGCCGCATTTTCCTGAACGGAACCGAAATAAACGCGCTAGGGGCCAAAAAGATGTGCCGCATACGCCGGCGCATGGGCATGATCTTTCAGGAGTACAACCTCGTGGAGCGCCTCACGGTTATGGAGAACGTCCTCTCCGGCCGACTGGGATTCGTTTCCATTTTTCAGGCCATTTTTCGGCGGTTTCCCGGAGCCGACGTGGAGCTGGCCCTGGAGATGCTGGCACGGGTCGGGCTTTCCGGATATGAAAACAGTCGAGCGGACGCCCTTTCCGGTGGTCAGCGCCAGCGCGTGGGCATCTCTCGCGCCCTGATGCAGCGGCCCCAGATCCTGCTCGTGGACGAGCCGACTTCCTCGCTCGACCCGAAAACCGCTCGCACCATCATGTCCTTGATCGCAGAGCTAGCTCGGGAAAACGGCATTCCCGCCCTGATCAATACCCACGACGTTGGGCTGGCCACGGAGTTCGCCCAGCGGATCGTCGGTCTCTCCGAAGGGGATATCGTGTTCGACGACTTCCCGAAAAACATCAACGCCTCCAGTCTTACCCGCATTTTCGGCGAAGCGGACTGGAAACAAATGGGCGACAGCGGACACCACACCACGGGTCGAGCCCTAGATGAGCCCTTGACCGAGGACACGGGAAAAACAGTCAGCTTGGAGCCTATCAAGGCATGAGCCACAGCGATGCCGAAGCTCATACCCTGCGGCCCTCCTGGCGTCCCCGTCCCACAATCCGCAATCCATGGCTCCGCTGGTCCCTCCTCATTGGCTGCGGTTTCTACATCATCTACGCGATCGGGGATGTGCACCTGAACCCGGAGCGATTTATTTCGGGCATTCCACGCGTCGCCGAGATGCTCGGTGTCATGCTCCCTCCCGATTTTTCCCGCTGGGATCTGCTTTTCAGCGGCATTCTGGAAAGCATTCAGATGGCGATCATATCCACCGCCCTGGGCATCGTGCTGGGTATTCCCGTTGCCGTCGGGGCGTCGAGGAACCTGGTTCCCGGCCCCGTCTACGCCCTCTTCAGAGGCTACATCGGTATGGTCCGAACGCTGCCCGAGGTCCTGATCGCTATTTTCTTCGTCAAGGCTATCGGCTTCGGCGCTTTCGCCGGCATGCTCACCCTGACCACGGCCTCCACCGCTTTCGTGGGCAAGCTCCTGGCCGAGGAGATCGAGGCGATCGACCCCGGACAGGTGGAGGCCATCCGGGCCACTGGAGCGGGATGGTCCAAGGTGCTCATCTACGGCATACAGCCCCAGGTCCTGCCGCGCTACATCGGGCTGAGCATCTATCGATGGGACATCAACTTCCGGGAGTCCGTCATCTTGGGAATCGTGGGGGCGGGAGGGATCGGGGCCACCCTGTACAACGCCTTTGGTCGCTATGAATACGACTTCGGCCTAGCCATTCTGCTGGTCATGATCGTCGTCGTTCTCATCGCGGAATGGGGCAGCGGAGAAATCAGGAGCCGCATCCAATGAGTCCTGCGACTCACGTACTCGAAGCATCCCCTGGCCCCAGAGGGCCCCTTAGCCGGATCAAGCGGCTGGGCGGATTCACGGCAAAGCTCCTGGCTGTGGCAATCGTGGTCTGGTCGGCGACAAGTATCGATATCCACTGGCCCTTTGTCCTGGACGCTCCGAGCCAGGTTCTGGACCTGGGGTTGCGCATGCTGCCGCCTGATATCGGTTTTGTGGACGATGTTGTTCCCCCCATGCTGGAAACGATCAATATCGCGACCCTGGGCACCGTCCTCGCTGGCGGGCTGTCCGTTCCAGTCGCCCTGATGGCGGCGCAAAACACCACGATCAACCAAGCAACTCTGTGGGCCGCCCGGGTGATTGTGGTCAGTTCCCGCTCGGTGAACGAGTTGATCTGGGCCATCATCTTCGCCGAAATCTTCGGGCCCGGCCCTTTTGCCGGTGTGGTCGCCATCGCCGTCAGCTCCGTGGGATTCACCAGCAAGCTTATCGCCGAGGGCATCGAGGAGATCGATCCGGGCCAGGTGGAGGCTGTCACAGCAACCGGAGCCGGCAAAGGCAAGGTTTTGATCTATGGGATCGTGCCGCAGATCATGCCCACCGTGGCCGGAGTGCTCACCTTTCGGTGGGATATCAACATCCGGCAGTCATCGGTCATCGGGCTCGTGGGGGCGGGCGGCATCGGCATCACCCTGAACAGCGCCATGAACCTGTTCAACTGGGATCAGGTGTCGGTCATCCTCTTGGCCATACTCCTTGCGGTTCTGGCCAGTGACTGGGTGTCACACATCCTGCGCAGGCAGTTCATATGAAGCACAACACGGCCGCTCACTGGACAGCTTAAGGAGCCGGCTCGTTCCCGAAGGGGAAGAAGGTGGTCATGCAGCGGACAGGCGCGGCACCGGTGCCTATTGCGCTGACGCGGAAATCCCCCCCAAGCCGAACGGACCTGCTCCCGGACCCGAGATTTCAACGGTGCGCTGAGGCCGGCACGGCCCTATGGGTCTGCGCAGCCCTCCGATCTCCCCCCCTCATAAATCACACGTCAGCGAGAACAAATGGAAATCACCCTGCCCGGAGGAAAGTGCCTCCGGCCTGGGCAGCCCCGTTGGATGATTCCGGCCCGGCCTGTTTCAGCAATTGTCATCACAGTGTGATCCGCAAGTCATTTTGGTGAAACATCTCTTTGGTGGATTGTCCGGAGTTGCGGCCCGCTCCAAATGGCGGACCGAAGCTGCTCATCCATCCGATGCGGAAAGGATGGACTTGCAAATGACTCAACGGAAGAAACCAAGGAGAAGGAAGGTATGAGAAGCTGGAAGTGTGTCACGTTTTTGGTGCCGCTTTTCTTCGTGTTCTGCCTCGCATCCACGGCCTCTTCGGCCCAGATGGAGGACAGGCTGCAGGAGCTGGAGCGGAAAGTGGACAAGCTCAAGGCCCCGCAGGAGACCTCGAGCAAGATGGCCGACTTCATCGATCGGCTGAACATGTCCGTGAAGATCGGGATTTGGGAAACCTACAAAAGCCCGTACGACGACAACGGGGGCGAAACGAGCGACATCGCGCTGGACACCCTGGAGGTCTACTTCAAGCCCAGGCTCAACGACTGGATCCAGGGCTATGTGGAACTGGAGTACGACGACGATGACGCGAGCATGAAGGGAGAAGAGGGACGCATCATGGTCAAGAATCCAACGGTCATCCCGGTCTACGCCGAGTTCGGCAAGTTCGAGGCCATCCCCTTCGGCGGCTTCGAGACCTTCATGATCGAGGACTCCCTCACCGAGAAGCTGGGCGAGATCAAGGACGTGGGCGCAGTGGTCGGCTTCGAGCGGGCCGGACTCAACCTGCGGGGCTGCCTCTACAACGGGGACGTGAACGAGGCCGGGGAAAAGGACGACCATTTGGACGACTACTCCCTGAAGGGGACCTATTCCACGGAGCGGGGTCCGGTGAGCCTGCAGGTCGGGGCCAGCTACCTGAACAACGTGGCCAACAGCGACGTCAGCGACTATCTGGACACCACCCCTGTCCAGGACAAGGTCGCAGGGGCCGATGGCTTCGCCATAATCGGCTGGAGGGATCTGACAGTGATCGGGGAGTACATCGCCGCTTTGGACGACTTCCAGGGAATGCAGTACGAGGGGGAAAATGCCGAGCCTTCCATCTGGAACGTGGAACTCGGGTACGGCTTCAGCGTGATGGAGCGGCCCTGCACCGTGGCCGTGGGCTACGCCGCCTCAAAAGAGTTCGCCAATGAGAACATGAGCGAAAGCGATGCCTTCATCCCCGAAACCCGCTACATGGCCCACTTCGACACGGAGATCATGGACAACGTGTCCTGGGGCGTCGAGTACCAGCAAAACGAGGCCTATGACGAGAGCTGGATAGATCCTGCTGTACGGGGGCAAGAGGAGAACGTTGTCCGGACCGAATTGGCCATGGAGTTCTAGCTCGCACCTCCGACCGCGATGTCGGTGCCATTCACACCGTCGAAGCCTGATCCCCGTGGGCTCTGGTCTCGGGGATCAGCTCGTTGATCATCGGTTCCTTCGCTGGGGTCCACCCGAAGTGGTCCGTAATCCGGCGGGGATATCAGGCAAGGGATACACGAAAGCCAGGGACCGGAGAACCCAGCTGGCTAGAACACCTCCGCCTCGAACCAGAACAGCTGCGCCTTGCCGCTTTGCCAGCAATTGGGGGGCAGTCCCGCCTTGAGACAGGTCTGGGACAGGAAGGTTTCCCGGTCCCAGCCGTTCTCCGAGGCCACCTGGGGCAGCAGCAGGCCGGAATGGACCCCCTTCTGGATCACCAGGCCGTGCCGTCCGGGTACAACGGCCTGCGGATCCGGGCAGGGCTCGATGGGGCTCATGATGGAGATTTCG
>JAIPEP010000069.1 GCA_021737085.1 Desulfohalobiaceae bacterium | reverse complement strand
AGAAAAATTTGCATCCTGCCAAGCTGAATTTGTTCTCATAAGAATAAACCGCCAAGGCGCGAAGCGCGCTAAGCGCGCTAAGAAAGAGTTTTCCCTTTGCCGCCTGCCCTGTTAAACGCGAAGCCTGTTTAACAGGGGGGTTAACGGCAAAGGAAAAGACTTCGCCTGACGGCCTGGTATTCGACAGCGAAGGCGCTCTTTGCTTTGCGGGCGTTCCCGCAAAGCAAAATATCCTCCCTTGGCGATATCCTTGGCGCCTTGGCGCCTTGGCGGTTAAAAACCCCCGGGACCGACGCACAACGGATCAGGACCCAGCCATGCGCTCCAGCTTGCGCACCGCCTCCCTCTCGGGATAGTCCTCCTTGAGCTCCCGGATGCGGGCCCGCGCTGCGCCCTTCTTGCCCTGCCCCAGGAGGGCCAGGACGAGGTTGACCCTGGCGGATACATCCTCGGGGCTCCGGCTCACCACCCGGAGGAAATACTCCTCCGCCCGGGCGTAGCTCTGCTTCTTCAGGGCCAATACACCGCGCCACTTCAGGACAAAAGGGGAGGAACGCCCCAGCTTGGCGGCGATCCGCTCCAGGGCCCGGCCCGCCCGATGGAATTCTCCGGAGGACAGGGAGGCGCGGATCTCGGCCTGCAGCTCCCGAACCGCCTTGTTGGTCCGGACCCGGCTGAGGAAATGATCCTTGGCGGAAAAATCCCCGTCCTCGCCCCCGGACTCGGATGGGGATTCCTCCCCGCTCCGGGCCCCCTCTTCCCGTGAGGCGACCTCGCTTTTCCCATCCACCGGCTTGTCCGCCTGGTTCAGCCCTTCCCCTGTCCGACCGGATGCCCGGGACGCCTCCGGGGTCCCGGGCTCCCCCCTGGAGGCCAGCATGGCCTGAACCTCCTCGCGCAAGGCCCTGATATTCTCCGCCGAGGCCTCCTCCCGGTTCTTCGACGCGACCCGCGGGGGCTCCCTTGGGGTCCTGACGCCGCCGGAGCGCTGCTCCCTTTTTTGGGAAGCCCTTTCAGTGGCGTTTTGCTCCCCCCCTTCCGGCTTGGCCGCGGCCTCCAGGCGCCGGCGCAGCTCCTGTTCGCCCCGCCCTGTCCGCTGCTCGGCCACGGGCCCGGGTCCGGACTGCCACGGGCCCAGCAGGAACAGGCCGCCAAGGAGCACACAACCGAGGCCAACCACCGCGCCGGCAGCGATGGCCGGACGGCGGAGCCCGCGCACCCCGCCCCTGGAGATCCTGCCCTGAATGGAGCCCGGAATGGAGCGACGCAGCTCCTGTCGCTTCAGCTTGTTGAGGTAGGAATAAACGATGCTCAAACCGGCCCCCTCATGGGCTAGCCTCCTTGATCACCCTCATGGAGACAGGACTTCCACCCGCATGATGATGACCAGCTCCCTGAGGCTGGACTGGGTGCTCCTGCTCTTGAAGAGCCATCCCAGGCCGGGCAGACCGCCCAAGGCGGGGACAGTTTGGTCATCTCCGCTCGCGTCCTTGTCGATGAGCCCGCCGATGATGATGGTGTCCCCGTCCCGGACCCGGACGTTGGTGTTGACGTTGCGCACGCTGACCGTGGGCAGGGTGATCTCGTTATCCCCGAGGCTTACCTTATTGGAGAGGTCCACTTCGCTGTTTATGGGGAATATCTGCAGATCCACGCTCCTATTGTCCGTAATGAAGGGCACCACCCCGAGCATGACCCCCTCGAAGGCGGAGGAGGTCTGGGTGGAGTAGGACCGCTCGTTTGTCTCCGTATCCACGGTTTCGGTGATCTCCCGGATGTAGTTCTGGGTGGTCCCGGAGGTCACCAGGGCCGGCTGGCCGTGTTTGGCCCGAACATGGGGATTGGAGATGGTCTTCACGTCCCCGAAGGTCTGCAGGGCCTGGACCGTGGCTGAGAACTGGTCGGACTCCTGGAAGCTGGAATCGTCCACGTTGTCCTGGATAATCAGGCGCCTGGGCTGGCTTTTCAGGTTCTCCGAGAAACCGTAGGTTCCCAGGCCGGTCTCGGCCATCTTGCCCAGATTGATACTCGCGCCGAGGCTGTTCTGGATCTTCTGCCCCACATAGCTCCAGTCGATGCCCAGATCGAAGCTGTCGCTCAGCTTGACCTCCATGATCTGGGCGTCGATGGAGACCTGCAGGGACATCTTTGTCTTGAGCTGCTCCACGAGACGGCTCACCCGCTTCATCTTCCCCGGGGTGGTCTTGACGTAGAGGCTCCCGGAGACCGGATCGATTTGGCTGCTTCCCCCTTCCCCGGCCCCGGATTCGAGGATGGAGCGCACGTTCCGCTGAAGGTGGCCGTAGAGGGAATCGTCCGCCACCCCCTGGGCCAGGCTGGTGTCCATGGAGAAGTCCCCGGTAAGGTCGCCTCCCCCTGCATTGCCGTTGTTGCCGGTTCCGGTATTGCCGAAGATGTCCCCCCCGCTCTGGATATCGGCCTGGGTCGTGGTGTTCAAAAAGTCCAGGTCGAAGCGTCGCTCCGTGAACCTGCGGACGTAGAGACAGTTCCGGTCCACTTCCCAGGCCAGGTCGTAGGCCCGCAGGAGCTTGTCCACCACCACCGAGGAAGGGGCTTCCGAGAAGCTGATGGTCACCTCCTCCTGCAGGGCGACCCCCGGCTCGATGACCAGGTCCAGGCCCGCGTTGCGGGCCACGGTGTAGAGGATGCCCTGCAGGGGCTCCTGTTGCACGGAGAGGGAGATGGAGACCTCCTCCAGGGGATTGTATTCCGGGGTAACGGGCTCCAGGCTGGGCTCCTGCCTTGCGCTGCGCTGCTGCAGCTCCCTTCGCTCCCGTTTCCTTATCTCCCCGAGCTTTTCCTGCTCCTTTTGCATCTTTTGGGAAAGCTCGGCGTAGCTCTGCTCCTGGGAATCCTTGTCCTTGGTGGTGGCACAGCCGTAGGCCCCCAGGGCCAGCAGGAGCAGGACGGCCCCCAGGAACAGGAGCCGGACCGGACCGGAGCGTGTCCGGCCCGCCCCCGCGGGATGCCTGGACGCAGAGCGTCCCGAGCTTGTCCCCGCGCGGGGCGAGGGGACAATTGGGGGCTCCGGAGTGCTGTGCCTCATGGATTGCTCCGCGTTCCGCCCGGCCCCGCGGCCGGGGAACGGTGTTTAAAGGGACATCCATGATAGTGGTTGTCAACTAAAGAGCATACCAGTCTGGTGAGCAGCTGTTGGTGCTCTGGTAGCCTCCCTGAATCCCTGCCTTTCTTAAAATCAATGATGGCGCTCTTGGAGCCCATGAAAGCTTTTGAACCAGACATCCATTTGCCGTCCTACCGATGCAAGCGAGGTCCAATGCCTCTTCTCGGTAGACAGAATTTTGTCTTTGTGTGCAAAGCAGGCCCGCTCCAAAACAGACTCTTATAAGGCCATGAGCTCCGAATCATTCTTTTGATGCGTTGAGAGAGCTCATCCCAAAAATCCCTTTATGTGTGGAGCCGGGCCTGGAAAGGCATTTCTTCAGGAAGCAGAACCCGCTCAGGTTCATATTATGCCGCTACAAAGGGCGTACCTCTTTTGTCCACTGCCATGAGCCATTTGACCAGATGTCTCGCAACAGCCACCGTAGCGGCATTATTGTTTTTCTTGGCTGCGGTTTTCTGGTATATGGAAACGAGGGTCGGATCCTTAATTCGGTGCACCGCTACCTTGGCAGCCTCGATAAGTACCCATTGGAGCCTTTTATTACGCTGCTTGGACAAGGGACCTCGCTTAGTCTTTTCACCCGACTGATCCTGCCCGGCGCACAGTCCGCAGTAGGAGATCGCCTTCTTGTAGTTGCTGAATCGCGTGGGTTCCCAGACTTCCAGAGTCCAAGTCAGTGCAGTGATTTCCCCAACCCCCGGAATCGTGGTCAGAAGCTCCACTCTTTCAGTGACTTCCGGGTGCGTATAGATAAGCCGTTTGACTCTTCGCTCCAGTTGCTTGAGCAGTTCCAGTTGATTCCTGCTCATATTGAGGATTTCCAGGACGTTCTTGTCCGTTTCCAGGGAATCCAAGAGCTCTTGAAAATAGCCTTTGTTATGGAGCTTTTTCTTGTTGAACTCGTGGCCGTTCATCATGAGCTCGCCATTAATCTTGTTCTTGAATCGAGTACACTGAGCGAGGAGCCAGTTTCTGTATCTGAGAAGCTCCCGGACTTGCCTCACTTTCGGAGGCAACATATAAGTTTCCGGGATCATGTTGACTCTTAGCAAGTCACACAGCTTGTTTGCATCAATTTTATCGTTTTTGTTCTTGGCTTTACTGATGTAACTGAGCATAATCGGATTTGCGACTGTGACCTTGTTTACGTAATAGATCAGAATGTCATAAATCCATCCAGTGAACAAAGTGGCCTCAAGGACGACCGAAAGTGGACTAGGAGCATTCTGAGCCCATTTGATGATATCATCTCTTTTAGATTTGATTTTGGTCTTCTCTTGAACATTTCCTAGTTGATCTTTGATCATTACAGAGATTGTCTTCTTGTGTACGTCAAGACCTGCGTAATACATATTGGCCTCCCTTTTATATTGTTAGGTTACTTATTGTCTGTGTTTTTCTAACAATATCTAAGGGAGGCTTTTACTTCAACCAACAGCCAACACTATACATACTAACAGATGCGTTGTTGCGACCATATCCTTTTCCGGCCCACTAGGCAAATTCACCGCGAAAGACGGGTTCCGCCCGGATCGACCCAGGGCAGGAACTCCGTCTCTTGCCCGGCTTGGAGCAGGACCCCCTTGGCCCGTATTTCCAGCACCTTGCGGCCATCCGGCAGCCTCTCCCCCTCGCGGTAGATCCGGCCGTCCAGGGAGGCGAATCCCCCTGCCTCATCCGGGAGGATCAGGCCCAGGGAGGGGGTGGCGTATCCCTTTCGCGGCTTCCCTCCATCGCCTTGCCGGGGGGGCATGCCGAAAAGCCCCGCGCTCAGGCCGGCGATCCGGGGCCGCGTTGCCGCGCCCTCCGGCAGGTACGAGGCCGCCCTGCGAAGGAGCTGCCGCTCCTCCTGGCTGGGGAGGTCCAGCTTTTGGGGCTGATAATTTTTCCTGTTGGCCACCAGGGGCCCCCGAGGCGGCGTATGACCCCACTCCATCCACAGGAGGAACCCCAGGCAGAGAACAAGGGCCAGGGCCCAGCGGAAAAGGATGAGTCTGCGTTGAGGGTGCATAGGCCTCTCCGGGGCTCGCGGCACCGAGCCCGGATCTATTCCTCGGTTTCACCAGCCGCGCCCCTGTAGGGGAGCTCCAGGTCGAGGCTGAAATGACTCGTGTCCAGGGCCAGATTCAAGGAGCGCTGCCGAACCGAGAATCCCCTCTCCCCGAGCCGTCCCACAAAGCCCCCGAAAACCTCTTGGGCCTGGGCCAGACCCAAGCCGATCTCCCCTTCCAGGCTCAGGGTCAGCTTGTTCTCGCCATACTCCAAAAGGAGATCGGTCAAGGTCAAGGATTGCGGAGCGAGGCGGGCCAGTTCGTTCCAGATCGCCGCATAGGAGGGGGCGCTGTGCGCCTTGCCGATCTGTCTGGCCAGCTCGAGGGGCCCCTGGTAGGCCGGGGCTTGCTTCTTTTCCAGGGCTGTCTCCAGGACCCGCTCGTAGCTCCCTATCCGGCCCTGGAGATCCTGAATGCGTCGGCCAAGATCCCGATTCGCCCCCATGAGCTGCAGGCTCATGGCGCCCGCCACCAGGGCGACCAGGGTCAAGCCTCCCCACAGGGCTGGCTCCGCCGACTCCAAGGGCCGAAGCCAGGACTCCTCCCTGCCCGCAATGCTGTACTTTCCGGAGAGACGGCCCAGGGTAAAGGGCAGGCCGGTCCAGATGGAACGGGACTCGTCCAGGGTATAGGAACAGACCGGCCAGGGAGCTACCCCGCGTTCCATCTCCGGCAGGCGGGTAATCTCCTCCTCGCTCCAGGCCAGGATCCAGTCTATATCCTCGACTTTCCGGGCCTGTTCCTGTTCCAGATAGGAGAGGTCCTGCTCCATGAGGGAAGCCGCCTCATCCAGGCCGCTGCCGAATCTGTGGGAGTAGCGCCTGGCGAGATCGAGCTGATTGCGCGTCCCCGCCAGCAGAAGGAGGGAGTCCGGGAGGTGCAGCACCATGGCCCGGGGCTTTTTCCCCTTCTGCCCGAGTAACAGGGACCACAAAAGGCCCACTGTGTCAAAGGCCTGAAATCCGGTCTCCGTGGCGAGGTAGCGCTGCTCCAGGGCTGTATGCGGATGCGCCGGGAAGATGTGGTACAGGACCCGGGTCCTGTTCTTCTCCAGGGCCTGCTTGGCGTAGATCCAGAGCCGCCCGGCCTCGCTGGAGTAGACCCCCTGCTCCTCGAGATGCCTTCGCGCCAGCATGGGAGCGTACTTGGGGGAAGTCTGAACCTCGATGGTGCCCGGGCCGGAGCTCTCCTGATAATCGACGATCCACACCACGGAGGAGGCGAGGTCCTGGAGATCGGTCAGGAGGGAGGCGGAGTCGCGGGAAAGGAAGACCCACTCCTCCTGGAATTCGAGCACCAGGGGCCGGAAGCGAGGGGGACTGCGCACCGGAAAGGCGGAGGAAGTGGCTTGCGGGGGTGTTTCCTGGGGCATGGGCTATGGGCTCATTGTTTGCCGTTGCCTGTGTTCCGCCCGGGCTCCGGGGCATACGGATCCGGTTTGACCAAGACCCCGGAAAAGCGGACCTGAAAGGTCAGGTCCGAGGCCTGGTCCTGTTTTTCCCCTTGAATGGACAGCTTGCGCGGCACGTACCAGAAGTTGCCGCCCCGCTTCCGGTCATTGGCCAGCAGGAGCAGGAGCTTTTCCTGCTCTCCCCGCGTCAGGCTGGTCACAATGGTGATGGGGCTACGGTCCCATTGCTTCTCCCGGAGGCCCTTGCGCTGAATGTCTTGCCACAGGGAGCGCCACTCCGCCAGTCGACGGTTCTGATCCAGGTGTTGCCCGTACCAGCCCTTAAGATCCCCGAGACGGCTCTCAAGGGCCTGAACGCGCTTCTGCCTGAAGACCTTGACCTCGTACTGCTGCACCGCGGCAAAGACCGCGGCGAGCATGGCCCCGGTGAGCATCGTGGTCAGTATCCAACGCAGCATGTCGTCCTTGCCTGCCTCGATTGAGCCGGCGCCAAGGGTTCAGGGGGCTAACCGCCCCTCAGACCCATGGTGTGACTCCAGTCGCCCTTGGCGGTTCAAAATGTCCCCTGAATGGTTCCAACTGGCGAATGAGGCCGCCCCCTCTTCTCCGAAGCATCACATCTGGATCTTGGTGATCAGATCGTACACCGGGAACAGGAGCCCGGCAATGACCAGGGCGAAGATGAGCCCCATCACCGTGAGCAGAAGCGGCTCGATGGTCTGGCTCAGGGTGGCGACCAGCTTATCCAGCCGATCCCGGTAGACCCGGGCCACGTATTCCGTCTGCTCGTCCAGCCTCCCGGTTTCCTCGCCAACCGCGATCATTCGGATAGCGAACACATGCAGGGCCTTGGTCTCGCGCATGGACTCGGAGATGGAATTGCCCAGCATGACCTGGTTTTTGACCCCTTCCATGCGCTGCTTGTAGACCAGATTGTTCAGGGAATCAATGATGATATTCAAGGTGCGGGTCACTGTCACCCCGGCTCCGAGAAGAATGCCCAGATTCTCCGTGATCCTGGCGATAAGCGAGGTCTCGATGATTCGGGAGACGATGGGCAGGCGCAGGAAAATGGCATCGGACCAGTAGCGGAATTTCCCGATGTGGCGACGTCCCAGCATCACCGAGACCACCAGGATGATGAGCCCCAGGACGATCCACATGTAGGTGGCCTGCACCACATTGGAGATATAGAGCAACAGCTTGGTGATAAAGGGCAGGGTCAGGTCCAGCTCCTGAAAGAGGCCTATGATCTGGGGGACCACATAGAGGAACCAGAAGGCCACGGCCCCGCAGACGAGCACAAGCACCGCCGAGGGATAGCGGACAGCCCTCTTGGTGTCGGAGATAATCTTGTCCACATGCTGATAGTGCTCGGAGATCTTGAGGCTCATCTGGTCCAGCCGGCCAGTCTCTTCCCCGATGCGGATCATGTTGATCACCAGATCGGGAAAGATGCGGCGATGCTTGGCGAAGCTCTCGGAGAAGGTCTGCCCCAGCTCGATATCCGTGCATATGAAACTGATCAGGGTCTTGAGCCGGCGGTTCTGCAAGTCCTGGCCGATCTCCTTGAGGGCGGACAGGATGGGAACACCGGCTGAGAGCATCATGGACAGATTGTTGAAGAACTCCGCCAGGTCCTGTCGCGTGATCTTGGTCAAGCCGTGCCGCTCGATGAGGGCCAGGGTTCCGAGAAACCTGGCCAGGCGGTCTATCTTGACCACCACTCCACCTTGACGCTCCAGGTAGCGAATAGCCGGAATGGGATCCTCGAAGGGCAGCTCCACGGTGTCCTTTTCTATCCCTCCTTCCGGCCCGAGGAGCTTATAGCGATAGACTGGCATAAAAAAGCTCCGGCGAACGGCTCACGAGATCCTCGAGACACGCTCCCGTGCGCCCGGAAAATTCCCCGGCCTCCTGTTACCTGGCCCCAATCAATAGCGCAGGCGACCGATAACCCTCTGCAGCTCGGTCACGCTGGTCTGGCCGCTCTCCACCTTGGAAACCCCGATGTGGAACATATTGCGAAAACCCTTCTCGTAGGCCTGCTCCTCGATCTCGTGGAGCTCGGCCCTCCGCTCCAGAAGATTCCGGAGAGTGCTGTCGACGATGAGATTCTCGTAGAGGATGGTCCGCCCCATGTACCCGGTTTGGTTGCACGCATCGCAGCCCTGGGGGACATAGAGGGTCTTCACCTCCTTGTCCAGATATTCCAGATCCTCCTGGGTCGGGGTGGCGGTCTTGTAACAGTAGGGACACAGGGTGCGGAGAAGCCGCTGGGACACCACGGCCAAGAGTGATTCGGAAAGGGTTTGGCTGTCCACCCCCAGACCGTAAAGCCGAGGAATGGCCCCCAGAGCGGTGTTCGAGTGCAAGGTGGACAGGACCATGTGACCGGTTGTGGCCGCGTTCATGGCCATTTTGGCCGTCGGCTCGTCGCGCATCTCGCCCACGAGGATGACATCGGGGTCGTGCCGCAGGAAGTGACGCATGGCATTGGAAAAATCGTACCCCGCCGCCTCGTTGACTTGGGTCTGACGGGCAAGGGGAACCAGATATTCTATGGGATTCTCGATGGTCAAGACATTCTTGTCGATCAGATCCAGGGAATTGAGCCCGGCCACAAGGGTCGTGGACTTTCCGGATCCCGTGGGCCCGGTCAACAGAACGACTCCGAAGGGCTCGTTGAAGACCCGTATCAGGGTGGGGACGTCCTGGGACATAAAGCCCAGGCTTCCCAGGGAAAAAGAGGCCTGCTCCTGGGACAGGAGCCGCATGACCACATTCTCCCCGTCCGGGGTCACCACGGTGGAAACACGGATGTCGTAGGGCCTCTCCAGGATCGTGGTGTGCCAGCGGCCGTCCTGGGGCAGGCGCTGCTCGGAGATATCCATGTCCGCTTGGAGCTTGATCGAGGTGATGATCCTGGAGAGGTGTTTGGGGATGAAGGCGATATCCTGAAGCACCCCGTCGATGCGGAAGTTCACGCTGATCCCCTGGGGCATGGGCCGCAAGTGGATATCGGTGCTGCGCAGCTTGACCGCGAAAAGCAAGAGATAGTGCAGAAAATTGTCCGGGCTGACCGTTCTCGTGGAGTCGGCGGCCAGGGTACGGATTTCCCGGTGCAGGAGCTCCTCGACAGGATTCTCTAGAAAGAAAAAATAGTTATAGATATATGTCAGGAGACGGCTCTCTTCGGTGAGAGCGAACTTGGGCATGAGTCCGGTAATGCGGCGGATGTCATGTGACAGGCGTGTTGTGGGCAGCTCCGAGGTCACGAGCAAAAGGGTGTCGTTTTTCCTGCGGACCGGAAAGAACCTGTTGTTCAGGCAGAAATTGCGATTGAAGAGCCGCAGGAGCTCCATCTCCGGATCGACCTTCTGCAGATCAACCACTTTGAGATCGAGCTGTTCCGCGACTGTCCGGACCAGCTCGACCTCGGTCACCAGGCCCACGCGGGTCAGGACCTTGCCCAGCTTTTCCCGGGTTATCTTCTGCACATTCAGGGCATAGCGGATATGCTTATCCGTAATGATGCCCTTCTTCTTGAGCAGGCTCCCGATCTTGAGCTGGCTTTCCTCGGCGCTCATCCCCGTTCCTTCCGGGCAAGCTCAAACGCATTGCAGATCCAGAAAAGGGTTTGCGGGTCCGGACCGTGGGTCCTGGACAGAGCGTGGGCCTTCTGGAAGGCATCCACCGAGCGGAGGGTCTCCTGTCCGAACACCCCGTCCAAGGGCCCGTTGTAAAATCCGAGCTCCTGGAGCATCTTCTGCAAAAGCAGGATGTCCTCCTCCTCCGCTCGATTGGGAAATTTTTTCTCGATCCGGAGCAGAGGCCGCCAGAGGGCTATCCACTCCGGGTCCTTCCCGGTTCGATCCTTCCAGGAGAGGGCGGTGAAGGGTATGGCTTTTTGCTCCGGCAGCCTCTCCAGCCTGATCAGCCCTACGGAGTCCGGCAGCCGATCCCGGAACAGAGTGGCGTTCCCGTGCTCGATTGCCTCATGAAGGGTATCCCGAAGGCCGGTCAGCTCGTAGGGCTTGAGGAACCCGGTGAACGCCTTGTCCGGAGAAGAGGAGGCAACAGTGCTATTTTCCTTGTTCTGTGGACCAGAGGAAGCATTCCCGTCCACCACCTGGCTCGTCCGATTCAGGGACTGCTCGGCGGCGGGCTCCCGGGTACGGTTTTGCGTTTGATTCGCTTTCATGAACACCTGCCTGATCTCCCGTCGCACAACACCGCTTTGTTCCACCTGGGCATAGCCGGCATTGCCCCGAGAAACAAAGTGGGTTTGAAAAAGGCGGTGAAAGGGCTCGATCTTGAGCACATTCAGGGTATAGAAGGAGCCCAGAAGGAGAAGGACCACGATGGCTGTGGCGAGGCCCACCCTCCGGAATCTGGCCCGCTTAAGACTGGACTTGATACCCCTCTGGTACTCGGCGATATCCTGAATAGCCGCCCGAACCACTCCCGGGGACAACCTCCGGCTGTCATGCACCGCCAGCAGATGGAGGGCCCGATCCATGATGAGATTGATTAAGCGTATATTTCCCCGACAAGCCTGCCACAACAAGCGCAGGGACGATTGGGGCAGTCTGAGCTGGGACTTGGCAGCGGACAGCTTGAACGTTACGTAGCGATAGGTATCCTCCTTGCCCAGCGGATGCAGGATCCTGCTGATATAGATACGGCTGCGGAGCTGGCGGAGCTGGCTCCTGCGAAG
>JAIPEP010000007.1 GCA_021737085.1 Desulfohalobiaceae bacterium | reverse complement strand
CGAGATGAATGCTGTAGATGAGGGAGAGGAATTCCGACCCCGGATTTGTTTCTCCAAGGCCGGCGTTGGAGACATGGCCAAAGCGAACTCCGATGCGGGACCTGTTTTCCAGCTCATAGCTGAGCTTCAGTGCGGAGCGAAATACCACAGGATGCCCGAGAGTTACCTCGTTGTCAGCCCGATTCTATATGCCGATGCCTAAGCTCGACGTCAGGACAATCCACATTTGATTTATTGGTTGTCGGCGCCAAGAAGGCAAGCCGTATCCTCGTCGTATGCGATCCACTATGTGTCGCTGGCCCCTAAAGCGGACATCCAGATCGTATGACGCACAATCCCGTATTTCTCGAACCACCTTGAAATGAATAAACCGCACTGTGTCTTCTCCGGGGCGAGCACCTTTTCATTCCACAGAAGCTGGACGCTGATTTCGTTGGCTATTTCCATGTTCTGATAGCACTCGAAACATATGGGCCTGGAATGCATGCAGCTCACCCGGCAGGCTGCCAGCTCTCCCAGCAAGCTTTTCGCTTGCTGGGATTTTGCCGTCCGAACAGTTATGGTCTCGATCCACATAGCTTCCGTCCTTGCTTCGGAGCGAGCAAAGCATTTATCGTGCCAGAAGGCTGATTCAAGAAAATCAAGAAGTTGGCATGAAGTCGCAATACTATTTTACATTATTTCGTGAAACAGCTACTTTATTTCGTGGCCAGACATATCTTTTACCAAATAATGTGAGCTTGAAGCATGGAACAGTTGACGGAAGCCTTTTTTTGGGAAGCGGTCCTGCGCATCTGCAGCAGCCTGGACATCAACAAGTCCCTGGAGCGCTGTCTGGCCTATCTGCAGCGATTCATCCCCGCCGATTCCATGCATCTCTCCGTCTATCTGCCGGATGTGCAGATGCTCCAGTTCATTGCCGCGGCTGGAGGGTCCGAGGAGCAGAATCTGAATGTCATTTCGGTTCCCGCAATTGACTGGGAGGCGCCGGAAAACCAGAGGCCCGGCATGGAGTGTGTGCACATAGGCAACAATCCCCATGATGAGCCGAAGATCCTTGACACCTTGCATCAGCTGAACGTGGATACCGATTTCTCCATCATGATCATGCGCCTGTCTCTCGACGAGAGCTACATCGGCGATGTAGCGGTCAAAATCCGGGGCACCCATCAATACACCGAGGACCACGGCAGACTCTTCGTCCTCCTGAGAGAGCCGTTGGCCATCGCCCTGGCCAACGCCCTGAAACACATGGAGGTGGTCCACCTCAACGAACTGCTGGCCGACGACAGCCGCTATTTCCAGCAGGAGCTCAGGGCGAGCAAGGGCGGGGAGATCATCGGGGCCGATTTTGGCCTCAGCGGAGTGATGCATCAGGTGCATCAAGTCGCCCAGATGGACAATCCCGTCCTGCTCCTGGGGGAGACGGGCTGCGGCAAGGGAATCGTCGCCGACACCATCCACAATCTATCCCTGCGGTCCCAGGGGCCTTTGATCACGGTGAACTGCGGGGCGATTCCCGATTCCTTGCTGGAGAATGAGCTGTTCGGGCACGAAAAGGGCGCATTCACCGGGGCGGAGCGACAGTCGAGAGGGCGCCTGGAACGAGGACAGGGAGGGACTGTCTTTCTGGACGAGATCGGCGAGCTCCCCTTGCAGTCCCAGGTCAAGCTATTGCATGTCCTGCAGCGCAAGGAGATCGAGCGGGTGGGGGGCGAACAGACCATTCCCCTGGATATTCGGATTATCGCGGCCACGAACAGGGATTTGGCGCAGATGGTTCAAAAAGGGGAGTTTCGGGAGGATCTGTGGTACAGGCTCAACGTGTTCCCCATCCTGGTGCCGTCCCTTCGCCAGAGAAAGGAGGACATCCCGGCGTTGGTCCACCATTTCCTGCGTCGAAAGGCGGCGGAGCTGAAGCTTTCCTACCGTCCCAAGCTGGAATCCAATGCCCTGGATAAGCTGATGGCTTACGACTGGCCGGGCAATGTGCGCGAGCTGGAGAACTTCATAGAACGGGCCCTTATTCTCTCCTCCGGAGAAGTGCTCGAAGTCGACTCCCTCTTGGAAGGCATGGGGCAGTCGCGCTTCGAGACGGGGGCAGGACAGCCGGAGCAGGGTCACTTTCCCTCATTGGATACGGTGTGCGCCGAGCATATTCGTCAGGCACTGCAAAGATCCCGGGGGAAAATCAGCGGACCCGGCGGGGCGGCTGAGCTGCTGGACATCCATCCGAACACCTTGCGGCAGCGAATGGACAAATTGGGGGTGGACTATAAGCGAAGGGTCTGGAGCTCATCCCAAAAAACACGCCCTCAATCGCATTGACCGTTTACCGCGGAGCCAGTACCAATGAAGGCAATGATTTCAGGGATGGAGTGACCCCGATTTTCGTGGCTTTCAGTCAAATCCGCGAAAACCAGGGGAAGATGTCTTGAGTCGGGCAGGAAGTCCGGGTTTCGGTCTTGTTGGCTCGATGGAACGGCTTTTGTCAGGGGGCACGGACAGGGGGTATAGCGATGGATAGTGTCAGGGGCATTGTTCTGGATCCGGTGAGCAGGAGGCGGCTCCCAGGAGAGGTGGCCTTCAGCGACGGGAGGATTACCGCGGTCCGGGGGACGGGCGGGGATATTCCCTCCAGCTACATCCTACCCGGATTCGTGGACGCGCACGTGCACATCGAGAGCTCCATGCTGGTGCCCACGGAATTCGTGCGGATCGCGCTGCGGCACGGCACGGTGGCCACGGTCTCCGACCCCCACGAGATCGCCAATGTGTGCGGGGTGGAAGGCATCGACTTCATGATCCGAAACGGCCGCGAGTCCCCCTTGAAATTCGCCTTCGGGGTACCTTCCTGCGTGCCCGCAACTCCCTTCGAGACCTCCGGCGCGGAGCTGGATGCCGATGCCGTGGGCAGGCTCCTGGACCGCGAGGACATCCCCTTCCTGGGGGAGATGATGAACTGGCCCGGAGTACTCGCGGAGGACGCCGGGGTCATGGCCAAGATCCGGGCGGCCCTGGACCGGGGCAAGCCGGTGGACGGACACGCTCCCAGTCTCACCGGAGAGCAGGCGGCCCGGTATATCGCTGCGGGCATCTCCACGGACCACGAGTGCGCCTCGCTGGAGGAGGCGCTGGACAAGCTGGAAAAGGGCATGCTGGTCCTCATCCGGGAGGGCAGCGCGGCGCGGGACTTCGACGAGCTCATTCCCGCCCTGGAGAAATACCCCGGACGGATCATGTTCTGCAGTGACGACAAGCACCCCGACGACCTGCAGCAGGGACACATCAACGCCCTGGCAGCCCGTGCCCTGAGGCGGGGACTGGATCTATGGGACGTCCTGGAAGCCTGCAGCGTGGTGCCGGTGCGGCACTACGGCCTTGATGTCGGCCTTCTGCAGGAAGGCGATCCCGCGGACTTCCTCGTGGTGGCAAACACGGAGAATATGGAGGTGGAGCAGACCTGGATCGACGGCGAATGTGTCCAGGAAGGCGGCAAGGTCTTCTTCCGGGAAGGGACTGTGAGCCCTGTGAACAATTTCGTCCCGCATTCGCCCGCCCCGGAGGATTTCCGGATCCGGTGGGATGGGGAGAGCTTTCCCGTGATCGAGGCGAGCGAGGGTTCCCTGCTCACGGGCAAGACCTGGGACCGGCTCCCGAGCGAGGAGGGCGAGCTCCTGGCCTCGCCGGGGCAGGGCATGAACAAGATCGCAGTAGTGTGTCGCTACCGCCGTGCCGATCCAGCGGCAGGGTTCGTGCGGGGGTTCGGGCTTCGGGAGGGGGCGATAGCCTCTTCCGTGGCCCACGACTCGCACAACATCGTGGCCGTCGGCGCCTCGGACGCGGATCTGGCCAGGGCGGTGGACCTGGTAATGCGACACAGGGGCGGGATCGCCGCGGTGCTCGGGGACAGGGAGGAGGTCCTACCCCTGCCCGTGGCCGGGCTCATGAGCGATCGCCCCGGCGGGGAGGTGTCGACCGTCTACGAGCGTCTGACCCGTATGGCCGGGGAAATGGGGAGTCCGCTCCGGGCCCCGTACATGGTGCTGTCCTTTATGGCTCTTCTGGTCATCCCCAGCCTCAGGATCAGCGACAGGGGGATATTCGATGCGGAGCGGTTCGAGTTCCTTGCTTAGCCATGGACAGTTCTCCGGAAACAGTTTCCACATGTCTAGGCAATAGGCACCACGCGGCTTCCCGCCCGGAAGCGGATTTCCCAGCCGCGGCCCCAGGCGGGCAGCTCCCAGCGCTGGGGCGGATTCTTGCGGATGCCCGAGGTCTTGACCAGGGTTATCCGGCCCAGCCCTGGCTCGTATTCCACCTTCACCTCCAGATTGGCCAGGCTCAGGCGGCGGGGATAGTAGCGGTCGAACTCCTCTCTCTCCCAGTCCGGAACACCCTCGAAGCGGAGGTCCTCCGGCTCCAGGACCTCCAGGTCCTCGCTTTTCTCCAGGCCGATATCCGCCAGGCGCTCTGAAAGCCAGTCTCGAATATCCACCTGCTCGCCACTGTCGAACCCAAGGCGTAGGTAAAGGTTCCAGGCCTCGATGTCCCGTCGCAGGCGCTCTCCTGTCTCGGGCCAGAGGTCTCCCTTGGCGATGAGCTCGGCCACCGCTCGACAAAGGGCCTCACCCTCGGGCTCCTCCCTCCAGGAGTCGATGACCCTGCCGGCATAGACCCGTTCTACAGTCTGCTGCAAGCGGCCCTTCTCCCAGAAGGGCTCCCTGCGCACAATCTCGCCCAGGCCGGCGCGGGCCAGTTCTGCGAAGCTGACCGGAGCCAGGCAGGTGGCGATGGTCAACGTCTTGGTGGTCCCCTTGCCCGGGATGCTGTGCCGGTCCAGGACAATGGCCGCGGCGTGGCTTGGCTGCATGCGGCTGTCTCCGCCCACCTCCACCTCCTCGCTGCCGTTTCCCAGGGAGAAGTCCCGCTTGATGCGGCGGACAAAGGCGAGCTCGGGATCGGCGCGAAGGATCTGTCGGACCAACTCTTGCCGGTTCGGCGCATCTGCACCCGCGGAGGGAATTCCCAGGCTGTGCCGGATCTGTTCCGCAGTGCGCCTAGCCTCCTGCAGGGCGCTTTTGTTTACCTGGACCGCCCGGGGCGGATCCTTGCGCACCAGGCGGATCAGGGTGCAGGCGTCGCAGGGTTCGGGAGCGAAGTGTGCTAGCTCCTCCCGGCCTTTGTCCGATTGGTGGGGGGAGAGGATCTGTCCCTGCGCGGTGAGGGCGGCCGCCAAATCGGTTACGTCCGCCTGCGTCTCCTCCCCGGAGGCTGCGGCGATGAGGTGGGCCAATTGGGAGTCCAATGGGAGGCGGAAAAGGGCCTGGCCGTGCTCGGTGATGTCCCCGTTGTCGTCCATGGCCCCCATGCTGCGTAGCCGATTCACAGCGGCCTCCAGGGAATGTTCCGGGATGGGGTCCGGGCAGGTCATGTCCCGGATGCGCTTGCCGCAGGCCGCGGCAGCCAGGACGAACTCCGCAGGATCCTCCCGGACCACCTCCGGGGGCGTGTAAGGCTCCAGCCGGGCGGCCCTGCCCCAGAGGCGCAGGCAGAGTCCCGGACCGAGGCGTCCGGCCCGGCCGGAGCGCTGCTCCGCAGCTGCCTGGGAGATGGCGGACAGGGCGAGCACGGTGCGGCCGTTGCGATAGTGAGTGCGGCGTTCCAGGCCGCTGTCCACCACTACCCGCACTCCGGGCAGGGTAAGGGAGGTCTCCGCCACATTGGTGGCCAGGATGATGCGGGGGTTCCCCTCGGGATTCAAGGCCTTATCCTGGCTGGCCTTATCCACGGAGGCGTGCAGGGGGATGGTCTCCGCGGCGATCCGCTTCTTCTGCAGCCGGGACTGCACCCCCTGGATCTCTCCCTTGCCGGGAAGGAAGACGAGGACGTCCCCTCCCTCGGCCCGTTCCAGGGCCTTGGCCGCAGCGTCCGCAGCCCGCTTGTCCAGGTCCTTGGTCCGTGGCAGGGAGCTCTGTTCGGTATATTGGACCGTGACATGGTAGAGCTTGCCTTCGGCCCGGATGCGGTGCCCATCCAGGTAGCGGGCCAGGCGGCGGCCCTCCACTGTGGCCGAGGTGAGGACCAGGCGCTTGTCCCTCTCCCGCAACAGCGCCGCCAATAGGTCGGTGTCCCAGCGCCGCTCGTGGAACTCGTCCAAGATGACCGTGTCGAATCCGGCAAACCCGTCCGCTGCGAACCAGCGCAGGGCCACTCCGGGGGTGGCGAAGACGATGCGGCTCTTTTCGCTGTAGCGGCTCTGGAAGCGGATGGCGTACCCGATGCGGCCTCCGGGTTCGGTGCCTTCGCAGCGGGCCACGTACTCGGCCAGGGAGCGACAGGGCAAACGGCGCGGCTCAACCACGAGCACGCGCCCAGTTTCACCGCACCACACCGGCAGCCTGGTGGACTTGCCGCTTCCTGGCGGGGCCTCGATAACCACGGGAGCCTGGGGCAGCTTGGCCTCGAGCTCGGAGCGTATCTCTTCAATGGGCAGTTGTTGCATGGTTGCGGTCCGGCAAAGGATTGGCGTTTTGCTCACCCGGATAAACCGGTCCTGCTGCCTTTGTCCGGGTTCGCTTGTGCAGGGGGTGTTGTATACGGAGTAGTTCTCTTGGGGCAGGGAAGGTTGTAAAAGATAAGCGGCAGGGTAAGCAACAGGCGGAAGGCGGTCTCGGCCAGAGGGAAGCATAGGGTGCGGCACTCAGTGTGCTGTACTGAATGGGAGGGACTAGAGGATTTATATGAAAACGTGTCTAACACTTTGAATTAACTTGAAATACGGCGAGGCTCGTCAGGGAGTGCGCTGAAGCCGTGTTTCATATGCTTGGCTGCCTGTTTCTTCGCGATATGGGGATCAAGGCGGTATAGCCTGACAGCCCGCGTTGCAGAGGGCGAGAGTAGAACATACGGCGTCTTGTTAGCTGGAACCGAGCAGCTTGAGCTGTTCCCGGCAATGGACCCCAGGATGAAACATAGGCATCAGCGCATCCCTTGACTCGCCTCGTAGCATTTTCCTGCTTGGTTGGGCCCGGGTCTGCCCGGGAATGAGGGTTGTAAGAAAAAGAGCCGGGCCCTCGGCCCGGCTCTGGAGGTTCACGGCTTTCCAAGGCCCCTCCTGTGGCGCTATTCTTTACAGGGGAAGGAACCGTTAGGAGGAGGGCTTCGCATCGGGATCAAAGGGGGTATCATCCTGGGCCTGTTCCGGATCGAAGCCTGTTTGCAGATCCGGGTTTTCCTCCGGCGGCTCCTCTTCCGGAGGAGGCGCCTCCTCCTCGAAGGACCCCTTGGTGGCGATGTACTTGAACATCTCCAGGGGCACGGGGATGATGGTGGAGGCCTTGCTCTCGTAGGTCATCTCCCGCATGGTCTGCAGATAGCGGAGCTGCAGGGCCTGGGGATAGCGGCTGATGACCTTGGCCGCGTCCGTCAGACGGCGTGAGGCCTGGAACTCGCCCTCGGCATTGATCACCTTGGAGCGACGGTCCCGCTCCGCCTCGGCCTGTCTGGCCATGGCCCGCTGCATCTCCTGGGGCAGATCGATGTACTTGATCTCTACGTTGGTCACCTTGATGCCCCAGGCGTCGGTGTGCTCGTCCAGGATCTCCTGGATCTGGTCGTTGATCTCGGCCCGGTGAATGAGGATCTCGTCAAGCTCCCGCGCCCCGCAGACGCTGCGCAGGGTGGTCTGGGCCAGCTGCGAGGTGGCGAAGTTGTAGTTCTCCACCTGGATTACCGCGTTCACCGGGTCCACGACCCGGTAGTAGATTACCGCGTTGACCTGCACGCTCACGTTGTCCTTGGTGATTACGTCCTGGCTGGGCACATCCAGGGCGATGATGCGCAGGGAGATCTTGACCATCTTGTCGATGACCGGGATGAGCAGGATCAGCCCGGGACCTTTGGCCTTGAGAATGCGTCCGAGCCGGAAGACCACGCCGCGCTCGTACTCCCGCAGGATCCGGATCGCGGAGGAGAGAAAGAGGATGAGCAGAATGAGGATGATTGCCAGGGTGTAGCCTAAGGATTCCATGTCCGACTCCCTTGTTTGCGCCCTTCCCGTAGGTCTTTATCCGTAACCTGCCGGGAACAGGCCTTGTTTGTTGAATCAGCCAAGCGGCAGAGCGCCGCCCCAGTTTATTTCCTTTACTTACCTTTGTCCTTTGTCATCTTGCCTTTCTCCGGTCTATCTACCATGGCCTATGTTTTGGATCGGGCCTTTTTTTCGGCCTCTTGCGGCTCCTGTTCCGAAGGTACCGGCTCCACCATGAGATGCAGCCCCTGGATGTCCACCACGCGAACTGTGGTGTCCGGGGCAAGTGCCGCACCGCTTGCGGAACGGGCCCGCCAGAGCTCGCCGCGGACCATGATCTGACCCCTGTCCTGCTCCCAGCGGGTAACGCGCCCGATAAGGCCTTTCATGGCCTCCGCGCCCGTGGTGCGGGGTTTGAGCTGGGCCCGGGTCACCAGGTACAGGGCGAAGACAATACAGGCGCAGACCACTGCAACCGTGGGCAGTATGGTGCCCAGGGGAAGGGAACCCAACCCGTATTCGAAGTTAAAGAGAAGGATGGATCCGAAAAAGAGGCTGACCACTCCGGCGATGGTGAGCAGCCCGTAACTGGTCACTGCGAGCTCCAGGACGAAGAGCAGGATGCTGAGGAAGATGAGCAGCAGGCCGGCCACGGTGACAGGCAAAACCGCCATGGCGTAAAGTCCGAGCACCAGGCACACCCCGCCGAAGACACCGGGAAAGACAGCTCCCGGGTTGGACAGCTCGAAGAACAGGCCGGCTATGCCTCCGAGCAGGAGAAGATAGGCGATCTGCGGATGCAGGAGCCAGGAGAAGATACGGAAGCGCAGGCTAGGCTCGAAGGAAGTAATGCTATACTCCTCCGGGCTGAAGGTGACGGTTTCCCCGTTCAGGGGCAGGCCTCGTTCGCCGATCTGTCGCATGAGATCCTGGGGCGAGTCCGCCAGAAGATCGATTACCTCCTTTTCCGCGGCCTGGGATGCGGAGAGGCTCGCCGCCTCGCGGACCGCCTTTTCGTACCATTCCACGTTGCGACCCTTGTCCGAGGCCACGCCGCGTATAAGGCTCACAAAGTCGTTTTCGATCTTCTTCTTCATGGTCTCGGAGATTTCCTTGCCCCCTGCGCTCACCGGAGAGGCGGAGCCGATGGTGGTCTCCGGGCTCATGGAGGCCACGCTGGAGGAGGCCACGAGAAAGGTTCCCGCAGATGCCGCCCTGGCCCCGCGGGGGCCCACCCAGACCGCAACAGGCACCGGAGAGTTGAGCACAGTCTGCACCATCTCCCGCATGGTCTGGCCCAGACCGCCCGGGGTGTCCAGGCTGAGCAGAAGGAGGTCATAGTCTTCTGTTCGGCACTGCTCCACAGCCCTGGTGAGCATGTCGGCTTGGGCAGGGTTTATGCTGCCCTGGATGCGCACGGAAAGGGCTTCGACGGTGCGCGCCCGGGATTTTCCGGGGAGACTCGCCCCGATGAGAAGAAGGGCGAGACACAGCAGGGCGGCGGAAAGCGCAGCAGAAAAAGGGGGGCGCGGAGCAATACGCCGCATATTGGGGGATGTCTTCTGTTGCATAGGCTGTGGGATGGGTCTGCCGCTTGAAGGCGGGCCGAAGTCCTCCAGCAGGAGGTAGTGCCCAGCTTACGTGGATATAATTTCCAATATCCCAATTATAGAGGAAATATTACCTGAGGTTACGGACTGATGCAATATTAATTTTCCCTCTTCTTCCCCCGGGTTATTGCGTCCCGACCCCAAGACGTTTACCTTTGCCCTCCGGGCCGCCAAGGCCTGAAATCATTTTTTTGGGGGGCTTTGTATGAGTCAGCAGGATCCGGAAAAGATCATCTACTCCATGAGGGGGGTTAGCAAGCAGTACAAGGGGCAGACGGTAATCAAGGACATCTCCCTGTCCTATTTCTACGGGGCCAAGATCGGGGTCATCGGGCTCAACGGCTCAGGCAAGAGCACGCTACTGCGGATCATGGCCGGAGTGGACCAGGACTTCGAGGGCGAGGCCCACCTGGCGCCCGGATACAGCGTGGGTTTTCTGGAGCAGGAGCCGAGCCTGGACCATTCCAAGACCGTGCGCGAGGTGGTGGCCGAAGGGGCCAGTGAGACCTTCCGTCTTTTGAGCGAGTTCGAGCGGATCAACGAGCAGTTCGCCGAGCCCATGGACGACGCGGCCATGCAGGATCTCTTGGAGCGCCAGGCCGAAGTACAGAACCAGCTCGACGCCATCGGCGCCTGGGATGTGGAAAGTCAGCTGAATATGGCCATGGAGGCCCTGCGCTGTCCCTCAGGGGATACCCCTGTGGAGGTACTCTCCGGAGGCGAGAGGCGCAGAGTGGCCCTCTGCCGGCTGCTTATCCAGCAGCCGGACATCCTTTTGCTGGACGAGCCCACCAACCATCTGGACGCAGAGACCCTGGTCTGGCTGGAGCACCATCTGCACGCCTATCAGGGGACGGTGATCGCAGTGACCCACGACCGCTACTTCCTGAACAACGTGGCCGGATGGATCCTGGAGCTGGATCGCGGCCACGGCGTCCCCTGGAAGGGGAATTACGCCTCCTGGCTGGAGCAGAAGAAGACCCGCCTGGACCAGGAGAAGAAAGGGGACAAGCTCTGGCGCACGACCCTGGAGCGGGAGCTGGAATGGATCGGCCTGTCCAGCCGGCAGCGCCACGCCAAGAGCAAATCCCGGATAGACAACTACGATCAGTTGCTCAGCCGCGAATCAGGGACCGGAGTGGAGGATCTGGAGATCCCCATTCCTCCTGGTCCGCGTCTCGGGGATATGGTGGTGGAGGCAGGCGGCGTGCGCAAGGGATTCGGGGACACGCTGCTCATGGAGGATCTCTCCTTCCTGGTCCCTCCGGGGGCCATTGTGGGCATCATCGGGCCCAACGGCACGGGCAAGACCACCCTCTTTCGCATGATTACAGGCGGGGACACGCCGGATGCCGGGACCCTGCGTGTGGGACCCAGCGTGCAGATGGCCTACGTGGAGCAGAGCCGCGAGCGCCTGGATCCGGAACAGACCGTGTGGGAGGCTGTGAGCGAGGGAAGGGACACCATAAGAATCGGGGACCGGGAGATCCGCTCCCGGGCCTATGTGGCCCGCTTCAACATCACCGGATCCGAGCAGCAGAAAAAGCTGAGCGAGCTCTCCGGCGGGGTGCGCAACAGGGTGCACCTGGCCATGATGCTCAAGGAGGGGGCCAACCTGCTGCTTCTGGACGAGCCGACAAACGATCTGGACGTGAACACCATGCGCGCCCTGGAGGACGCCCTGCAGGGCTTCGCCGGCAGCGCCATGGTCATCAGCCACGATCGCTGGTTCCTGGACCGAGTGGCCACTCACATCCTGGCTTTCGAAGGGCAGGGAGAGGTGCTCTGGTTTGAGGGCAACTTCTCCGAATACGAGGAGGACAAGCGTCAGAGGCTGGGTGCGGATGCAGACCGCCCCTCGCGCAGCAAGCACCGCAAGCTCAAGCGATAGCGTTCCGGCCGGCCGCTCTGGGGGAATCCCGCTTGCGCTGGCGGGTCCCTTGCCTGGAGGATAGCAGTGTTTAACGCGGGCTGTTCTGTCCCCCTGTCCCCTCCAGGGAGCACTGGGTGAAGTCGATGGGGTGACCGCAGGTAGAGCAGGAGTGGGGCCTGTTGAACTCGTCGGAAAAGATCTCGTTCACCGCTCCGCACTCGGGACAGCGGCACTCGAAGGAGCTCAGGTGCTTGAAGCTCTGAAATCCCGGGCAGTGTTGCGGGGTGGTGGGGCTGTCCTGGGCCATGGTTTCCTTCCTTGTGGGCTGAAAGTTCGGCAGAGACGACTGCTGCGCACTAGCGGCCACAGTCGACATTTGGGCACAGAATAGCCGGCTGTTCGCTGTGGCAGCTCTCCTAGAGGCATACCGGACAAAATCCTCCTGCCATGCAGGCAGGGACTCTCAGCTTTTATTCTAGCCCGCCGGAGCGGATTGATCAAGGCTTGGCAAGAAATGGGCACTTCGCCGGCGGCTTGGGACAGGAGTCCCCTAGGCCCAGAGCCGGTCCGCCAGCTCCTGCGGCCGGTCCCAGAGGCCTTCATGGATCCACTCCGCGACGCGGGGCAGGACCTCGGGGTAGTTCCTGGGCTGGGGCGGATCAAGTCGCAGCCACTCCCGCGTTGCGTCACGGTCCAGCCGGGACATGACCGATCCAAGACCCAGGCGATGCAGGGCCAGGGCATTGGCCTTTTGCTCCACCTGGCCGGAGAGGGGCTTGGCCAGGATTTTTCTTCCCAGATGCAGGGCCTCGCTGAGCAGGGAGAACCCCGCGTTGCACATCACGCCGCCGCAGTCGGCGAGGTCGTCCACGAAATTACGCCGGGAGACAGGACGCCACAGGAGATGGCCTTCCTCGCTGGGGGTGCTCAGTCCGGGGGTGTAGATATGGAAGGTGAATTCCCGGAAAGGGCGGAGGAACTCCCCGATCCGTTCCGGGCTCTCGAAGGGGAAGTAGACCAGGATCTTGGATTCCAGGGGGAGTTCTTTTCCGTACACGTCTTGGGGAATAGTGGGCGGCAGGATGGGACTGCCGAAATGGTGCCAGTGGAGGCCCAGAGGGATGTCCGTGGGAGCGAATCTGCGCATGATGGTGACCCCGAGGGGATCATTCTTGGGCAAGGGGACGCGGTGGGCGAAGGCGTAGAGATGTCCCACTCCGATGCTGGGTATTTGGTTGCGCCTGGCTATCCGGGCGGTCAGGGGCTCGTAGTCCGTCACCGCCAGGTCGAAGTCCTGGGCTGAGAAGGAGCGGACGTCGCGGTAGAAGCGGATGAGCCGCAGCTGACGCATGGTTTCCAGGTAGCGGATTCGGCCGTTGCGGGTAATAAAGGTCAGCCCGGGCCGGAATTCGTAGGGCTGATAGACTTCTGGCCTGGAGAGGGTTTTCCCCTGGTCCCCGCTCATCAGGGTGAACACCGAATGCCCCATTTCCCGGAGGGCGGAGATGATGGCCGCGGAGCGGACCAGATGGCCGTTGCCTGTGGTTTGGACGCCGTAGAGGATCTTCATGATGATCAACGGAAAAGCAGGGCCTTGCGCAGGCCGAAGAGCAGGATGAAAATGAACAGGTAGAACAGCTTGGATATCATGTAGTGCAGATGGAAAAACTCCGTGCAGGCCCAGATGACCAGCTCATTGAGCAAAAGGCCCATTCCGCCCAGGCTCATGTAGATGCACATCTCTGCGTAGCGGTTGTTCAGATTGCGCCGGCTGAAGACCCATTTCACGCTCAGGGTATAGTGGACCAGAAGCCCCAGAACAAATGCCACTGGAGCGGAGAAAAGGTAGTACAGCCCTGCGAACTCCGTGAGCAGGAACAGGCTGCTGTAGTCGGTGAGGAACCCCACGCCTCCGACGCATAGGTAGCGGAAGAACTGCACTCCGAGGTGATCCGTGCGGGCCCGCAGTAGGCTGTGCGTCATGGCATTGGCCTGTATGAGGGCGTTTTTGGGCATTTTTGATCGGGCTGCTTCTGGGGCGCAGGTTTTTATTTATCCTTTCCGGGCCAGGTCCAGCTCCCGCTCTGTGCGGGACTGGCAGGATCCTGTCGCATGTAGATATCCCAGGTGCGCAAAAAGGCAGTCTCGGCAGAGAGCTTCTCCATGCTTAGCCTGGCTTGGGAGGCCATGGCTGACAGCCTGTCCGGGTTGTTCAGAAGGTCAAGAATGTTTTGGGCGAATGCGGAAGGATCGTCTCCGGGTAGGATGCGGCCGGTCTCCTCCGGGATAAGGTTTTCTCGCGCTCCTCCCAGATCCCCCACCAGGGCGGGAAGGCCCGAGGCCTGGGCCTCCAGAACTACATGGCCCATAGTATCCGCGCTGGAGGGGTAGAGGAAGAGGTCGCTGCTGGCGTAGGCCTGGGAGAGCTTATCCCCATGCAGGGCGCCGGGGAACAAGGCCTTGGTGGAGCTGAGGTCGCGGCGCATCCGTTCCAGGTAGGGGCCGTCCCCGACCACCACAAGGCGGACGTCGCTGCGCTCCCTGGTTACCTGCAGGAAGGCCTCGGTGAGCAGCTCCAAGTTCCTCTCCCTGGAGATGCGTCCAACATACAAGATCTTGAAGCTGTCTCCCTCCGTGCGAAAGCGGTTCTTCCAGAACCCGTTGCGCTTGGCCGGATGGAAGCGCTCGGTGTCCACGCTGCTGGGGTAGAGCTGGATTTTCTCCTCCGATACCCCTTTGTGGCTCAGCTTGTCCGCAGCGTTTTGGGAGGGGACGTATACGGTGTCCATCTGGTTGTAGAACCAGACCATGGCCTTCCAAGCCATCTCCTCCAGGCCGGTGTCTCCGGTCAATTCGGAGACCCGCTGGGGGAAGGCGGCGTGATAGGTCCCGCAGACCGGCAGCTCCAGTATCCGGGCGACCCCCAGGGCGGCGAGCCCCATGGGTCCCGGTGTGGCTGCATGGATCTGGCTGAAGCCCTGCTGGTAGCAGTAGTCCAGCATGCGCAAGAAAGAGGGGTAGTGGATCGCCACTCCGGGCCGCTCCGAGATCTCGAAGGAGCCCACCGAGGGGAAGCTGACCGCGCCGTCTATGGACTCCCCTCCGGAGCAAGTCAGGACGGTCATGTCCTTGTTCAGCTTCCGGGCCAGGCGGAGCTGGGACTGCAGGGTCAGGGCCACCCCGTTCTCGTCCAGGAAGGTGTCTGTGAACAGGGCCATGCTGGGGGAGTCGTCCTCCCGGGATACCCCTTTGCTGCGAAGGAAATGATCCCGGCAGGCCCTGGAGAACTCACGGTCCTTGGTAAAAAGGTGATAGGAGAGGAAATAAGGCCCTAGCAGGGTGTAAATGGAGCCGGTGGATCCCAGGCTATCAAAGATGTTGAACAGCTTGGCCCCGGACATGTTTTCCAGGAAGGAATCGAAGAAGGAGCGTATAATCCGGTCCGAGACCTCAGCGGTGAAGGAAAACCACTTCTCCTCCACCTCCCACGGATCGCGGCCGGGACTGAGGATCGCCTCCTGGAGGGAGGGATCGCTTCCCAGAACTGCGTGGGATTCCCTTTGCAGCAGTGCGGAAAGGGAACGCCTGCGGCTGCGGGAAAAAAGGAAGGAAATTTTGCGGGCGAATACGTCCTGCACTCGCCTGAGCACGGAGCGATCGTCCTTTTCCGGGATGCTGAGGGCGGCGTCCGCAAATTGAAGCAGCGCATCCTTGTGCACGTACTTTTGCAAGCGGAACTTGGACTTGAAGAACTGGTAGGTGATGCCGTAAAGGTTGTGCCCCAGAGATCTGGGGGAAGCGGGCACTCCTTGGGGCTCGACCCTGCCGGCCCGCAGCTCCCGGAAGAATTGTTCCTTGTTCTCCGCTCCCGGAGCCCAGGTGTAGGATCGGGCGATATCCAATCCAGAGTGATCGTCCGACCCTGCGGTCAGCATCTTGCTCCAGGGCCGCTCTCCCCTGGGGGGCAAGTCGTGCTTGTCCGCTAGGCGGTGGATCTCCTCGGGGGTAAGGGAGTTGAAGAGCTGGTGCAGGATCTCGTTCTGATAGGGATGCCGCGCTCCGTTTAGCTCGAAGTGGTTGAAGAGCAGGAGCATCTTCTCCACGTGTTCCAGTGTGAGGCAGTGGTTGGTGTCACCGAGTGGATGGGCCACGCTGTGGGTGATGTCCTGCTGATGCAGGTAGTCTGCCAGGTGATAGATATTTTCCCTGATGCGGCGGATTTCCTCGTGTTGTGCCTCATTGATGTCCAGGACCAGGATGTGGACCTTGCCCCGGTCTTCGGGGAAGATGGCGGTTACCTCCTCGCTGAGGAAGACGTCCTTCAGGTGGGCGATTTCCAGGGCTCCGGCCAGCGTGTCATGGTCGGCCAATGTGACTAGGTCCATCCCCCGCTTTTTCGCCAGAGAGTAGGCGGCCATGGGATCCGTGAAGCTCTCCGGGCTGCCCAGCTTCTGGAGGAACCACTGCGTGGGTTGTGTGGAGTAACCGGAGTGCAGATGCAGGTCCGCCTTGATGCCGTGTCCGTTCATAGTGTCTCTCTGTATGCTTCACGCTCCAGTGCGTCTGGGCCGTCCTGTCGAAGGATGCGACGGGCTGGGGCAATTCTGGGGACCCTTTTCCCAGGGGGTCAATATCGGCAGCACAAAATTTTTTCCGCGAATCGCGCGCGGTACTCCATAAGTGAAAAAACTCCCCGCATCAATCTAGCAAAGCAGGGGGAATCGGCCAAGAGATAAACCAGCAGAGCCGCGCAGATATAAGGAGTCAAGCCATTATGAGCCTTCAATTGCTTTAGGGGCATGAAGTATTAATTATTTATTATAACACGTAAATTAAATAGCGGCAATACAGGGCAAAACCCTGCGACCGACTCGGTGTAAAATGTTAGCCCAAAGCGATCAAGGAGCAAAGGCAACTCTCCGGTGAGGACAAGATAGAGATTATGTTATCTGTGCGTGAGAATCTGATAGGGAAAGAACTCGGTGCTACTACCCATAGTATGACCTTAACATTGCCAGCTTTTTGGGGTTGGGGTAATATGATCCGCAGGTTGGACAGGATAAGGTGAGCTTGGCCTGTCGGGTGAAAATCAGTCAAGCGATGTTGTAGTCTCAAAAGCACTACTGCATAAGCGATATGTTTGGAGAGGATGATCATGTCAGAGGCCAAAGTTATCCCCCTAGACAGCGCAAGGCGGATACGGGAGAAACTCATCTCCGCCATGGGCACAGTGATGGCCAGAGTCGGGTTCGAGCGGCTGGATAGGGAGTTGGTGGCTCGAGAGGCCGGGGTGGCGGCAGGCAATATCCTGCGCTGCTTCGGCGGGCTGGACGGACTTGTCGATGCCTACGGGCAATCCGACCTCTTTTGGCCCTCGGCCCAGGAGCTGATGTGCGAAGTGCGCGGGAGCTTCGCCGAGCTTACCCCGGAAGAGCAAATGGCGACCTTTTATAAGGGCCTGTTTTCTGCACTGAGGCGCAGGCCCGAAACCATGGACATTCTGGCCTGGGAGGCCCTGGAGCGGAACGACCTTTCCCGAAGGCTGGAGGAGATCCGGGTGCGCATCTCCCTGGAGTATTTCGAGAACCTCCAGGGCGAAATCCCCGAAGGGGCCGATCTATCGGCAATTGTTGCCCTGCTTGCCGGAGCGATCCAGTTCCTTGCGGTCCGTTCCCGCAGATCGACAAGCTTCGGTGGGATCGATCTAAGCTCGGAGAGGGGCAGGCAACGGATCGATTGTGCCATCGACGCTCTGGTAAAAGGTTCCTTTGCCGCCTCAGGAGATTGCCTGGGAGCAGATCCCGGTTTCTATTCCGGACAGAGCCCCCGCGGATTCTGAGGCCTTGTATCAGTTAGTCGGTTGGTCAGTGTGTCAGTAATTCACTGAACACCGAATTGTCGACTCGCTGACTCAACGGTCCACAGTCTCCCGACGCCCGGATTTCACCAATCACGGATTACAAATTCCAAAGCTCCAGCTAGCTTCCACATCCGGATTCAGCAAATCATCACCAGTCACGACTGTGGTGTTTCATGCGAGGATTTTTCCGGGGAGGCGGCCAAAAAGGTTCGGACATAGGGCAAAACCGTCCTGACAATCTGCTCTATTCCGGCCTCGTTGGGGTGCAGCCCGTCGGGGAGGGTAAGCCTTGGGTCTCCGGGAATGCCGGGCAAAAAGTCCGGAACCAGGGTGATGTTCCTCGATTGTGCCAGATCCGCATACGCTGCGTGGAAGCGTTCGGTGTAGTCCTCGTCCATTCCCTGCAGGGAGAGAAAACCGGCGAGCAAGACCTTCGCCCCGGTATCCAGGCAGGTGTCCACCAGGCTCTCCAGGTTGGCCCGGACCGTATTCGCGGGAAGGCCCATAAGGAGGTCGTTGGCCCCGAGTTCTACAAGGACCAGGTCGGGTTCGTAGCGCAAAAGCCTCTCCAGGCGGCGCAACCCTTCGAAGGTGGTGTCCCCGGAGACACCCCCGTTGATTACGCGCGCGCTAAATCCCTCTTGTTGCAGGGCCCGGTCCAGCCCGGCGGCGAAGGATTTGTCCTCTGGCACACCGAAACCTGCGGTCAGGCTGTTGCCGAAGGCGAGAATCGTGTACATGGCGCAATCCGTCTTAGCAGGTGGATAAATATAACCCAGTTACTGTCTTGCTTCTGTTTGCCGGCATGCCTTTTCCATTATGCGATCTTCTATCTCAGGGCTTCGCCAGTTGCGAGTCACGAGTCACGAATCACCACCTCCGCCATCTCCGCTCCACTGACTCACTGATATACCGACTCACCGACACACCGGCTATTCCTGCGTCTCCTCCGGCTCGGTGCTCACGCTCTCCACGCGCACAGGTGTCGCCCAGTCCGCCTTGTCCCTGTCGAAGGACACGATGCGGTGGGGGTAGGGGATCTCGATACCCGCCTCATCAAAGCGCTTCTTGAGCCGCTTGTTGAACTCCCGGCCCACGTACCACTGCATGACCGGCTTGGTCGTGGTGCGGGCCTTGACCACAACACCGGTGTCGGAGAGCTCGTTTACTCCCAGAATCTCGATAGGGGAGAGGATGTTCGGACCGTATTCCCTGTCCTGCCGCATGTCCTCGTCCACCCGCCTGATTAGATCCATCACCTCGTCCAGGTTTTCGCGGTAGGCCACGCGAATGTCGAAAATGTAGTGGGAGTATTCCTTGCTCATGTTGGTCATGATATCCACATGCCCGTTGCGGATATAGTGCACATTCCCCGCAAGATCGCGCAGGACAACCATCCTCAGGCCCACCTGCTCCACCAGTCCGGATTTGCCCGCGGTCTCCACCACGTCTCCCACCCGGACCTGATCATCTAGCAGGAGAAAGAACCCGCTGATCAGATCCTGGACCAGGTTCTGGGCCCCGAAGCCGATGGCCAATCCCAGGATACCTGCGGATGCGATGATGGGGCCCATGCTAACGCCGATCTCACCCAGAACGATCATGGCCCCAATGGCCAGGACCACGATGCCGAAGATCAGGCTGAGGATCCCGCTCAGGGTCTCGGCCCGCTTGCGATATTCCTCGTCCGTGATCTTTTGCTTACGCTTTAAGATCCTGGGGGGGATTGTTCGGGCCAGCTTGTACAGGACGAAGATCAACACCAGGATAATCGCGAGTCGCGGGCCACTGGTCACCAGCCACTGCCAGGCAGCCTGTCCTATGCCTTGCACTTCCATATCAGCTCCTTGTGTTATTCAGTTGGCCGTGGATGAAAAGACCCTCGAAAAAATTTTTTTAGGAGGATGCTTATCTGTTCAGTTCTTTGCTAAATTTGTTAGGCCAGACTCGCCCTGTCCCCTGCAGCGAAGCTGACCTGCCAGAAGCAGGATTTTCCAGGGCTGCGCCTCTGTGCTGTGCAGGCAGGACCGACCAGACAATAAAAATAACAGACAAGGTATGTTGTGTCACCACTTACAGTGTGCATCCGGCTGAGCCGCCATGCTGATACCGGGGCATGTCCGGCTGTAGCGCTCCGCTGCGGCGTTCCCTACAGAGTCGCTTCGCGCCTGGGGCAGGCTTACGCTGAATTAATGATTTGGTGAACAGTTACGATATTTTTTTTTCGGCACTGCCAAGCCATTTGTTGAGCGCGGGCTTGTGTTTTCACCTCTTACCCGCTACCTTTCAGGCGCTAGACAAATAATGATATCCTCCAGAAGGCTCCTGCGGCGTCCCCGAGGATAGAAAGCAAAAGAGCTCCCTCACGGCGGTATCCCCAGCATGCCGAAACTTTTGCGGCTTCTGAAAACGCTGCTCGGCACGCAGCTATCCATCTCGCCCAGGGCGAACCTGCGCGACTTTTCCCTACTCGGCTTTGCCCTGGCCATCGGCCTCCTGGCCGCACTGGGCGCCGTGGCCTTCCGTTCCCTGATCGAGCTGTTTCAGTTTGTTTTCTGGCCCTCGGGGGAATCCTTTCTGGACAAAGTTATTGCCGCACCCTGGTGGATGACCCTGGGCCTTCCCGCGGCAGGCGGCCTTATCACCGGGCCGATAATTCAATACCTCGCTCCCGAGGCCAGAGGCCCCGGAGTTCCCGCGGTAATCCTCTCCGTCAGCGCGCAGCAATCCACGATCCGCCACAGGGTGACCTTCCTCAAGGGGCTAGTCTCCAGCCTCCTGTTGGGGACAGGGGCCTCTGTGGGCCGGGAAGGCCCGGTGGTGCAGATCGGGGCCTCGGTGGGCTCCTCCCTGGCCCAGCTGTTCCGCCTTCGTCCGGATCTGCGGCGCGTATGCCTGGCCTGCGGCGCAGCCGCGGGTATCGCCGCCACATTCAACGCTCCCATCGCCGGCACCCTCTTCGCCCTGGAAATTATCCTCATGAACCTGGAAGTGGGCTCCATCAGCTACATCGTCATTTCCGCCATCACCGGTTCCGTGCTGGCGCGCGCGTTCTGGGGCGAGTTCCCCACCTTCGACGCGGTAACTTTCCAGCTGGGCAGCCACTTTGAGCTCGCGGGGTACCTCCTTCTGGGACTCGTCGCAGGTATGGTCTCCATCTTTTTCGTGCGCCTCACCTACGGTTTGGAGGGCCTGTTTGCCCGTATCCCCCTGCCCGGCTGGATCAAGCCGGTCCTGGGCGGGCTGGGCCTTGGCTGTGTCGCCCTGGCCCTGCCCCAGGTCATGGGCGTGGGATACGAAACGGTCAACGCCGCCCTGAACAACTCCCTGCTCTGGAACACGGCCCTGCTCCTTTTGGGAGCCAAGCTGCTGGCAACCTCCCTGTGCCTTGGCTCGGGCATGAGCGGGGGCATTCTCGCCCCCTCCCTGTACCTGGGAGCCACCCTGGGCACAGCAATGGGCCTCCTCTACATACAGCTCGGATTCGCGCAGGGCCTGCATCCGGCCTTCTTCGCCCTGGCCGGCATGGGGGCAGTGGTATCCGGAACCACCCTGGCCCCGATGACCGCCATCATGACCATCTTCGAGCTCACACTGCAGTATCAGATCATTCTGCCCCTCATGCTCGCCTGCATCAGCTCCACTTTGGTGGTGCGACTCCTCTTCGGGTACTCCGCGTACGAAATGAAGCTGGTCCGGGAGGGGGTAAACATCGTCCGAGGCCACGACGTGGGGATATTGCGCAACCTCTACGTCCGGGAGTTCATGCATGGGGACTATGCCTGGGTTCGCGAAGACGCCCCCCTTCAGGAGCTCTACAGGCGGCTCATGGAATCCCCCTTTCCCCATTTCGTGGTTCTCGACGCGAACAAAGACCTCGCGGGAGTGGTCAGCTTTCGGGATCTCCGGCCGGTCCTGGGCCGCTTCGAGGAGCTCAAGGACTCTCTGGCGGTCCGGGAGGTCATGACGCGGAACCCGGTCACTCTTGGGGAAAGGGATACCATGGAGAGGGCCATGCATGTGTTCGAGCGGCACCAATTCTCTTTCCTGCCCGTGCTGAAGGATTCCGGCTCCAAAGAGGTAAGCGGCATCCTGACTAAGGATGCCCTGCTTACGGCATATGACCAGAAGGTGTTAAAGGACCGGGTGCTCTCCGGTCCCAAAACTTGATCCCATCCCTTGCCCAGGTGGGAGAATGCATTTATCATCCGGATGCGCCCCGTCTGTCAGTCCTGAACCATACTTTAGGAGGTTCCCTATGCAGGAAAAGGCCATAGATTCCCAGGACCGGATTTCCGGCCTGATCAAGGACTTTATCCGCACCTCCCCCCTGAACACCATGCAGGACAAAACTGGGGAGCCAGCCTGGGACCACGCCCTAGTGGGCTTCGCCTCGGGCGCGGATCCCATCTGGCAGCAATACAAGGAATACATCGGGCCTTTCCATTGGACCCCCTGGGAGATCTTTACCCAGTATCATCCCCAAGAGGGGGCCGGAGCACAGGATCTGAGCGTCGTTTCCTGGGTCCTTCCCCAGCGGGGCCCTGTGCGCAAGTCCAACCGCAGGGCCAGGAAGTATCCCTCCGCGGAATGGGCCAGAATCAGGGTCTACGGGGAGGAGTTCAATTCCGCCCTACGCCGTTACGTAGTTCAAAGCCTCCGGGAGGCCGGCCAGCCGGCGATCGCTCCCATGCTGGCCCCGAGCTGGGCCATTGTCCAATCGGAGCGCTTCTCCTACGCCTCCTCCTGGTCCGAGAGGCATGCGGCCCACGCCTGCGGGCTGGGCACATTCGGCCTCTGCGACGGCCTGATCACCTCCCGGGGCAAGGCCCTGCGGATCGGATCCATCGTGGGCAAAATCCCTATCCAGCCGACCCCGCGTCCCTACACCCACCATAGGGCCTACTGCCTCTATTTCGCTCAAGGCACCTGCGGCAAATGCATAGACCGCTGTCCGGTCAGGGCCATTACCGAATCCGGCCACGACAAGGAGAGATGCCAACGGCACCTGGCCAGCACCAGGGAATACGTGAGACGGACCTACGGATTCGAGGGCTATGGCTGTGGGCTGTGCCAGGTGGGCGTTCCTTGCGAGGCGGGCATTCCGGTCAAGGAGGCCCGAAAGGTCCTGGAGCGCGGGGAGATCCCACCCCCACCCCCGCCCCTGGCCTGAAGCCAGCGGCCGCTGTGATCTGGGGAGATGATCGTCCTCTCCAAGGCCGAGTCCCGGCGCGGATCCCCTGGAGTGAAAAGTCCGGCGGTATCTGTTAACTCGCAGATCTCAGGGGTATCCTCCTGTGGGGAGAGTAGGAGCCAGTCATATTCTCGCCTGATCCGGCCCAAGTTAGCTAGTTTCGCTCAGGGAGGCCCCTTCCTCCCCCTTCGGTACTGTTCCGCTTTTCAGCGACAGCTGGCGAGATAGATGCTGAAAAGGACTACAGCCGCTCCCAGGGATCCCACAAGGGTAAGTTGCTCCCCGAAAAAAAGAAAGCCTATAGCGATGCCGCAGACAGGCTCGAACAAGGCGGCCATGGAGGCGGTCTGGGCGGTGATGTGCTTTTGGCCTTGGAAGAAAAGCGTGTAGGGCAGGACTAGGGAAACGGAGCCCAGCAGAACCAGGAAGGGCAGGTTCTGCCAGAAGTGGCCCTCGGGCACAGTGATGCCCCAGGGCAGTAGGGCCAACAGAACGATCAGGCTGCCCCACAGGGTGCAGACTGGCGAGGACAGACCTCCGGCCAAAAAGCGGCCGAAGAGGAAGACCCCGGCGAGGCATACGCCAGAGATGAAGGCGCTCGCGATGCCCAGGAGCTCATCCCGCCCGCCCCAGATCAGGCTTGAGGGTTCCGCTATTAGGGCGATACCCAACAGACCCGCGCCCACGGCGAACCAGGTAAGCGGGGCGTTTTTCTCCCTGAGCACCAAAGGGCTCAAAATGGCTACGTATATCGGGGCTGTATAGTGCAGCACCACCGCCTTGGCTACTGAGGTCTTCATAATACCCAGGTAGTAGGTTGTAGCAGTGCCGCACATGGAAAGGCCCACGCAGAACAGCACAAGGAGCTGTTTCCGGTCTAGCCGCGCCAGAGTGGCTTCGCGTCGCCCCTCAGCTGTACGCAGGATCCAGAAGGAGAGAAGAAGGACCCCGATGAGGGCGCGGAAGAAAACGATGCCCATGGAGGAGTAGGCCTCGATGGAGCGGACCCAGATAGGGACCAGGGCAAAGCAGAAGGCCCCCAGCATGGTCATGAAGAGGCCCCTGGAACGCGATTTGGCCCGAGAGTCAGGATCTGTCCCCCCTGCTGGCGCAGAGCCTTCCGGCTTGAGGCTGGCCAGACGCAGGTGCTTCACTCGGCTCCATATACCGGGTGAGCCCTTATCCCCTTCTTTCTTTAGCCAGTTTTGTCTTTGCATAGGATGTAGGGCAAAAAGAGACCAACCCTCTCTTCCCGGCAGGGAGGATGGCCGAACTCGAATGTGTGTGGCCCCTCCTGTTTGAGGTCCGGAAAGGAGGCAGTGTTCCGCGCTTTGCCTGGTTCGTATCTGTTTTTTAGTGGGAACAGGTAAACTGCCGGAGCCTTGCCAGCTGCCCGCCAGCTGGGCTTAACCTTGATACTTGCGCTTATTCCTGCAATGGTTACATAATTGAATTGCCGGGGATTATCAAGGAGCGAATGCAACAGGAAGTGCCGTGTTTTTGCGGCAAGGCAAGGGGAATTGAGGGGCTAATCTGGAGGTTGAACATGGTCACCATGCAGTGCACGACCACCGTGGTTACACCCGAAGGCACTCAGCAGATGCGGGAGACCGTGCTGGAGGAGACGCCGGTGGGGATCCTGTTGAATGACGAGCCTGTGGGGACTGCCATGGTTCTGGCCCAGGACCTGGAGGAGTTGGCAGTAGGGTATCTCTTCGGTCAGGGCTATATCGATTCCGGGGACACGATCTTTGAGGCCGAGGTGTGTGCTCAGGGCAGGGTAAACGTCTATGCCGAGGTAGAGCCCAAGCCGGAGGAGGAAGAGGATGAAATGGTAACCACCTCCGGATGCGGGGGCACTGGCAGGATGGCTAAAAGGCTTTTCCAGGAGAGTTCCCCGGAGCTTTCAGATTTCAACATAACCTTTGATCAGGTCGGGGAGCTGATCAGAAGCACCCTGGCCTGCTCCTCCCTGCGTCAGGATACCCATTGCGTCCATGGATGCGGTTACCTGAGCGCCGAGGGATTTCAGGTATGCTACGAGGATGTGGGTCGGCACAATGCCGTGGACAAGCTTCTGGGGGCCATTCTGCTGGGGCGCTTTCCCACAGCTGGCGCTGCCTACACCACTGGACGTCTCACCTCGGATATGGTGCTCAAGTGCGCCAGGATAGGCATACCCGTGGTCCTCTCTCGGACCGCTCCCTCCTCCTTGGGCCTGGAGATCGCTCAAAGGGCGGGAGTGACCCTGGGGGCCTATGTCCGTCCGGGAAGGGTGAATGTGTTTCACGCTCCGCACAGGATCATATGAGGAGATGAAAGGTGATCATGTCTGAAGCGGCTATCCCGGACAAGCACATGCTTCACCTTATGTCTGCACCAACGCAGCCACCACCAAGCATACAATTACCGGACAGGTTCCTTTTCAACTTCATCAAGCAATTCAGTAGGTTCGAGACATTTACATATAAAAAACTTCCCCTTTCGCTCTACTTCCAGTGCTGGCCCACGCCCGGGAAGATGCGCTTACGCGGTCCATTGTCCGTCGGGTCCGGAGCCCATCTTTTGAGCGGCGCGATGTCCTCGTAGAGATGCAATTTGTTCAGCGCCTCAAGACGCTGGATGATTTGATGCCAGGCACAGGGCTTTCCCTGTCCGACTTCGCAGTATCCATAACTGCTAGTCCCTCCACAGGGCCCGTTCAGCAGCTTTTTGGCGCAGCGGGTAACCGGGCAGATCCCGCCGGTGAGATGGAGGATGCATTCCCCGCAGGCCCGGCACATTTCCGTCCAGGTGCCCTCGCCCGTGTAGGAGCCGATAAAGGTTGTGTCCGTGCCGGGGAATACTGGTTTGTCCTCTAATATCTGGACCAGAGACTGGACTCCCGCTCCGCAGGCCAGAGAGATCACCACATCGGCCCATTCCGCCTGCGTGAGGAATTCGCGGAGGAAGTCGATTTCGCACTGGCGTTCTATATTTGCGGCGCGCACCTCCTTATCCGGAGATATTAGGCTCAGTTTGCCCTGGAGCCTGAAGGCGAGGTCTTCCGCTTCCTTCTCTCCTCCGGAATGACACACTGCAGTGCATGTCCCGCAACCTAAAACCAGAATCCTGTCGTATTCCTTGACCATTGCCAGTATATCGTCGAATTTTTTTTCTTTGGCCACGATCATTTTCCTGCTCCCTGGACAGATATCGTTTTTTCCATTTCGCCCCACGACTTGCGCAGCTTTTCAGACGTCGCGAGGGGACGGCATTCGTCACAAAGCAGCTCGGAGCCTAACTCGACCGTATTGCGGATTTCCTCGAGTTGTTTCGCGGTGCAGATCGTCTTTGAGCAGCGCTCGCAGGTCACGGTGTCGAAGCTTTCCACCTCGTCCCAGTGGCCCTGCAGCAGATCTCCGAACTCGATGGCACCTTCCGGGCAAATGCGCCAGCAAAGGCCGCAGCGGGCGCATTTGGCCATATTGTGGTAAATAAAGGCCTTGTCCCCCTTCCATTCCGCTTTCAGGGCCTTGCCCGGGCAGTTGTCCACGCAAGCCATGCAACCGATGCAATTATTGTTTACCTTAAAGAACCTCATAGTATATACTCCAAATTTTATTCATTCAAGTGAAAAATACAACTCTTTAGTTTTAGTTTAGGCTATTAGAATAATGCCTGTATCTCCCAAAGTCAAGGAACAAATTGTCAGATAACCTCCCGAGTTTTGGATAAGCAACGCAATATCAGGATGTTTGATTTACTATAATGAACGTAACTATTCAGCGTCTTGTGAAATCGTAATCTTCAAGGGGGCCTTTTTTCATCTCGCACCTTCGACTCTGGATTGTCTAACGCTCGCCACGCGGGGGCATCCCTGCCCCCACCCGGCACTCACTTTTGATTGATACCTGCTCGTGGGGTGTTGAACTTCCAAAAAAAGTGAGTGCCGGGTTTCCCCCACGTGGCGAGCGAAGAAAATCGAACAGAGTCTCCGGAGAATTGATTCAAAAAGGCCCCCTTGAAGATTACTTCGAGGCCAGAGAAGTGGTGAATAATTACTAATGAACAAAATAACTTACCTGACAAAGGCTTATTGATCTTGTTCCGCATGGTCGCGACTCTCCAGCCTTCCTCCCTTGACAAGCCCCCTTTTTGTGGGCATAATTATTCTGTTTCGAGCGGGTGTAACTCAGTTGGTAGAGTACAAGCTTCCCAAGCTTGCTGTCGCGGGTTCGAGTCCCGTCACCCGCTCCACTCCTCAAACAACATCTGTGGTTGCAGTATACGGGAGTGGGCCTTTGGTCCACTCTTTTTTTTGACAACAAGGGACGCATCAGGGGTTATACCCGTCATGTTCCAGCAGGAAGCGCTGCGCCGTCAGCTCGAGGAGCTGTTCCGCCCTCTTCTGGAATCCATGGGTCTGAGGCTCTGGGGACTGCAGGTACCTGCAGCACGAGGAGGCACTGTCAGGGTCTATATTGACTCCCCGGATGGGGTCAGCATCGATCAGTGCGCTCAAGCGAGCCGGCATCTGAGTCACATCCTTGATGCCGAGGATCCCATCCCCGGATCCTATACCCTTGAGGTCTCCTCGCCCGGGATGGAGCGGCCGTTCTTTTCCCCGGACCAGGTGCGGGAATATCTGGGCAACTCCGTGCAGCTCAAAACAAGGGTCGCTGTGCAGGGCAGAAAGAAATGGCGCGGCATAATAATTGACATAGAGGGAGACCGGATCCATATGGAGACTGACTTGGGCCCCCAGGCTTTCGATTGGCAGGAGATCCGCACTATCCACCTCTTGGCGGAATAGGACACAAGACTTTAACCCAGGAAGAAAACAGGGATTGCGTACGGCCTGAGCTCTCGTGTTCGGCCTTAAACCCAGAGGCAAGGGCCACAGTGGACAATTGTCCGAATGGGGATTTATTTTTCTAGCCCGATCTTGGACGCATAATCACTGTCTCCTCTTTTGCGCCCAGGGCCTTTACATTTTACATTTCCCAGTTGGAGGGACTCCATGAGCTTGGAACTCAAGAAATCCATCGACCATATTAGCAAGGAACGCAGAATCGATCGGGATGTGCTCGTCGACACCCTGGAAGAGGCTGTCCGGGCCGCGGTGAACAAGAAGTTCCACAACAAGCTGGACATCGAAGTGAACTTCAACGAGGAGACCGGGGATATCGAAGCCCACCAGTTCAAGGTGGTTGTGGAAGAGGTGGAGGATCCGAACACGGAGATTTCCCTGGAAGAGGCCCGCGGGATCGATGCGAACGTACAGCTTGAGGATGAGCTGGGGTTCAAGCTGCATGTGGAGGACCTGGGACGGATCGCGGCACAATCCGCAAAACAGGTGATCATCCAGCGCATGCGCGATGCAGAGCAGGAGATCATCTACGAGGAGTACAAGGACCGCAAGGGGGAGATTATCAGCGGCATCGTACAGCGGCGGGACCGGGCAGGATGGATAGTCAACCTGGGCCGCACAGAGGCCATTCTCCCCAAGGAGGAGCAGGTTCCCAAGGAACACTACAAGCGTGGGGATCGCCTCCAGGGCTACATCCTCGATGTGCGCAAAGAGGGCAAAGGCCCCCAGATCGTGCTCTCCCGTTCTCACCCGGCCTATATGGAGGCCCTTTTTCGACTGGAGGTCCCGGAGGTCAGCGACGGAACGATCAAGATCATGGGCGTCTCTCGAGATCCGGGTTACAGGGCCAAGGTAGCCCTGTACTCCAGCGATCGGGACGTGGATCCTGTGGGGGCCTGTGTAGGCGTCCGCGGCTCGCGGATCAACAAGATCGTACAGGAGTTCAAGGGGGAAAAGGTCGATCTGGTGCTGTGGAGCCCAGACATCACCACCTACGCGGTGAACGCCCTTGCTCCGGCCCGCATTTCCAGTATCACGGTGGATGAGGAAGAAAAGTCCCTGGAAGTGGTTGTTCCGGACAATCAGCACTACCTGGCCATAGGCAAGAAGGGGCAGAACGTCAAACTGGCGAGCAAGCTCCTGGGGTGGAACATTGACGTGATTACCGAAAGCCGCTACAGCGAGATGCACAACGTTTCCCGCGAATTCGAACAATTGAGCAAGATCACCGACATCCCCTACGAGAATTTCCTCCACTCCGGATTTGAGTCCATAGAGGAAATCCAGTCCGCTTCGGACGAGCAACTGCTCGCCATCAAGGGGATGACCACAGACAAAATTTCCGAACTCAAGTACGCCTTGAGTCTGCTGCAGCCCTGATCCCGGACTCGCTCCTCCGGACGCGGGGCTGAGCCATCGGCCCAGTGTTTTCCTGTCCGGTGCAGGGACTTGTCCAGGGCAAGCGATGTCAAGACTCGGTTTGGGCAAATTTTACTCGGAGATTGACCTTGCCCCATGTCCCCTACAGGATGTGCCACGTCTGTCGACGGAAATTCCCCAAGAGGGAATTGGAGCGCTATGTCTGCCGAAGGGACGACAAGGGGGGCAAGGAAGAATTTTGGAAGGATCCCGAGCAGACACTGCCCGGACGCGGTTTCTATCTCTGTGCCCGCGAACAGTGTAGAAACGCGAAGCGAGCCTTCCGGGGGCGGCAGAAGAAGTGCAGGGGGAAGATATGACCACAAAGATGCGCGTGCGTGAGCTTTCTGCAGAGCTGGGGCTTTCCAACAAGGATATGCTCCACATGCTGCGGGAGAACAATATTCAGGTCAAAAGCCACATGAGCGGCCTGAGCGAGGACGAGGTGGAGCATATCCGCCAGCAGCTCCGCTCGGGTTCCAGGGAGAGGTACTCCCAGAGAAAGGTGACTTCTTCTGGAGTGATTGTTCGACGTAGGCGGCGCGGCCGGCAGAGCGAACAGGAGCCCGCCGAAGAAAGCCGGGAAAAGGCAGAATCCCCCGAGCCCGAAGCCTCTGCCGAGGCCACGGAAAAGCCCCAGACCGCGGAAGGAACAGAGTCTGCTCCGTCCCAGCAGGAAAGCGCTGCGGAAAAAGAGGAGCTATCTGCTTCCCCCGAAACAGGGGAGAAGACGGCGGAACAGGCCCCCTCCAAGGGCAAACGCCGCAAGAAGTCCCGCAAAAAGGCTCAGGAACAAATACAACCTGAAGTGACAGTCATATCCCGCCCCGAGGCCGAGGAAGGGGAACCGCCCCCGGCGGAGGTCAGCAGCGATTCCGGTGTGACTCAAGGGGAAGCAGTGGCCCCGCCCCCGGAGGCAGAGCAGAAACAGGATAAGCCGAGCAAGAAGAAGAAAAAGAAGGAAAAGCGCACTGTCGACGTATCCGGCCTGTACGAGGGAGAGGAGAGCCAAGAGGTGCCGGGGGAGAAGCAGGAGCAGCCCAAGAAAGAAAAAAGCGGAGCCAAGCAGCCCAGAAAAAGGAAAGGTGCTAAGGGAGGGCCGGCTAAAGCCGGCAAACCGTCTCGGGAGGCCAAGCCTGCTGCACAGCCCCAAAAGGCTGCCAAACGCAAGATACGAATACAAGAGGCCATAAAAGTTTCCGAGCTGGCCCAGGAGATGGGCGTCAAGGCCCAGGAGATCATAAAGGCCCTTATGAGCCTGGGGACCATGGCCACCATAAACCAGCCCCTGGATGTGGACACTGCCTCCGTAATCGCGGCGGAATACGGCTACGAAGTGGAAGAAACCGGCTTCTCCGAGGAGGCCCACCTCGGTCCGGAACGGGAGGACAGTCCAGAGGAGCTTGAGCCCAGGCCGCCGGTGGTCACCATTATGGGCCACGTGGACCACGGGAAGACATCCCTATTGGACGGCATCCGCGAATCGCACATTATGGCCAAGGAATCCGGGGGGATTACCCAGCATATCGGGGCCTACCACGTCACCATAAGGGGTAATACCATCGTCTTTCTCGATACTCCGGGGCACGAGGCGTTCACGGAAATGCGCTCCCGGGGAGCCCAGGTCACCGACATCGTGGTCCTGATCGTTGCCGCGGACGATGGCGTCATGGAGCAGACCAAGGAGGCGATAAACCACGCCAGGGCAGCCGAAGTCCCCATCCTGGTGGCGGTGAACAAGGTTGACAAAGACAACGCGGACCCGGAACGGGTCAAGCGGGAGCTCGCCGAGCAGGATCTCCTTCCGGAGGAATGGGGCGGAGAAACCATTTTTACCTACATCTCGGCCAAACAGCGGGAGGGGATCGATCAGGTCCTGGAAATGATCCTGCTCCAGTCCGAGATTCTCGAGCTGAAGGCGAATCCCAATAAGCGGGCCAGGGGCCATATTGTGGAGGCCAAGCTGGATAAGGGCAAGGGACCCGTGGGCACGGTGCTCGTGCAGGAGGGAACCCTGTATGCCGGAGACGCCGCGGTATGCGGGCTGTATCACGGTCGAGTCCGGGCCCTGTTCAACGACCGCGGACAAAGGATTCACAGCGCCGGGCCTTCCACTCCGGTGGAGGTCCAGGGCCTGGAGGGCGTGCCCAATGCCGGGGACGAGTTCGTCGTCTTGCAGGACGAGAAAGTCGCCAAACGGATCGCCGAGGCCAGGCAGCAGAAACAGCGGGAAAGGGACCTGGCCCAGGAGAGCAAGGTCACCCTGGAGAGCTTCTTCCAGGCCAAGAAGGAGGAAGAGCTCAAGACCCTGAATCTGATCCTCAAGGCGGACGTACACGGTTCCCTGGAAGCCGTCTCCGAGGCGGTGCAGAAATTGACCACGGAGGAAGTGCAGGTCAACATTCTCCACGGCGGCATTGGAAGCATTACCGAATCCGACATCAAGCTGGCCTCGGCCTCCCGGGCCGTTCTCATCGGCTTCAACGTCCGCCCCACCGCCAGGATCATGGACATGGCCGAGTCCGAGGGTGTGGACATACGTTACTACAATATCATTTATCAGCTGGTGGGTGAGGTCAAAGAGGCCATGGCCGGCCTGCTTACCCCGATCACCCGGGAAATCTACCTGGGCCAGGCCGAGGTGCGGGAAACCTTCCAAGTCCCCAAGGCAGGGACAATTGCCGGTTGCTATGTGGTGGACGGCAAGCTGCAACGCAACGCCAGCGTCAGGCTGTTGCGCGACGGTGTGGTCATCCACTCCGGAAAACTGGATTCCCTCAAGCGCTTCAAGGAGGACGCCAAGGAAGTTACCAAGGGGTACGAGTGTGGTGCCGGACTGGCTGGATACAATGACATCAAGATCGGGGATGTCCTGGAGGCCTACACCGAGGTCCAGGAGCGACCCTCCTTGGATTAATCGAGTTTTCCATTTTCGAACCCCGGCTCAACAGTTGAAGATGGACATCACCGCACCCGGGCTTTACAGCGAACCTCGAACTGAAACTGAGCGCCATGTTTATCGGGTCGCTTCGGATCACCTTCAGGCTGCACGGCGTCTTCTCCAAGAAACAGAAGCGCGGCATGGCCAACAGCCTGAAGCAGAAACTGCGTAACTCCTTCAATGTGTCGGTTTCCGAGATCGAAGAGCAGGAAAGCCTCGATTTCCTGGTGCTCGGAATCGTTACCCTGACTACGGATACGCGATCCGCTCACAGCGCGCTGCAGAAGATCCTTAACAAAGTGGAGTCTTCTTCCGTGGAGGAAATTCTTGACGTCTCCACCGAGGTTTTCCACGCGTGATTCGATCCGTCCGCCAACCGGTCCCATGTTGGGCCATTTGGAGATATACGCTATGCGCAAGGCCACATCCAGACGAGCCTTCCGCTTGGAGGAACACATCAAAAAGGAGCTCAGCCGGATCCTGCTGGAAGATATTCAGGATCCCAGACTGGAAATGGTCACCATCAGCGGGGTGCGACTCAATAGCGACCTTACCGTGGCCGAGGTCCTGTACACTCACGCCTCAGATGCGGAGAAGAAAGAGGAGGCGCTGCAGGGCCTGTACAGTGCCAGGGGCCGCCTGCGCCACCTGCTGGGACAGCATCTGAAGCAGAAGTTCGTTCCGGAGCTGCGCTTCAAGTGGGACGATTTCCTGGAGACAATGATCTATGACTCCCCGTAGCCGCATCCGCGAGATCATTCAGCAGCACCGGAGGTTCCTGATCCTGTCTCACACGAATCCGGACGGGGATGCCATAGGGTCCTTGTTCGCTCTGGGACGTGTTCTGCGATCCCTGGGCAAGGAGGTATTTTTCTGCAACGAGAGCGGTGTCCCCGAGAGGTTCGCCTGGCTCGCCGCCGCAGACCTCGAGGTGCTCCGGGAGCCTCCCACGGAGGGATTCGACTGGGCTTTCGCCCTGGATTGCGGCAGTGCGTCGCGCATGGGTGATACGGTGGAGCGCGGCATCGATTTGGGGCATACCGTCAATATCGATCATCACCAGGACAACTCCGGATTCGCGGTGATAAACTGGGTTGAGGCCCGTTCTTCCGTGGGGGAGATGATCGCTCTCTTGGCCCGCGATCTGGACATCCCCCTCTCGGGGGCCCTGGGGGAGGCCCTCTATCTGGCCCTGGTCACGGATTCCGGATTCTTCAGTTACAGTAACACCACACCGGAGAGCCTCCGCATCGCTGCCCATATATTGGAGCAGGGTTTGGATCTGGATCGCTTCAACGCGAACCTGCAACGCCAGTGGAGCCTGGGCACGGTAAAGCTCCACGGACTAGCCCTGCAGAACGCCTATCTCGCCGAAGACGGGCGAGTCGGCGTGGTCACGGTGGACGAGGACGCATTAGAGCACACCGGAGCAACCCGGGAGGACAGCGAAAACCTGGTGGACTATATGCGGCGGGTGCGCGGGGTGCAGGTATCCCTTTGCCTTAAGTGGGAGAGCCCGGGGCGGATCAAGATGAGCCTTCGCTCCTGGGGCGAGGTGGATGTCAGCGCCATCGCCTCCAGTCTAGGAGGCGGCGGGCACGCCAATGCCGCCGGCGGGGTGTTGTACACCGATATGCGTGATGCAGAGAAGCGGGTGCTTCAGCGGATCGCTCAGGACCTGCCGGGACCTCATGAGGAAGCTTCCCTGAACGCCGGAGCGCATTGACGAGACATCCGCTTTTATGAGCACCCAGAGCAGCCGCCCCAAGCAGCAGCACGGAGTTGTGGTCCTGGACAAGCCCAAAGGGTATACCTCCACCGCATGCCTGGAGAAGGTAAAAAAGGGGCTGGGGCAGAAAAAGATCGGACACGCCGGGACTCTCGATCCTCTGGCCACCGGCGTGCTCCTGGTGGCGCTCGGCCGGGGGACCAAGCTGACCCCTTATCTGGTGGAGGGGGACAAGGTCTACAGCGGCTGGATACAGCTGGGCCTCACCACGGATACTTATGATGTGCAGGGCATAGCCCAGTCCGAGGGGGACTGGAACAGTGTATCCAGGGAGCGTATATACAGCGAAGTTCACGCTTGGCGCGATCTCACTGCACAGACCGTTCCGCCCTTCTCCGCGGCCAAGCACAAGGGCACGCCCCATTACCGCCTGGCGCGCAGCGGAAAGAATCCGCCGCGGAAAACAAAGCCAGTGCGTATTGACCGTGCACAAGTCTTGGACATACAATTACCGTTTGTTCAGTTCCGGGTTACGTGCTCCAAGGGCACCTATATCCGCTCCCTGGCCCACAGCCTGGGGACGCGGCTCGGTTGCGGAGCCGTTCTCTCGGATCTGATACGGGAGGAAAGCCGACCCTTCGGCCTGGATCAAGCGGTGGGACTGGAAGAGCTGCTCCAACACCCGGAGAGCCTTCAGCGGCACGTGCTTTCCCTCCCGGAAAGTCTGCCCCACTGGCCCAAGCTGTACGTGGGCTCCGAACAAGCAGCCAGGATCAAGAACGGGAACTGGCTGGCACTAGAGGAGATCAAAGGCTTCGCTCCACAGCAAGAAGGAGAGCGGGCCCTCCTCCTGACCACCCGGGAGGAACCGGTCGCGCTGGTGGAGACCCGCTTTTGGCGTGAACAGCTCTACTGGGCCATCCTTAGGGGCCTGTGGCCGTCCTAGAACTAAAAAAACCCGTACTAAGGAGGATTCGCTGTGGCCTTATCCGTGGAAAAAAAGCAGGAAATCATCGACCAATTCAAGCAGCACGAAAGCGATACCGGGTCTCCGGAAGTCCAGATCGCGCTGCTCACCAACAGGATCGAGCATTTGACGGAACACTTCAAGATCCACAAGCACGACTTCCATTCCCGAAACGGTCTCTTACAGCTCGTAGGCCAGCGCAGAAAGCTTTTGAACTACTTGCGGAAAAAGGACATCAATCGCTACCGCGACCTGATAAAGAGACTCAATCTGCGCAAATAGAGTTCCTGCAGCTGGGCGGTGCGCTGGCCCCGGAGGCTCTTCCGGTAAGTTCCGCCCCGTCCATTGCCGCGGCATGTCCGGAAGCGCCCCGATTAAAGCCGCAAAGCAGGAGCCTTTCCGAAAATAAAACACGTTACTGTTAGGAGCACAAAACATCATGGCAGAAAGTCTCAGCAGCACGCGGGTAAGCTGTAAGGTCGCGGACAAGGATATAGTCCTGGAAACGGGAAAGCTCGCGAATCAAGCGGACGCAGGGGTCTGGGTCCAAAGCGGTGACACTGTGGTTCTGGTTACCGCGGTGACCCAGCCCTTGCAGCGCGACATCGATTTCATGCCTCTCGTGGTCGATTATCAGGAGATGTCCTACGCCTCGGGCAAGATACCAGGCAGCTATTTTCGCCGCGAAATCGGTCGGCCGAGCGAGCGAGAGACCCTGGTTTCCAGACTTATCGATCGCCCCATCCGCCCCCTTTTTCCGGAGGGATTCAAGCAAGAGGTGCAGATCATCGCCACAGTCCTCTCTGCTGATCCGGATTTCGATCCGGATGTCCTGGCCCTCACCGGCGCCTCAACCGCTCTGAACATCTCCAAGATCCCCTTCCATGGTCCCATTGCCGGAGCCAGGGTAGGTTACGTGGACGACAACTTCATCCTGAATCCCACGCAGGCAGAGCTGGCCTACAGCCAGCTCAACCTGATCCTGGCCGCATCGAGCGATGCGGTGGTCATGGTGGAAGGCGGTGCCCAGTTCTGCTCCGAGGAGCTGGTGGCGGACGCCATCTTCTGGGGACAGAAACAGATTCAGCCCTTGCTGGAAACCCAGCACCAGCTGCGGGACAGCGCGGGCACGCCCAAGATTCAGGTCCCGGAGAGCCTCGACGATTGGGAGATACGTAACGAAGTGCGCGAGCTGGGAAGCGAAACCCTGCGAAAGGCGATGGCGGTCCCCCGCAAGCTGGAACGTCAAGAGGCTGTCAAACAGGCCAAGGAGGAGCTGCAACAGGCCATGGCCGAGCGGCACCCAGAGGAGCCAGAGAGACTGAATTACGTCTCCAAGTACTTCCAGGAGCTGGAGGCGGAGATCGTGCGCGGCTGGACCATACGGGACGGTAGGCGCATCGACGGCCGCTCCTTGGAGGAGATCCGCAGCCTGGGGATCGAGGTAGGCCTTTTGCCACGGGTGCACGGCTCCGCAGTCTTCGCCCGCGGGGAAACGAAGGCACTGGGGGCGATCACCCTGGGCGGGACCCAGGACGAGCAGCATATCGAAAGCCTGGCTGGTGAGCTGAGTAAGCGATTCATGGTCCACTACAACTTCCCTCCCTACTGTGTGGGGGAAGTCAAGATGATGCGCGGCCCCAGCCGGAGAGAAATCGGGCACGGGGTGCTGGCGGAGCGCTCCCTGCTGCCGGTGTTGCCCAGTCAGGAGGATTTTCCCTTTACCATTCGCCTCGTCTCGGAGATCATGGAAAGCAACGGATCCTCCTCCATGGCCACGGTCTGCGCGGGCAGCCTGGCCCTCATGGACGCTGGAGTCCCTATTTCCGCGCCTATAGCAGGCATCGCCATGGGCCTGATCAAGGAAGGGGGCGATTTCCACGTTTTGACCGATATCATGGGCGACGAAGACCACCTGGGGGACATGGACTTCAAGGTGGCGGGAAGCAGAGAAGGCATCACCGGAATCCAGATGGATATCAAAGTTACGGGAATATCCCGGGACATCCTGGTGCAGGCGCTGGCCCAGGGAAGAGAGGCCCGCCTGAGTATCCTGGAGCAAATGGGCCAGGTCCTGGAGCAGCCCAGGCAGAGCCTGTCCGAACACGCCCCGCAGCTCAAGATCCTGGAAGTGGATCCGGATCGGATCAAGGACGTGATCGGGCCGGGGGGCAAGAACATCAAGGCTATAACCAAGGAGACCGGGGCCTCCATCGATATAGAGGACAATGGCCAGATCTCCATCTTCGCCCCCACGAGCCAGTCCCTGGAGGATACCATCGAAAGGGTGCTCTTCTACGATCAGAAGCCGGAGCTGAACAAGACCTATACGGGCACGGTGAAATCGGTAAAGGATTTCGGGGCCTTCGTGGAGATCCTTCCCGGCGTGGAGGGCTTGGCGCACATCTCCCAGCTGGACAAGGGCCGCGTGGAGGACATCCACAAGTTCGTCTCCAGCGGGGACAAGCTCACTGTGAAGGTCATTGAGATCGAGCAGGGGACGGGCAAAATCCGACTGAGCCGCAAGGCGGTGCTCATAGAGGAGGAAGGGGGTACCTTCGACGCTTCTGAGTCCGGTCCTCGCGGCGGCAAGGGAGGTGGCCCGGACAGGGGTCCGAAAGGTCGCGGAGGCCCGGACAGGGGCTTCAAAGACCGCGGCGGGCAGAACAAAAAATCCGGGCCGCCTCACAAGGACAAGAATCCCAGTGGCCAGCCCCGGTCCGGCGGGTCGGAGCGAAACAAGGAATAGCATCCGCGCGCCGCGGTCCGGATCCCTCATCCATCATACATAGGTACAGGAAATCCAGTCCGTGCCGAATCAAAGGGCCCTACAAAACGCCGACTCGGTGCGGACGCATTCCCGTGGCATTACTGCGGGGGTTCGCCTACCGGAGCGCGCGTGAGTCGCGAAGCATTCCCTGAAGCCCCTTCGGCAACAGCAGGCGGTCCCATCTGGATCAGCGCGGTGGAGACCTCGGCGGATCTTCACGGTGCGGATCTCATGCGGTCCTTGCGCAATCACGATCCCCATCTAACCTTTCTGGGCATCGGCGGAGAGCTAATGCGCAGCGAAGGGCTGGAAAGCGTGGCCCGGGCGGAGGATATTTCTGCCATGGGCATCAGCGAGGTCCTGGGCCTCCTTCCCCGCATCCTTGCCCTCTTTCGCCGCATCAGGCGGACCCTGCGCCAGAGACGCCCCAGCTGCCTGGTGCTCCTCGACGCCCCGGACTTTCATTTCCGAGTGGCCAAGATGGCCTCCAAGCTGGGCATTCCGGTGTACTACTACATCAGTCCCCAGGTCTGGGCCTGGCGTAAAGGCCGGGTCAACTTCATCCGCAAACACATCCGGCGCATGCTGTGCATCCTTCCCTTCGAGCAGTCCTTCTACGCTGAGCACAACGTGCGGGCCGATTTCGTGGGGCATCCCCTCGTACACTATATCGGCATCCCTTCCCCAGAAGAGCAGCACCCTTATCCTCGTCGCATCGCCGTTCTTCCTGGCAGCCGTAAAATGGAGATTCGCAAGCTCCTTCCCCAATTCGCCGAAGCTGCCCGCATCCTTCAGCAGCGGATCCCGGACCTGGACTTCCATCTAATCCGGGCCCCCAGTGTGGAGAACGAGGAACTGACCGCTTTGTGGCCCCAAGAGGTGCAAGTGAGCATTTGTCCTTTTCCAGAGCGCTACGAAAGGATACGATCCTGTGCCCTGGCACTCACCACCTCCGGCACTGCCAGCCTGGAATGCGCTCTTCTCGGAACGCCCGCCATAGTTGCCTACAAACTCTCCGGGTTGAGCTACGCCGTGGCCAAGCTGGCAGTGGATGTTACCTGGATCAGCCTGCCCAATCTCATTCTACAACGCGAGGTTTTTCCCGAGTTCCTTCAATCCCAGGCCAGGGCAGAGCTTTTTGCGGAACAGGCCGCAAGTTGGCTGCAAAATCCTGTTCAACTGCAGCGCATCCGGGACGAGCTCCAGACCCTGCGCGAAGAACTGGGACAAAAGCATGCCGCCGAGGAGAGCGCCCGCATCATATACAGGGATCTACAGTCCTCACGCGGAGAATGCTGGGAGAAAACAACACCCGCGGAAGGATAACAGGCAGGGCAGTAAGCGGGGCTGGGGTCCCGCTGAGTTATTTCTTCTGGCCCTCCATGGAGCGGAAATACCGGAAGAGATCGCTCTTAGGGGTCAAAAGCAGGTTGGTCCGGTTGCTCAGGCTCTGGCGGTAGAGTTCCATGCTGCGGGTAAAGGCATAGAATTCAGGGGCCTTACTGTAGGAAGCGGCGTACACCGCGGTTGCTTTTGCATCTCCCTCGCCTCGTAAGGACTGGGCCTTGCGTCGGGCCTCGGAGAGCATAATGGAACGCTTTTTTTCCGCCTCGGCCCTGATCTCCTCCGCTTTTTCCCTTCCTTCGGATCGATATTGGCGGGCCTGTTGCTGCCGTTCGGAACGCATGCGCTCAAAAATTGCCTTCTGGTTCTCCTCCGGCAGGTCGGTCCGCTTGATCCGCACATCGAGCAACTCGATCCCGAATTGGCCAAGCTCCTTTTTCGCCTGAAGGGCAACGTTTTGCATAATCTTGTTACGCTTGGTGGTGACGATCTCGTTGAGGGTATGCTTGCCCAGGGCCACCCGGAGCTGGGAGTAGACAATGTCGTTAAGCCTGGAGAGCCCTCCGTCCACCGATCTCGCAGTGCGATAGAAGGTCAGGGGGTCCTCGATCCGCCAGCGGGCGTAGTTGTCCACCACCAAGGCCTTTTTCTCCTTGGTGACCACTTCCTTGGGCTGGGCGTCGTATTCCAGAATGCGATGATCGTAGGTTACTGCCTTCTGGATCAAAGGGATCTTGAAGTGCAGTCCGGGAGCTACGTTCGCCGTGACTGGATCGCCCATCTGCAATAGAAGGCCCCGTTCGGTCTGGTCCACCGTATACACGCTCTGGGATATCCCCAGCAGTAGAAGGACCAGGACCACCACGATCGCCAGAGGCGAGGATTTGATTTGGGCCATGGCTAATTGTCTCCTGAGCTTTGCTTTTGCCCCGCCTCGCCAGGTAAGCCCCGCTTTGTCCCTGAGGGCTGGTTCAGGGGGAGAAAGGGAACCATGTTTTCCGAGGCGCTGTCCGTCAGGATAGTCTTCTGCTGCACATCGCCCAAGACATCCTGCATGGCCTCCAGATAGAGGCGCTTGCGCGTGATGCGCTTCGCCTTGCGGTACTGTTTTAAAAGCTTGTCGAATCGGGCTGCCTCGCCCCTGGCTTGGCGAACCTTGGTCTCCTTGTACGCCTCTGCCTCGTTCCGGATACTCGCGACCTGGCCGCGCGCCTCGGGAATAATCTTATTGCGGTAGGCCTGGGCCTGATTTATCAGGGTGCTCTTGTCCTCACGCGCACTAGCCACGTCCTTGAAGGCGTCCCTAACCTGGTCCGGAGGATGTACATCCTGCATCTTGACCGAGGAGACCTGGATCCCGCTATTGTAGCTGTCCAGGATATCCTGCAGAAGCTCTTGGGATTCGTTCTGTATCTCGAACTTCTGCGTGGTCAGAATATCAGAGATCTCGTTATCTCCCACCACGTCGCGCATGGAGGCCTCGGCTGCCTCCTTGACCGCTGTACGGGGCTGACTGATCTGGAAGAGATACTTCTCTGCGTTCTTAATGGTGTACTGCACGGTGTACTGCACATTGACTAGATTCTCGTCCCCGGTAAGCATGAGCGCCTCTTTGGGGACCTTGCGGAATTTGGCCTTGATCAGCTTCGAGGTGCCCTCCGGGGTCCTGAAGCCGATCTCGATACGCCGCACAGTGGTAACGCTGGGGGTCTGCACCGTCTCCACCGGATAGGGCAGATGGTAGTGTGGACCAGATTGCACCGTTCGGGTATAGGCCCCGAATCGCTTCACCACGCCCACTTCGTCGGGGTCCACAATATAGATCCCGCTGGCGAGCCAGAGCAAAACTATGAGACCGATGAGGATCCCTACTCCAGAGATCCTCAGTCTGGTCAATTGGCTTAGCTTGCGCTTTAGCTCTTCCCAGTCAGGGGACGGCCGCCCGCCGCCGTCTCCGCCGCCCTGCCTGTTGCGCCGCTGTTGCTGGAGTCGATCCCAGTCCCAATTCATATTCCCTGCCTATTGTAGCTCAGTGTTCTTTTGCAGTCACATCCTTTGCACCATATTGAGTCAGCCATGGGCAGTGCGATCCTTCCGGATCTCCAGAGTCGGAAGGGCATCGGTAGCCTACCGGGAGGCCAAATGCGATCAGAAGAAAATACAAGCATTATCCAAGAGTTGAGCCAAGGTCAAGGAGTTTCCTCATGTCAAAAGGCAGTCATTGACTCAACCTTGTCTACAGGTGTAAAATAATAATGAATTCTCAAAAAACGTAAATCTTGTGCCTGAAGAGTCCGTTATAAAGTAGCACAGTATCACTACAACGTAAGTTTGCGCCTTGCCGGGGAGTTGCCTTTTGCTCCGGCTGACCCTTCACCCACTTTACGAAGTGGGTGAAGGGTGTTTTCTCGCCTCGGCTCCGGGCGCTTTGTGATGCGGGCATGACCCCTTGAATCAAGAACACGGGTCAAAAGGAAAAGCACGTGTGCCCTTGGAAGGGCATGCTGCCTTTTGCGCTGCACAAAGCGCTTTTCCTTCGCCTCGGCGGAAAACATTGGCGCAATCCGATCAATGAGCACAGGCAACTCCCCGGCTGCGGCTTAAAATGAGCGAAGTTACGTTGTAGTAGTATTTTTTTGTCCTGAAAAAACAGCTCCACTCCAGCAAAGCTCTTCCTAAACCTGGCTGCAGGGACCACACTCCCTTTTCGGACCGGAAAGGAAGCCGAGGGGAGGGAGAGCCTATCTGGTTCCCGTCCGGAAAGTCCTCTTTCCGGACGGGAAATAGCCACCGATGGGGTGGGAAAAGAAACAAGGAGCGCCTAGGACTGCGCTCAGCCGGAATAGTATATTTTTAAGGATTTTGTATTATGTCAACTGCCGCAAACCAGATGATAGAAAAGGGAAATACCCTTTTTGAGAAAGGGGATTACAATCAGGCTTTCGAGTTCCTGATTCAGGCCTATGGTCAGGGTGCCAAGAATATCAACATTTTGGACCGCATCGTTGATTGCCTGAAATATTTGGATATGCCTCAAGAAATTGTCGATTTCTTGAGCCAGTCTCTGGCCGAGGATTCGTATCCTGCGCAGGAAAGGGCCCATCTCTATTATCGCCTGGGGCTCGCCTACGCCCAACAGGAAAAATACAACTTGGCCCGGCTTACCCTATTGCAGATCAAGGAATTGGACCCGGACTTCCCCGAACTGGATAAGCGTCTCCAAGAATTAAACAAAGGCAACAAGAGCCAACAAACCAGATTCGATCTTCTTTTGGAAAAGGGGGAGCTGAGCCGGGATCAGATCAACCAGGTCCTGAAGGGGGCGGAAAGTGAGGAGCGAGCCCCAGAAGAGATCCTGCTAAACGACTACGGGATAAGCAAGGAAAGTGTGGGAGGATCCCTCAGTGTATACTACGATGTGCCGTTTGTTGCCTTTGACGAAAAAATCGATCCCCCTCTGGACCTCCTTGAGCACCACAATCTGAACGCGAGCTTTTTGAAACAGAACAACTGGGTTCCGTTGGCCAAGAACGGCAGTAATGTCAATGTGCTCATGGTCAATCCGGAAGATCTGAATAAGCTGGACGCCATCCGATTCATTCTGGGAACCAGCGCAATCGAGCCTCGTGTGGCCCTAAAAAGCGATCTAGATGCCTTTATTGACCGTTTTTTCCGTGAATTACATGGCGAGGACAAGCTGGCCTCCTTCGAAGAGGAGGTGGAGTCCTCGGAGGAGATCGAGGAAAGCGATGCCTTCAGCCTTGAGGAATCCCTAGG
>JAIPEP010000006.1 GCA_021737085.1 Desulfohalobiaceae bacterium | reverse complement strand
CGTCTCCGCATTGAGCGGAGGGGCGGGAAAAACTATCCTTTCTCTGGGCCTGGCCAGACATTGGCTGCGAAACGGTCTTTGGGTCAAGCCCTTTAAGAAGGGTCCGGATTATATCGACGCTGTCTGGCTGGGACGAGCCGCAGGCCAAACAGCCACGAATCTGGATCCTTTTTTTATGCAGGACCAGGTGTTGGCCCGCCTTTTCGCCGAACAGGCCGACGGTTGCGATGTTGCCCTCCTGGAAGGCAATCGCGGCCTGTTCGACGGTAAGGACACCAACGGCTCCTGTTCCACCTCCCATCTCGCCCGCCTCTTGCAATGTCCCGTCCTGCTTATCCTGGACTGCTCCAAGATGACCCGTACCATAGCCCCCATCGTTCAGGGCTGCTCCGGGTTCGAGAAGGGCTTGGTCCTGGGCGGGGTGATCCTCAATCGCACCGCTGGAGCGAGGCACAGGAATATCCTGCGCAAATGCATGGAGGAGTATACGGATGTCCCTGTGCTGGGGGCTCTGCCCAAGCTGGACGATACCTTGATCCCGGAACGCCATATGGGCCTGGTATCGGATCGGGAATATAATGCTGAGGAGGCCATCGAGGAGAGCGCTCGCATTCTGGCGGACTGGGTGGATGTGGAAGGGATTCTCCGCATGGCGGGTCGGGCCCCGGAGCTCGAAACTCCGGATATTGCCCTGTGGCCCGAGGTGCAGAGCGTGGATCGAGTCGTCCGGATCGGCGTGGTAAAGGACGCTTCCCTGTGGTTCTACTATCCGGAGAACCTCCAGGCCCTGGAGCGGGCCGGAGCGGAGCTTGCGGAGGTGAGCCTGCTCGATCCCGGCGAGAAATGGCCGGAAATCCATGGGCTCTACCTGGGAGGCGGATTCCCTGAGATGCAGGCGGAGTGGCTCGCTGCGAACACTGCAACCAAAAAGCTCGTGCGAACCCTGGCAGAGAAGGGCCTTCCCGTTTATGCCGAGTGCGGCGGGCTGATGTACTTGTGCTCCAGCCTGACCACGGATGCAGAGACAGTCTATAACATGGTGGATCTCTTCCCACTACAGACCGGGCTTTCCGCAAAACCCCAGGGACACGGCTACACCCGCTGCACAGTGCGGCGCTCCAATCCCTTCTTTTCCGTGGGGGAGGAGTTTATCGGCCACGAGTTCCACTATTCCCGCTGCTATCCCCGCGAGGGCGAAGATGTGCCCTCTTGTCTGGAGATGAACCGGGGGACCGGCTTAGGTGGAGGTAGGGACGGGCTACTGTATAAGAACACTCTCGCCTGCTACAACCACATCCATGCGCTTAGCGTGCCGGACTGGGCGGAAAATTTCGTCAGGGCGGCGAGGACGTACAAGCATGCCCTGGACAGAGGCGAGCCGGCGTGTCCGCAGGTAGCGGCCGGCTGAAGGGGTGAGGCCTCAGGCGTGCGCGCCCAGCAAAACGGCCGCTACCGCGTTACAAAAGACTAGCCGGAACCCTCCTTGCCGGCCCCTATCCCGGCTTCCGGCTGATCCGCTATGGCGGCGAGGGCCTCGATCCCGATACGCAGAAACTCGTCCAGCTCCAATCCCAGCTTCTCGCACTCCCGAATCCTCTCCCGGCTGACGTTTGCGGCGAAGCTCTTGTCCTTCATCTTCTTTTTTAGACTCGAGGGTTTCATTCCCTCCATCCCCTGGGGCCGAACCAGGGCGTTGGCGCTGATGAGCCCGGTCACGGATTCCCCGCAGCGAAGGGCGTAGTCGAATTCATTCTCCGGCATAGTGCCGTTTTCCTCGCTGTTGTGTGCCCGGATGGCCTGCAAGGCCTCTTCGGGGAGCGCATCCGCGAGTTCCTGAGCGGTCACGAGTCCGTGGCGCGAGGGATCGTCCTTGGTGTGAGGGTAATCCAGGTCGTGCAGGAGGCCGGTAACTCCCCAGAGCAGGGGGTCGCGTCCGAGGCGTTCAGCCAGGTGCCGGAGCACAGCCTCGGTCTGGAGGCAATGCGCGATGAGGTTTTCCTCGAGTCCTTTCTTGTGTAGTAGGCTTACGGCTTCTTCACGGTCCAGCATATATCCCTCCGAATTGAGCTAGAATTTTCGCTTGCGAAGAATGTCCACGATGAGCCAACACCCGAAGAGCCCGGAGAGCAGATAACCCACCAGCCCCAAAGCGGGGTAGCCGAAAAGCAAGGGCTTGACTCCGGTGGTGATGATCATGGAGGAGCCGATGATCATGGAGGCGGTCACCAGGGCCAGGGTTAGACGGTTGGCCACCTGATTCAGGGTGCGGCGCAAGCCTTCCAATCGCTTGTGCTCGAAGCCGATGGTGAGCTCGTCCCGCTGGAGCTTGTCCATGATGTGGTTGATCTGGACTGGCAGGCTCTGCTGCATGCGCCACAGATTACGGAAGCTGCTCCGGACTGTGCGCAGGATCATCTGCGGGGAATACTTCTGCCTGGCGAGACGCCGGATGTAGGGAGCGGCCTCGCTGATCACGTTCAGATCGGGGTCGAGCATCCTGGCCGAGCCCTCGCTGGTTACGATGGCCTTGATCATTACGGAGAGGTCCATGGTCAGCTGCATCTGGTGATTGCGTAGCATCTCTGTGAGCGCCGTCAGGAGCCGGCCCATGTTGATCTCTTTCAGGGGAACCGAATGGTAGTCGTCCAGGATGTCCATGAGCTCGCGATGCAGACCGTCCATGTCGATATCAGATCTGTACTCCGTGAACTCCAGCAATAGATCCAGCACCAGCTGGCTGTCCTTGAGCACCACCCCTCCCAGCAGATCCACGAGCTTGATGCGGGTCTCCGGGGTGAGACGTCCCACCATGCCCCAGTCCAAGAGGCTGTACTTCCCTTTGGAGAGGATGAAGAAGTTGCCCGGATGGGGGTCAGCGTGGAAGAACCCGTCCTCCAGGATCTGCTTCAGGGTCGCCCGAAGCCACTTTCGGGCCAGATCCCGGCGTACCTCCAGGGGCCAACTGGTGAGGGCGTCGCGGAGCTTGGTTCCCTGGATCCTTTCCAAGACCAGCATCCGGGTGGTGCTGATATCGCTGTGGACTCGGGGTAGATACAGTGCGGTGTCGCCCGCAAAATTGCTCCGGGCCAGCCGGATGTTGCGGCCCTCGCGCCGGAAGTCCAGCTCCTGGGTCAAGAGCCGCTTGATCTCTTCCACCACGCGGGGCAGGTTGTAGAGCTGCAGGGACTCCACCCGCTCGTGGGCCCTCTGGGCCAGGCTCTCCATGATCCGCAGGTCGTTGCGGATCATCTGTCTGATTCCCGGACGCTGCACCTTGATCGCCACCAACTCGCCGCTGTCGCGCAGGACGGCGCCATGAACCTGGGCCAGAGAGGCGGCTGCCATGGGCTTTTCCTCGAATTCGCTAAACACCTCGCTCAGCTGTCGTCCCAGGGCGCGCTCGATCTGTTTGCTGATTTCCGAGAACTGTTCCGCCGGGACCTCGTCCTGCAACTTGCTTAGCTCCTCAGTCATTTCCGAGGGTATCAGGTCCGTGCGCAGGCTGAGCAGCTGACCCAGCTTGATAAAGGTGGGGCCGAGCTCCTGCAGAGCGAGCCGGATTCTGGTATAGGTTCCGGTCCCCTCCTTGGGTTGCTTCCTGGGATAAAAGGGGCCCAGCTTTTCCGGCAGATCCAGCCTGGCGATGATGTCCCCGAAGCCGTACTTGATCAGGGTGACCACGATGGCCCGGAAGCGGTTGAGTCGGGAAAGGGTGTGTATATCCACGCGGGACCTCGGTGAATGAGTTTCTCCGGTACAGGCCGGATTCCGATCTACTGGGCGGCAAAAGGACCGAACGCGGAGCTAAGTGGCCCTGATCGGTTATTCAGATAGTAGAGAAAGTAGGTGATAGCGGCTCGTCGTGTCAATACAGGGATCCTGCAGAGGAAAGGGTTCTTCACTGTTGCTAGCGTCTTGAAGCACAGGTTTCCCTCCTCGTATCCCTTGACAGGAAAGCAAGGCAAAGAGATTGTTGAAAATAGGCTCCCCTCGTATAGAAGGCTGAGTGGGGGGAGACGGCAGAGCAAGAAAGGAGAGTCCAGTGTCCTACGTCGCTACTGGCCGCAAGTTGCTCCACGGAGCGCGCTTTATCTATAGTTCCTTCCAAGCGGATCAGTGTCTCTTGCGGGCCGCGGCCCTGACCTACGCCACCTCGCTGTCCATCGTTCCCCTCCTGGCTGTGGCCTTTTCCATTCTGAAGGGTTTCGGCTTTCAGAACAGCCAGTACATGCGCGACTTCCTGTTCAATATCAGCGCAGGCAAGGAAACAATTGTCGAGTACATCGTGGACTATATCAACCAGACCAACGTGAGCACCTTGGGAGTGGTCGGAGTCGTTATCCTCTTGGTCACGGTCTTTACCATGCTGAGCGCCGTGGAGCGGAGCTTCAACTCCGTCTGGGGGGTGGAGAGCCAGCGGAAGCCCTCCCGGATGTTCGCGGACTATCTCTCGGTGACGCTGGTGACGCCTCTGCTCATCGTGGTGGCCATCAGCTTCAGCGCCTCCCTGGAGAGCCTGGAGCTCATGCAGTGGCTGCTATCCCTCTCCGTGATCAACTACGCCTATATTGTCGCCCTCAAGCTCATGCCCTATGCCCTGGTCTGTTTCGCGCTCTTTTTCCTGTACAAGGTGGTACCCAACACCCAGACGGACACACGAAGCTGCCTGCTGGGAGGTGTGTCCGCCGGGCTCCTGTGGCAGATTTTGCAGTCCGTTTTCCTGAACTACCAGATCGGGGTTAGCAAATACAACGCCATCTACGGGAGCTTTGCCCAGCTCCCGTTGTTTTTGATCTGGCTCTATCTGAGCTGGATCGTGGTGCTTTTGGGGGCGGAGATAAGCTTTTGTCTGGAGCAGCGCAAGTACGGCCTGGCCCATTCCTCACTGGGCCGCTTCAACATCAGCAGCAAGGAACGGCTGGCCATGGCCCTCATGGCCCTGCTCAGCGGGAGCTTCGTCTCGGGGCGGGGGCCGGTTCGGCCCTCGGAGCTGGCCCTGAGGCTGGACATCCCCCTCAAGCCGGTGAACCAGATCCTGGGTGCGCTGGCGGATATGGGCGCTGTGAGCCGGACCGAGGAGGAGGGGAGGCAGGGCTACGTCCCGGCCATATCTCCGGAAAGCACTTCCTGTGCCGCCTTTCTGGACTGGTTCCGCTCCCACTCCGAGAAGAACGCCTTCCAGTTCGATCCGGGGCCCGAGCCCATAGACCGCGTCCTGCGCGATCCGGAGCATGCGAAGCAGAGCCTTAGCGAGCTAGCGGCGGAAATGGAGGGGGCTCAGGAGTCCGAGCCGCGCTCCAGCATGGCGTAGATGGCCCGCATGTCCAGGCTGTCTCGCACCACATCCGCGAGGGCGTCCAGGGCGTCCTCCAGCTGGTAGCGGGTCTGCGGACGCCCCAGAGGCTCCAGACCTTTTTCTCGGCGGAGGCCGTCAATGAACCAGCGCCGGAAGTCGTCCGCGTCGAAGACCCCGTGCAGATAGGTCCCCCAGACCCTGCCCCCGGGATCGGCGTACCCGATGATCTCCCCGGATTCGGAGCGTACCGCCGGGACCACGTCATCCCCGACGATATGCGTGCGGCCGTGGTGGATCTCGTAACCTTTGAGTTCGTGGTCCGAGGTCAAGTGCCGGGCGCGGCACTGGCTCAGGGTTTTGGTCCGGCTCATTTCCGTGACCAGGGGGAGCAGGCCCAGGCCGGAGAGCGTTTCCCTGTCCGGTGACTCCAGCCCCCAGGGATCGGCCACGCTGTGCCCCAGCATCTGGAAGCCGCCGCATATGCCCACAAGAACGGTGCGCTCCCGCTGGACCAGCTCGCGGATGGCCCGGCCCAGGCCGGAGTCCTCCATCCGGGCCATGTCGGCCATGACGTTCTTGCTTCCGGGAATGACCAGGCCGTCCGGGGGCGGGTCCAGGTCGCGGGTGCTGCGGACAATGCGCACCGCAACGTCGGGTTCCTGCAGAAGGGGATCGATGTCGGTGAAATTGGAGATGTGGGGCAGGTCCAGGCAGCCCAGCACGACGGCGGCATCGTCCTCGCCGGAACGGTCCCCTCGGTCCGCCTTGAAGGAGACCGAGTCCTCCTCGGGAAGGCCCAGGTCGGAGATATAGGGAATCGTGCCCAGGACGGGCTTGCCGGTGACGCGCTCCGTCTCCTCGATGGCCGGAGCCAGGAGGCTCTCCTTGCCCCGGAAGCGATTGATCACGAAGCCCGCGGTGAGATCCCGCTCCCATTTATCCAGCAGGGACATGGTCCCCACGAAGGAGGCGAAGACCCCGCCGCGGTCGATGTCCCCCACAAGAAAGACATTGGCCCGGCTGTAGCCGGCCATGGCCATGTTGGTCAGGTCGTGGGCCTTGAGGTTGATCTCCGCGGGGGATCCCGCGCCCTCCAGGACGATCACGTCGCTCTCCGCGGCAAGGGTGTCGTAGGCCTCCCTGGCCCGTTTCCCCGCCTCCTGCTTGTACTGGATGTAGGCCTGCACCTCCATGTTGCGTACGGGTCTGCCGTGGACGATGACCTGCGAGCCCGTGTCCGTGCTGGGCTTGAGCAGGACGGGGTTCATCAGGACGCTGGGCTCCAGCTTGCAGGCCTGGGCCTGCAGGACCTGGGCCCGCCCCATTTCTCCGCCGTCCAGGGTCACGAAGGAATTCAGGGACATGTTCTGGGCCTTGAACGGGGCCACTCGATAGCCGTCCTGGAAGAGGATGCGGCACAGTGCCGCGGCGAGGACGCTCTTGCCCGCATTGGAGGAGGTGCCCTGGAACATCAAAGCGGGGGTCTTTACCGGGCTGCGGCCGGGTCCCCGCTGTGCTGCGCTACCGGGCCGTGTGCCGGCTGTGCCCGTGATCAATACCTCCCTCAGGGCTCGCAGGAGCTCGTCGTTTTCCGGTTCGGGCCGGACCGCCACCCGGAAGTAGGACTCGTCCAGGCCGGGGTAGTCCGCGCAGGTCCGCACGGCGATGTTTTGGGCCAAGAGCTCCTTTTGCAGGGCGAAGGCGTCCGGATGGGAGCCCTCCAGGCGGCAGAGGAGATAGTTGGCCTCTCCGGGGAAGACGCGAACGCCGGGCAGACGCTGGAGGTTGTCCGCGAGCTCGCGCCGCAGGCGGGGGACGCGCTCCCGGGTCGCTTCGGCGTATTCCCGGTCCCGCAGGGCCCTGGAGCTGACCGCCTGGGCCAGGGCGTTCACAGACCATGGCGGCAAGTGGCGGGCCAGTTCCGTGATGACATCCCTGGAGCCGATGGCCAGGCCGGAGCGCAGGCCGGGCAGGGCGTAGAACTTGGTCAGGGAAAGCAGGACGAGGACATTGGAGGGTATGTCCCGGTAGAGGCGGTCCAGGCCGGGAACGAAGTCGGCGAAGGCCTCGTCCACGGCGAAGAAGGAGCGGGGATTATCGCGGGCCAGGTCCCGCAGCTGCCTCGCGGAAAAGGTGAGGCCCGTGGGGTTGTTGGGCCGGCCCAGAAAGACCAGCGCGGGCCGGTCCAGGCGCTCCTGCAGGAGTGAAGGTTCCAGGCGGAAGTCCTCCCCGGGGTCCAGGAAGAGGCGCTCCACGGTGAGGCCACAGAGCCGGGAGACCGTTTCGTAGTCCACATAGGATGGAACAGGGATCAGGGCGCGGTCATAGTCCAGAATGCGGGGCAGGAGGTAGAGGATCTCGGTGCTGCCGTTTCCCGCAAGGATGTTCTCCCTGGCAACGCCGTAGGTTGCCGCTGCCGAGTCCAGGACCGGCGCGGCCTCGGGCTCGGGATAATGCAAAATCTGTTCCGTGCTGTCCCAGAGGCACTGCCTGAGCCAGGGGGGAGGCCCCAGCGGGTTGATGTTTGCGGAGAAGTCCAGGATGGGCTGGTCGGGTTGACCGCACCACTTGTGCAGGCTATGGATATTTCCGCCGTGGGAGTTGTGGGGCATAGGGCTTCGGATTGACCTCAGATTCCGGGCGGGGTCCGTGCTGATGATCCAGGCCGTTTTATGGCGCGGCCCCATCCGGGCTTTTTTCGCTGAGCCCTGGTGATGTTCCTTTAGGGCTCGAGCGTCCCATGTTTCCTTTGTCCAACACAGCTGCCGTGGTAGCTCAATTTGTTCCGGCTGGCAAGCCGGAGGCCGGATTTCGGAGATCGGAACTCGGATGGCGGTCCGGGGATGTAGAAAGTCTGGAAACCGGGGTCCAGGAGAGCATTGCGGCTGGAAACTTTCCGCTGCATGAGTAAGAGCTATCTGTCACCGACCACTGAATACTGACAACTGACTACCGACTACCGGCCCCAGACCACCGATAACTAGTCACGAGTCACGCTTTACGCCCCTGCACCCACTTTACTTACGGTGTCTACTTATACTGATTTGTAGCTTATCTTTATGATCTTACAAATCCTTCAAGCAGGACCGCACGTAAAGTGGGTGCAGGGCGGGATGAGAGGACTATGCGAAAGGGCAATATACGGGACATCGTTCTCGGGACAGTGATTCTCCTCTGCGCCGTGGGCCTCACCCTGGAGTACGCGCTGCAAGCCCAGGGAGCGGGGAGCCTGTGCGGGACACAGGCCTGCGAGGTCGTGGGCCGCTATATAAGGATCGGCGAGATTGGACTGCTCCTCTTCGGCAGCCTCTTCTTCTGGATCCTCTTTGGTCTTTTCTTTTTCGCCTGTCGCTACGAGCGCCCAGTGCTTTGGGGTGTGGCCGTTTTGGGCCTGATCGGGGCCCTGGCCTTTGACGGCGCCCTGCTCGGCTATCAGTTTGTGGGGCTGGGCCTGATGTGCTGGCTCTGCGTGGCGGTTGCGGCAGGGCTCTTCCTGGTGCTGGTTGCCACAGCCTGGCGGAGGGCCTCATGGCTGCTCCTCGTCGGCGGGATTGCGGTCTGGTGCGGGGCCTTCGCCGCCAACTCCCTCCTGCAGTTCACACCGCATATGCCCAGCCTGCAGGAAACCGCTTTCCTGGAGCAGAGCGCCGAGGCGGAGCATAACGGGCCGCAGTACTACCTCTTTTTTAGCCTCGACTGCCCCCACTGCAGCGAGGTGCTCTTCAACCTGGCCCGCGTGGCCCCCATTTCCGGCACCTGGCATTTCGCCGCGGTTAATCGTGATCCCGCCTCCCGGGCCAAGCTTGCCTGGGCCGCGAAGGCCAGCTCATCCGAGGGGGCGGATAGGGGCAATGCCTTTCTCCGGATTTTGAAGTCCAAAAAGACAGAGATCTCGGGCAGTACTTCCATACCGAAAAAGGTACGCGAAGCCACGCGCAAGGCGGGGAATTATTTCCGCTCCAGGAACTTTCGCGGCGTCCCTGTTCTGGTGGTTCTCAAGGAGAACGGGGTGCGGGTCAGCCTGACCGGAGTGGAGCATATATCCCGATATTTATGGGAACAGGGTGTGGTGAGCGAATGGGCCAGACCTGCGGGAGGGTCCTAGCCTAGCAGACCCCAAGCAATAGCGGCTTTCGGCGGCTGGGCGGCTCAGTGCTATTCCTCCCGCTCCGGCCGCCGGAAGAAGTCCTTCTTCTCCCGTTCCAGTTCCTCCCATTCCGGAACCTTCCATTCCGGGTCCGCTTCGCTGCCCGGATCCGGAGAGAACTCCCGCAGGAAGTTCCCCGAGCCCGCCTTGATCCGCACTGGCTCCCGGGCTTTCCTGGCCTTGGGCGAGAATTGCAGGAGCAGCACCGCTGCGCTCTGGATCATCTCTTTGCTCCACTCTCCCTTGTGCTGGCGTCCCACTGCGATGGGGCCGGGGATGTCCACCGGCTTGAAAACGATGTCCCGGGTCTGGACCTGCTCCATGAGGGCCTGGTTGTCCTGCTTGTTTCGGCCGATGCTCAGCCAGTGGTCCCCGTGCCAGTACTGCCGGCCCAGCTGGGCCAGAAGAAAGTCCTGCGGTTCTGGGGTTTCCATCCGGGATATCAGAGGCCAGAAACGGGCGCAGGAGCCGGGGTCCGTGAGCAGGCATCCCCCTGCCGGAGTGGGCACCTCGCGGATGCCGAATTCCCTGGCGAGCTCCAGCTGGGGCTTGCGCCCCCGTCCCACGATGTTCGGGAGCATGCTGCGATCCACCAGGCCGGATTCCTCCATGGGCGTCGGCGGCAGGCTGGCCGCGGAAAGCGGCCGCAACAGGACGTCGCGCACCCCGGCCTCGTTCCGGATCAGGCCCAGGGCCTCCCTGCGCTGGGACATGGGGCGCTGGCCCAGGACCTCGCCGCTGACGATGAATTTCGCCCCGAACATGGAGAGCATTTCCCGGGCCCTGGAAAGCATGAAGATCTTGCAGTCCACACAGGGGTTCAGGCACTTGCCCACCCCCCATTTGGGGCCGCCGAGAAGGAGCTGCACGTACTCCCGGCTCACATCCACGGGCAGTATGTTCACGCCGTGCTCGCGCTGCCAGTGGTCGATGCGGTCCGGTTTGCCGAAGAAGGGACTAATAAAGTGAAGGCCCAGGACCCGGAGGTTCTGCTGCTGCATCAGCTTGCAGCTGAGCAGGCTGTCCAGCCCTCCGGAGAAAAGGGCGAGGCAATCGTAGGTTTGGCTCATCCCCGACAGTCTAATAGACTGGCGAACCGGGGACAAGGGCACGTATTGCTCTCCTGGGGCGAGTTTGATAAATTGTCATGTTTTCATAGGAAGAGGGGCATTCCAGGGAAACGTTTGTTGAGCTAGTTCCCTGCAGACAAGCACCTCTGAGGGTCTCTAAAAAACGGATCTGAATTAATAAGCGTGTCCAGGGGAAAGCACCAGAAACCGGTGGCTCCGCTCCCAGCGGATCTCTGCCCTGAGTAGCGGACGGACCGGCTCTGGTTCCTTTTTTTCATATCTAAGCTTGCGGAGATGACCATGGCTCGGAAGACAAAGAACGCAGAATCCCAGCAGGATCAGCGTAAGGAAGCCCTGCAGACGGCTATGACCACAATCGAGCGCAAATATGGTCAGGGCTCGGTGATGTATCTGAGCGACCAGGCCCATCAGGAGGTCCCTGCCATTCCCACCGGCTCCTTCGGCCTGGACATGGCCCTGGGCGTGGGGGGCATGCCGCGGGGCAGGGTGGTGGAGATCTATGGCCCGGAATCCTCGGGCAAGACCACCATGGCCCTGCACCTTCTGTCCGAGGCCCAGCAAAAAGGAGGCTCGGTGGCCTTCGTCGACGCGGAACACGCTTTGGATGTGCAGTACGCCAAGCGGCTCGGCGTGAATACCGAGGAACTCGTCATTTCCCAGCCGGATTACGGGGAACAGGCACTGGAGATAAGTGATCTCCTGGTGCGCTCCGGCGCCTTGGACGTGATCGTGGTGGATTCGGTTGCCGCCCTCATCCCTCAGGCCGAGCTGGAAGGCAATATGGGCGAGACCCAGGTGGGCGGCCAGGCCAGGTTGATGTCCCACGCCATGCGCAAGCTTACCGGCTCCATCCATCGCTCCAAGACAATGGTGGTGTTCATCAATCAGATCCGGATGAAGATCAACACCACCGGGTTCGGAAGCCCGGAGACCACCACCGGAGGCAACGCCCTGAAGTTCTACGCCTCGGTGCGCCTGGATATCCGCAAGATCCAGACCCTCAAGGACAAGGACGAGGTTTACGGCAACAGGGTCAAGGTCAAGGTGGTCAAGAACAAGGTGGCACCGCCCTTCCGCGAGGCCCAGTTCGATGTGCTCTACGGCCAGGGTATCTCCCGGGAGGGGGAGCTGCTGGATCTTGCTGTGGACCACGGGATTGTGGACAAGAGCGGTTCCTGGTATGCCTTCGGCTCCGAGCGCCTGGGGCAGGGCAGAGAGAACGTGCGCGCCTTCCTCCAGGAGAACCCGGAAACCATGCAGTCCATCGAGGACAGACTGAGGGAACACTTCGGCCTGAAGCAGCAGCAGGACCGGGAAGGCACGGAGAGCGGGACTGAGGAGCAAAACGGCGGCACGGAAAAGGAAAGCCAATAGGAGTCGCTTTTGACTACTGCGGCAGAGATCCGGCAGAGCTTCCTGGATTATTTCTATCGCAACGGCCATCAAGTGGTGCCCAGTGCCCCGCTCGTTCCCAAGGAGGATCCCACGCTGCTTTTTACCAACGCTGGAATGGTGCAGTTCAAGAAGGTCTTCCAGGGCCAGGAGCGCAGAGACTACTCCCGGGCGGTGACCTCCCAGAAGTGCCTGCGGGTGGGGGGCAAGCACAACGACCTGGAGAATGTGGGCCGGACTAGGCGGCATCACACCTTCTTCGAGATGCTGGGCAACTTTTCCTTCGGGGACTACTTCAAGGAGGAGGCCATCCGCCTGGCCTGGGAATTCCTTACCCGGGAGCTGAAGCTAACTCCGGAGAAGCTCTACGTCTCCATCTTCCGAGATGACGACGAGGCGGAAAGGCTCTGGCGCGAAATCGTGGGCATGCCCCAAGAGCGGATCTATCGCCTCGACGAGGAGGAGAACTTCTGGGCCATGGGTGACATCGGTCCCTGCGGCCCCTGTTCAGAGGTCCTTTTCGATCAGGGGGAGCAAATGGCCTGCGGCCCGGACTGCGAAATCGGGGTTTGCGACTGCGACCGCTATCTGGAGATCTGGAACCTGGTTTTCATGCAATACAACCGGGATGAGTCCGGGAACTTGGAGCCCCTGCCCCGGCCCAGCATCGACACCGGTATGGGGCTGGAGCGCATCGCCGCGATCTGTCAGGGCGTGCTTTCCAACTTCGACACCGATCTTTTCAGCGGACTGATCCAGAGCGCGGAATACAAGGCCGGTGTGCGCTATAAAGAGGACGAGGTCACGGATACCGCTCTGCGGGTAATAGCGGATCACACCCGGTCCATAGCCTTCATGATCGCGGACGGGATCCTGCCCTCCAACGAGGGCCGGGGGTACGTGCTGCGGCGTCTGATCCGCAGGGGCTTTCGTTTCGGCCGCAGTATAGGCCTGGTTGATCCCTTTCTCTTTCAGCTCTGCGGGCAATTGGTGAACGAAATGGGCGAGGCCTATCCCGAGCTGGTTCAAGGCAGCGATTTCATGGCCAAGGTGGTCCACAAGGAGGAGGACGGCTTCAGCCGGACACTGGACCACGGTCTGGAGATGCTGGAGCAGGAGCTAGCGGATCTCTCCGGCCGCGGGGAGGATACTGTTCCCGGAGATGTGGCCTTCAAGCTATACGACACCTACGGCTTCCCTGTGGACGTGGTTAAGGACGTGGCCGAGGCTCGAGGGTTTAGCGTGGACGAGGCGGGGTACGAGAGACAGATGCAGGCCCAGCGGGAGCGCTCCAAGGCCTCTTGGGCCGGCAGCGGGGAGAAGGATCTGACCCGGATCTTCGGCGAGGTTCTGCAAAATGGCATCACCACTGAATTTGTGGGCTACGAGACCTTTGAAACCACCAGCCGAATTGTGGCCCTTTTGGATCTTTGGGGCCGTTCCCGCAGTGATCTTGCAGCCGGGGAGAGCGGCTACGCTGCAGCCGCCAGGACCCCGTTCTACGGGGAGTCCGGCGGCCAGGTGGGCGACTGCGGGACCATAGAGACGGACATGGATCGGGCCGAGGTGCTGGACACCCAGAAGCCGGGGCCCGAGGTGGTGCTGCATCGTGTGGACGTGGTCCGCGGCAGGCTCTATCTGGATCAGGAAGTGCATCTTGCCGTGAGCCGCGACCGTATGCACACGGCAAGGAACCATACCTGCACCCATCTGCTCCATGCCGCTTTGCGCCGCGTCCTGGGCGAGCACGTCAAACAGTCCGGCTCTCTGGTGGCCCCGGACCGATTGCGCTTCGACTTCACCCACATCAATCCCCTTTCCGAGGAGGAGATCCGGGCGGTGGAGGACGAGGTCAACGAGGCCATCCTCCGGGACCTGCCCGTGGGCATCAAGGAGCTCGACTTTGAGCAGGCGGAGCAGGAGGGCGCCATCGGTCTTTTCGCGGAGAAATACCAGGACCGGGTCCGTGTGGTGGAGGTCCCCCACGTGTCCAAGGAGCTGTGCGGCGGCGTTCACCTGGAACGAACCGGTCAGGCGGGGGCGTTCTATATCCAGTCCGAGACGGGAGTTTCTTCCGGAGTGCGCCGAATCGAGGCGGCCACCGGGTGGAACGCGGTAGCGGAATTCCGGAAGAAACGGGAAATACTGGCCAGGGCCGCCGAGGCCCTGAAGACCTCACCGGAGGAGGTCGCCGGGAAAGTTGCTGGTCTGCAGGAGCAGATCAAACAACTCTCCCGGGAGAAGGAGGAGCTCCAGGCCAAACAGGTGGTTTCCGGCGGTGGCCTGATGGACCGCAGTGTGGACGTGGCCGGAGTCAGGCTGCTCGCAGCCAAGCTGGACCTGCCCGAGAGCTCGGATATGAAGGGTCTGCGGTCTGCTATGGACGATCTCCGCTCCAGGTTTGGCTCCGGAGTGATCCTTTTGGCCGGAGAGAACAGGGGAAAGGCCCATCTGCTCCTGTTCGTGAGCCCGGATCTGCACGAGCGTTTCACTGCGCCGGAGCTGGTTCAGGAGGTAGCCAAGGAGGTGGGCGGCAGCGGAGGAGGTCGTCCCGAGCTGGCCCAGGCCGGGGGCAGCCGGCCCGAGGGCATCGATAGCGCCCTGCAGCGGCTCCGGGAGCTTATTGAGGCGAAAAGCGCTTAAGGTCCTTCTAAAGGATCCGGGGTTGGTCGTTTTTTACCTATAACCCTCATGTCTGCGCAGACGCAGGCACAACCAAGCATGACAATGACCGGATAGGCTCCTTTCCTGTTTTATCAAGCAATTCAGTAGCTTGGAGACATTTTCATATAAAATACGCCGGGAGGCGAGTGCCCCGGCGAAGCGGGATAAGCATGTATATAGGGGTCAAGTTCAGAGAGCAGGGGCAGATCTACTATTTCCTGTCAGAGCAAGAGGATCTGACCTCAGGCGATCATGTGATCGTCTCCACCGAGGAAGGCCAGGGCATTGGCCGCGTCGCCCTGACGGACACGGAGCTGCCCGAGAGCCTGTATCCGGAGGAGGTCAAGGGCATCGACCGCAAGGCCACAGATGACGATCTGGCCCGCATGCGGGAAAATGAGGAGTTGGCGCGGAATTCCTTCACCTATTGCCGGGAACAGATCAAGCAGATGGGCCTGGACATGAAGCTGGTCGACGTGGAGGTCCGCTTCGACCAGAGCAAGTTGGTCTTCTATTTTACTGCCCCGAGCCGGGTGGATTTCCGCGACCTGGTTAAGGACCTGGTCAATCAGTACCGGGCCAGGATTGAGCTGCGCCAGATAGGGGTCAGGCACGAAGCCCAGATCCTGGGCGGGATTGGTAACTGCGGCCGAATCTGCTGTTGTCATCAGTTCTTGCGGGAATTCGTTCCCGTGACCATCAAGATGGCCAAGGAGCAGCAGCTTTTTCTCAATCCCTCCAAGATTTCCGGCGTATGCGGCAGGCTATTGTGCTGTCTCAACTTTGAGAAAAAGGCCTATGCCGACTTCTTTAGCCGATGCCCCAAAATCGGCCGCAAGTATCAGACCAGCATCGGCGAGGTGAAGGTGCTCCGGGCCAATTTCTTTCGGGACACGCTGGTCCTGGATGCCGCGGAGGGAGAGGAGCGGGAGATAAATCTTTTGGAGTGGAGCGAGCTATTCACCGGAGAGGTAGAGAGTGAGGAGGTGGAATGCCCCCCTGCTGACCCGGAGAGCGTCCCCACGGAAATATTAGTGGAGGACCAGGGAACCGACAACTCTGACCCGGAGGTTGAGGGGTCGGAACAGAGCCCGGGAGAGCAGCAGCCGCAAAAAGAGAAGAACTCCGGTGGCTCCGGGCAGCGCAAAAAGGGACGGCGTTCCCGGGGAAAGCGGCGCGGCGGTTCCCGGTCCGGTGGCAAGAATAAGGGCAAGAGCAAGGGCGGCGGCACCGGCAAGGCCGCGTCAGAAGGCAAAAACGGCGCCCAGGGAAAGCAGCAGAAGAAGTCCGGGAGGTAGCCGCCTGTGGAGGAGACGTTTTACATCACCACCCCCATCTACTACGTCAACGCCGAGCCCCACCTGGGTCACGCCTATACCACCATTCTGGCGGACAGTTTAAGCCGCTTCCATAAGATGCAGGGCAAGCGAACCTTTTTCCTGACCGGCACGGACGAGCACGGGGACAAGATCATGCAGTCCGCCAGGGAAAGAGGGGAGGATGCCCAGGAGTACGCGGACCGGGTCAGCCGGCAGTTCCGCGAGCTGTGGCCCGAGCTGAACATTGATTACGATCGTTTTATCCGGACCACGGATCCGGATCATGTAGCCTGCGTGCAGCGCTTTCTCCAGCTCGTGTACGACAACGGGGACATCTATTTCGGGGAGTACGGGGGATACTACTGTTTCGGGTGCGAGCGCTTTTTTACGGAAAAGGAGCTGGAGGACGGCAACTGCCCGGATCATCAGAAGCCCCCGGAGTACATCCAGGAGACGAACTATTTCTTCCGCATGAGCCGTTATCAGGAATGGCTCCGGGGCTATATACAGGACAACCCGGACTTCATCCAACCGGAGCGCTACCGCAGGGAAGTGCTGGCCATGCTGCGGGAGCCTCTGGACGACCTCTGCATCTCCCGGCCCAAATCCCGGCTGGAATGGGGAATCGAGCTGCCTTTCGACTCGGGGTACGTGACCTACGTCTGGTTCGACGCCCTGCTCAACTACATTTCCGCTCTAGGCTGGCCGGAGGGAGAGGACTACGTTCGCTTCTGGCCCGCGGCCCATCACCTGGTGGCCAAGGATATCTTAAAGCCCCACGCCATATTTTGGCCCACCATGCTGCGAGCTGCCGGGGTGCCCCTTTACCGGGGGCTCCGGGTGCACGGCTACTGGAAGGTACACGAGGAGAAGATGTCCAAGACCCTGGGCAATGTGGTGCGGCCCTTGGAGCTTCGCTCCAAGTACGGTCTGGATGCCTTTCGCTTCTTCCTCTTGCGGGAGATGCAGTTCGGCCACGACGGCAATTTCTCCGAGGAGGGCTTGATCGGCCGCTTTAACGCAGATCTGGCCAACGACCTGGGCAACCTCTTCAGCCGCTGCCTGGCCATGACCGGAAAATATTTCGGGGCTAGCGCCCCGCCGCATCCGGATGATTTAGACCTGGAGCGGGAGGATGAGGAGCTTTTGCAGCTGGGCAGGGATTACCTGGAGAAGTATCTGCAGTGCTTCGAGGCTGTGCATACAGCGGAGGCCCTGGAATGGCTCATGGAGTTCGTGCGCGGGGTGAACAAGTACATCGACACCACTGCGCCCTGGAGCTTATACAAACAGGGCTATACACAGCGGCTGCAGACGGTGCTAGCCCTGGCCCTGGCCTCGCTGCGCCGCATTGCCCTCGCCCTGCGCCCGGTGATGCCCGATGCCTCGCATACAATGTGCGAGCAGCTGGGGTTGGATCTGGGAAGCCTGGATGTTGATCTGCGGCAGGAGTGCTCGGAGTGGGTCTTCCTCTCGGAGGGGACTAGAGTGGCCAAAAAGTCCAACCTCTTCCCCAGGCAGGAGCTCAAGCTGGAGCGCGAAGGGGCCGGAGAGGGGAAGCACGCCTCGGGGCAGAAAAAGAACAAGGCGGGCAAGGAGAAGGCAGAAAGCAAGCAGGGCTCGGAGTCGGAGCAGACCCCGGAGATCGATTTCACCGACTTCCAGAAGCTCGATATGCGGGTGGGCCGAGTGGAGGGGGCGAGCCCTCATCCCGACGCGGACCGTCTGCTCCAGTTGGAAGTGGACGCTGGCGAGGGCTACACGCGCCGGATCGTGGCCGGCCTGGCCGAGGCCTATTCCCCGCAGGATCTGGTGGGCAGACACGTGACTGTGCTGGCCAATCTGAAGCCCCGTAAGCTGCGCGGGGTCACCTCCCACGGGATGGTCCTGGCGGTGCACGGGGAGCAGGGGCTATCCCTTCTGGCTCCAGATCAGGTCGTGAGCCCCGGGGATAAGATCAGCTAGTGTTTGGACGATTATTCACCCATCTCCTGCGTTGCTGCAGAATTTTGAAGTCCTCATGTATTATTCATACACTGCGGTTTCAAAATTCTTTGCGCCTTGGATCTGGGCAAATCATCGTCCAAACAGATGATCCGCCCCCCTTGGTCAGAGATCGGATGTCAAGGCCGGAGGTCGGGTTACTGATCAACCGACACACCGACACACTGACTTACTGATTTACTGACTCACTGATCCGTCGCCCTTCCCCTCAAACCTAACGGTGAACGCGGAACGGTGAACGGTGAACGCGGAACGCGGAACGGGGAACGCAGAACGGGGAACGCAGAACGCCCTGCTAGCCCTTGATGCAGGCAAGGGGCCTCATCCGGGCCACCTTTCTGGCCAGCCCGGCTTTTTGCGTGGCTTCCACCACCAGATTGACATCCTTATACGCCATGGGGGCCTCCTCTGCCGCCCCTTTCTTGCTCGCCGCCTTAATCAGGATTCCCTGCCGGGACATGTCGCCGATCACCTCCTTGGCCGTCCAGGTCTTGGTGGCCTTCCTCCGGCTCATGGCCCTGCCTGCTCCGTGGCAAGCCGAACCCCAGGCCATGTTCTGTTCTGCGCTGTTCCCGGCCAGGATATAGGAGCTGGTGCCCATGCTTCCCCCGATGATTACCGGCTGTCCCGTGCCGCGATATGCCTCCGGTATATCTGCGCTTTCCGGGCCGAAGGCCCGGGTGGCGCCCTTGCGATGGACGTAGAGGCGCGTGCTTTGGCCGTCCACCTCGTGGTCCTCGATCTTGCAAGTGTTGTGGCTTACGTCGTAGACGAGGTCGAGCCGGGCCTGGGGAATTACCCGGGTGAAGGCCTCCCGGGCCAGATGCCCCAGGACCTGCCTGTTGGCCAGGGCGGAGTTAACCCCGCAGCACATGGCCCGGAAAAAATCCTCCCCCTCGCTGGAGCGGATGGGGGCACATACGAGCTCCCTTGCGGGGAGGGAAAGATTGTGCCTTGCTACCGCCCGGCTCAGGTGGTGAACGTAGTCGGTGCCTATCTGGTGACCCAGGCCGCGGGAACCGCTGTGTATGGTAACCAGGACTTCTTCTGGGAACAGGCCGAAGGCCGCGGCTGCCTCCTCATCGTAGACACGGTCCACGTATTGGATTTCCAGATAGTGGTTCCCCGAGCCCAGAGTGCCGAGCTGGCGCTTCTGCCTCTTCTTTGCGGTCTCCGAAACCTTGTCCGGATCAGCTCCGCCCATTTGTCCCCGGTCCTCGATGAAGTTTAGATCCGCCTCCTCGCCGTAACCCTTTTCCACAGCCCAGGCGGCACCCTTTTCCAGAAGCCGGTCCAACTTGGAGGCGCTCAGCTTGATCCTACCCTCGGAGCCGAGGCCCGCGGGCACGCTCGCGTACAGGGCGTCGATCAGCTCCTGCAGTCTGCCCTGCAAAGCACTGCGCTCCATTCCTGTTCGCATGGCCCGCACGCCGCAGGCGATGTCGTACCCGATGCCGCCCACAGAGATGACTCCGCCCTGATCCGGGTCGAAGGCGGCCACGCCGCCGATGGGGAAGCCATAGCCCCAGTGGGCGTCCGGCATCATCAGAGAGGCTTCCCGAATTCCGGGAAGGTAGGCCACATTTGCCGCCTGCTGCAAGACTTCGGGTCCCATGTCCAGCAGGATCTCCCTGCTGCCGAAGAGCCGCACCGGCACCCGCATGCTGCGCTCCGGGGCCATTTCAAAGTAGCCTTGCCCTGTGTCTCGGAACAGACTGGCGTTCATGAGGGAAATGCTCCTAGGGTGGGGTAGTTATGTCTATTGCCGCGGTGCACCGGCACCTGACGGAAGTATATGTTTTTTTCGCCTGCAGGGTGCGGCTCTGTTGCCTGCCACAGGGATTAGCACAGGTTAGAGAGAATGGTGCCGCAAATAGAGATACTTGGCCAAGGGGATTGGCACTGCTGGGATGTGTCGCTTAGTGTCAGAAGCAGTTCAGGTGGTGGATTCCTGGAGCGGCTCGACCTGGATGTGGTCTGCCTCGTTATTCCGCAGGGACAAGGTGAACCCGTGGACTTTCAGGGCCACGGGGTCCCGGAGCGGAGCCCGGCCCAGGATGGTGACCTCCACGCCGGGGACAAGTCCCATATCCCGGATGCGGCGGCCCAGTTCCCCGGTGGCGTGGATGCTGACGATACGGGCGGATTGGTTTTTGGTAAGTTGGCGCAGGGATAGCGCGGGCTGATTCATATGATGGTTCTCCACTTCCATTGGCTGGTTACTTGGGTGTAGCAGTATCTCGGGCTCATTCCGCGGGAGTGGCCAGCACCTTTTCCGCAAGACCCTGTCCCAGGCTCAGGTCGGAGCCGCGGATCTTTATTCGAAGGGGTCCGGCTCCGCCGGATATAATCAGGACCTCGGTGCCAGGAGTGAAGCCCAGGGCGTATAGGCGGGAGCGGGCTCCCCTGCCTCCGGCCAGATTGGCCACGGCAACCTTGCTGCCTGAAGGAAAATGGTTTAGGGGGTAGGGCGTCACAAGAGACTCCGAGATGTTTTGTTTGGTCTGCCTAACTTTTTTATAGTCCTCAAAGGCCACCTTGTCAAGGTCGGGGCCGGTGCAAAATCAAGAGCGCTCCTGGGCACACGGAATGCCTAGAAGGCTAGCCTAGCCCCGCTTCTTGACCTTTGTGTTTGCATAATGGACTGGCCTCTTTTATTCTTAGGTGCGATGCGCAGCTTGGTGGCCTGATTGGGGCCTGACAGAGCAGCTTAAGGCCCGAGCTCCCAGCCCTTCAATTGCGGCTGCTTCCGTAAGCTCGGCTGCGAGGACGCGGACAACCCTCAATCGCAATTATACGGAATATGCCCAAGAGAGACGACCTGAAGCGGATCATGCTCATCGGCTCCGGGCCGATCATCATCGGTCAGGCCTGCGAGTTCGACTACTCCGGCACCCAGGCCCTCAAGGCCCTTACCGAGGAGGGCTTTGAAGTGGTGCTCATCAACTCCAATCCGGCCACTATCATGACCGATCCGGAGCTGGCCACGCGCACCTATCTGGAGCCCATCACCCCGGAGTCCGTGGCCAAGATCATCGCACGGGAGCGGCCCGACGCCCTGCTTCCCACCCTGGGGGGGCAGACCGGACTGAATACGGCGGTGGCCGTCTCCGAGCAGGGGGTTCTCGAGGAATACGGTGTGGAGCTCATTGGCGCCTCCCTGGAGGTGATCCAGAAGGCAGAGAGCCGGGAGCGCTTCCGGCGCTCCATGGAAAATATCGGCCTCGAGGTTCCCAAGAGCGACATTGCCCGCAGCCTGGAGGATGTCCGGAAAATTTCGGAGGACGTGGAGCTTCCGGTTATCGTTCGTCCGGCCTTCACCTTGGGGGGCACCGGTGGCGGGGTGGCCTACAACCTGGAGGATCTGGAGGAGATCTCCCGCCGGGGGCTTGCCGCGAGCATGACCCATGAGGTCATGCTGGAAGAGTCGGTTCTGGGCTGGAAGGAGTTCGAGCTGGAGGTCATGCGGGACAAGAACGACAACTGCGTGATCATCTGCTCCATTGAGAATGTGGACGCTATGGGGATCCACACCGGGGACTCCGTTACCGTGGCCCCCTCCCAGACCCTTACGGACCGGGAGTTCCAGAGGATGCGGAACGCCTCTCTGGACATAATGCGCGAGATCGGAGTGGAGACCGGAGGGTCCAACGTGCAGTTCGCTGTCAACCCTGCAAACGGGGATATGATGGTCATCGAGATGAATCCCCGGGTGTCGCGCTCTTCCGCTCTTGCCTCCAAGGCTACGGGATTTCCTATCGCCAAAATCGCAGCCAAGCTGGCTGTGGGTTACAGCCTGGATGAGCTGCCCAACGATATCACCCGGGAGACAGTGGCCTCCTTCGAGCCCTCCATCGACTACTGCGTAGTCAAGATCCCCCGCTTCACCTTCGAGAAGTTCGAGGGCTCCGAGGATGAGCTGACCTCCTCCATGCGCAGCGTGGGCGAGACCATGGCCATCGGGCGGACCTTTAAAGAATCGCTACAGAAGGGCCTGCGCTCCCTGGAGACAGGGATGATAGGGCTTGCTGACAGCTTCCGGCCGCAGCTGCCGGAACGCGAGGGAATCGTAGCCAATCTGCGTAAGCCCAATTCCCGGAGACTCACCTACCTCCGTCTGGCCCTGCTCAGCGGCATCACGGAGGAGGAGATCCATCGGGACACGCATATCGATCCCTGGTTCCTGCGACAGATCCAGGAGCTGGTGGATTTCGAGGCCGAGCTCCTGGAATGGGCCGGAAACTGGCCGGACATCGACGATCCGGAGCAATCCGCTGGGATCCTGCGGCGAGCCAAGCAGCTGGGCTTCTCCGACAGGCAGCTCGCCGGACTTTTGGACCGCAGCCAGGAGGAGATACGCCGTTCCAGGCAGCGGCACGGAGTCACGGCCACGTACAAGCTGGTGGATACCTGTGCCGCGGAGTTTGAGGCCTACACTCCCTACTACTACTCCACCTACGAGCGGGAAAACGAATGCCGGGCCTCGGAAGGTCGCCGCAAGGTGGTCATCCTGGGAGGAGGGCCCAACAGAATCGGGCAGGGCATCGAGTTCGACTACTGCTGCGTCCACGCTTCTTTTTCCCTGCGGGAGATGGGCCTGGAGTCCATTATGGTCAACTCTAACCCGGAAACGGTGAGCACGGACTACGACACCTCGGACCGCCTCTACTTCGAGCCCCTCACTCTGGAGGACACCCTGAACCTTGTCGAGCAGGAGCAGCCCGAGGGGGTGATTGTCCAGTTCGGGGGGCAGACCCCGCTCAACCTGGCGGTGCCCCTTTTGAAGAACGGGGTGCCCATCCTGGGTACCTCCCCGGATAGCATCGACCGGGCCGAGGATCGCGAACGCTTCCAGGAGCTTCTGAACACCGTAGGGCTAAAGCAGCCGGAGAACGGCACCGCCACCTCGGAGGAGGGTGCCCTGGATATCGCTCGCCGCATTGGCTATCCGCTGGTGGTGCGGCCCTCCTATGTGCTCGGCGGCCGGGCCATGGAGATCGTGTACGACGAGAAGGACCTCATGAACTACTTCCGGGAAGCGGTGGTCATCTCTCCGGATCATCCCATCCTGCTGGACAAGTTCATGGAGAACGCCATCGAGATCGATGTGGACGCGGTCTCCGACGGGGAAGACACCTACGTGGGCGGCATCATGGAGCACATCGAAGAGGCCGGGGTGCATTCCGGGGACTCGGCGTGTGTAATTCCGCCGCACACCATAGGAGAGAAGCTGGAGGAGGAGCTCATCCGGGACACCAAGGCCCTGGCCAGAGAATTGCAGGTCAAGGGCCTGATGAATATCCAGTATGCCATCCGGGAGGGGGAGATCTACATCCTGGAAGTGAATCCCCGTGCTTCCCGGACCGTACCCTTCGTGAGCAAGGCCACGGGCGTGCCCTTGGCCAAGCTGGCCACACAGGTCATGCTGGGGGAGCGGCTCCGGGACCTGGATCCCTGGTCCAAGCGGCGATCGGGATACTATTCGGTCAAGGAGGCGGTGCTGCCCTTCAATCGTTTTCCCGGGGTGGACACCCTGCTGGGGCCGGAAATGCGCTCCACCGGAGAGGTCATGGGCGTGGATCCGGACTTCGGGCTGGCCTTTCTTAAATCTCAGCTTGCCTCGGGCCAGATCATCTCCGAGGAGGGCACTATCTTCATTTCCGTGAACAACCGGGACAAGCCGAACATCGTGGAGCCGGCCAGGGTCTTCGCCGAGATGGGCTACACTCTGGTGGTTACCCAGGGCACCGGGGACTACCTGGAGCGATTCGGGATCGAAACCAAGCGGGTGAACAAGGTCTACGAGGGCCGGCCCAACGTGATCGACATGATCAAGAACAAGCAGATCCAGCTGGTGATCAATACCTCCTCTGGCAAGCTGACCGTGCAGGACTCCTCTTCGCTCCGGCAGACGACCATCCTCTACAATATTCCCTACACCACGACAGTGGCCGGGGCCCGGGCGGTTGCCCTGGCCCTGCGTCAACGCCGGGCCCATGAAGGGATAACTGTAGGCAGCCTCCAGGAGTTCTACGCGGAAAAGACCTAGGCATCCCGACAAGGGTTTCCGGGTGGCGGAATAAGCCTGTTTGGGGATAAAAAAGAGACGCAATGGCTATGAAAAAGGAATACTGCGGACTGATCGGTGTTTACGGTCACAAGGAAGCGGCCAGGATGGCCTATTTTGGGCTCTACGCCCAGCAGCACCGCGGACAGGAAAGCGCGGGCATCTCCACCTGGGACGGATGGAAACTGCGGGAGCAGCGGGGCATGGGGCTCGTTCCGGATGTGTTCCAGGAGAGGCATCTTTCCCGCGAGCTCAAGGGTGAGATCGCCATGGGGCACCTCCGCTATTCCACCACCGGGACCTCCCTGCTGCGTAACGCCCAGCCCTTTCTGATCAATTTCCGTGGACGCCACATGGCAGTGGGTCACAACGGCAATCTGGTCAACAGTGTAGAGCTGCGGGATCGCCTGGAGGCGGACGGATCCCTGTTCCAGACCAGTATGGACAGCGAGATCTTCCTCCATTTGATCGCTAAGCACCTGGACCACGGGCCGGTGGAGGAGGCCATAATGCGGTCATGTCGGGAGGTTCGGGGGGCATACAGTGTCCTGTTGCAGGAGAACGAGAAGCTCATTGGCATCCGGGATCCCCACGGCTTTCGACCTCTGGTTCTGGGCCGTGTGGGTGACACATACGTGCTGGCCTCGGAAACCTGCGCCCTGGATCTTCTGGAGGCGGAATACCTGCGGGAAATCGAGCCGGGTGAGATGGTGGTGCTGCAGAACGGCAGCATGACCTCCTACCGCATAGACTCTGGGGAGCCTGTAAGTCGCGCCTCGTGCATCTTCGAGCTAATCTATTTCGCCAGGCCGGACTCCACCGTATTCGGGGAGAATGTTTACCAGAGGCGCAAGAACATGGGCGCCCAACTGGCCAGAGAAGCGCCAGTGGATGCGGATTTCTGCATGCCCTTTCCCGACTCCGGGGTGTACGCGGCGGTGGGCTACGCCCAGGCTTCGGGGTTGCCCTTTGAGAACGCCATGATCCGCAACCATTACGTAGGCCGCACCTTTATTCAACCCTCCCAGGACATGCGGGATTTCGGGGTCAGAATCAAGCTCAACCCGGTCAAGGAGATGATCAAAGGCAAGCGGATCGTGATCATTGAGGACTCCATAGTTCGGGGCACCACCATTCGGACCCGGATCAAGAACCTTAGGGAGCTAGGAGCCAAGGAACTGCATCTCCGGGTTAGCTGCCCCCCTATCCGTCATCCCTGCTATTACGGCATCGATTTTTCCTCCAAGGGAGAGCTCGTTGCGGCCAATCACTCCGTGGAGGACATTGCCAGGTTCATTGATCTGGACTCCCTGCACTACCTGAGTATGGACGGCCTGTTGGAGGCTGTGAATCAGAATACGGGGTACTGCCTGGCCTGCTTCGAGGGCGATTATCCCACTCGGGTGGAGGCAGGCTGCCGAAAAGCCTGTCTGGAACAAGGCTAATCCATGAGTAAAGACAAACAACGCGACTGGGTGGCTCTGGCCCGTCAGGTTTTGGAGGCGGAGATCGACGGGCTCTATCAGGTCCGGGACAACCTGGACAAGGAATTTGAGAGGGCCCTGGAGATGATCGCCGGCTCCGCGGGGCGGGTCTTTGTCACCGGCATCGGCAAGTCAGGGCTTGTGGGGCGCAAGATCGCCGCGACCCTGAGCAGCACGGGGACTCCGGCCAGCTTCCTCCATCCCGTGGAAGGGGCCCACGGGGACCTGGGCATGATCCGTGAGGGGGACGTGGTCATCGCCATCTCCAACAGCGGGGAAACGGACGAGCTGAACGCGATCCTGCCCACCATGCTCTCCCTGGGTAGCCGGCTGGTGGGAATGACCGCGCTCAGGGAATCCACCATGGGCGCGATGTGCCACGTGGTGCTTGATACCTCGGTTCCCAGGGAGGCATGCACCCTGAATCTGGCCCCAACTGCGAGCACCACCGCAACGCTGGCCCTGGGCGATGCACTGGCCGTGGGGCTCATCGAGTGGAAGGCCTTCGGCCGCGAGGATTTTCAGCGCTATCATCCCGGAGGGGATCTGGGCAGGCAGCTCAGCCTGAGTGTGGATCGCGTCATGCACAGCGACGATCTGCCGGTGGTCCGGGAGGGGTCCACGCTGCAACAGAGCCTCCAGCTCTTGGACTCCGGCGGTCTGGGCACCGTGGTGGTCCTGGACTCCGCTGGGAGGCTGCAGGGGATCCTCACCGACGGGGACGTGCGGCGCATGATCTGCCACAAGCGCTACAGTCTCCAGGACGAGGTCGAGGCCTATATGACGGTCCGTCCCCGTTTCGCCAGGAAAGGAGAGAAGACGGCCCGCCTGCTGGAGATTATGGAGCAAAACGCCATCACCGTCTTGCCGGTGGTGGACGAAGATAGGTGTCTGGTGGGGATCGTCCATTTGCACGATCTCCTGGGCAAGGGCAGAATAGCCTTTAACGGACGAACCCGCGCGGACACCGGCGGACGAAGGTCCCAGGAGAACCTTTAAACGCCGGGATTCTGGCCAGTAGAGCCTATGCTGCGTTTCCTCAAATATTTCCTGATTATTTTCGTATGCTTGGTTGTCCTGGCAGTCGGGGCCGGGGCGGGGGTTTACTATTGGGCCGCGTCGGGGCTGCCCACCATAGAGAAGATCGCCGATTACAGCCCGTCCCTGACCACGACGATCTATTCCCATAGGAACGAAACCCTGGGATACCTGAGCCGGGAGAACCGCTTTCTGCGCTCCCAGGAACAGATGACAGAAGATGTCCGCCGTGCCTTTATGGCCGCCGAGGACAGCGGTTTTTATGAACACGGGGCCATCGACCTGATGGGGATCCTTCGGGCTGCGATCAAGAACCTCCGGGCAGGCCAGATCGTGCAGGGAGGCAGTACCATCACTCAGCAGGTGGTCAAGTCCCTGCTTCTGACCCCGAAGCGGAGCTACAAGCGCAAGCTCAAAGAGGCTATCCTGGCCTATCGGCTGGAGAAGCACCTCTCCAAGGACGAGATCCTGACCATCTATTTGAACCAGATCTACCTGGGCGAAGGGGCCTACGGGGTGGAGGCGGCGGCACGCGTCTACTTCGGCAAGCACGCGGACGAGATCACCCTCGCCGAGTCCGCCTTGCTGGCCGGGCTGCCCAAGGCGCCGAGCCAGTACAATCCCTACGACAATCCGGAGCAGGCCCGCCAGCGCAGGAAATACGTTTTGCGCCAGATGCGCAATATGAATTGGATCTCTGACTGGCGTTTTGAAAAGACAAAGGACGCGCCACTAGATCTCAGCGAAAGGCAGGATCCTACCTGGCGCTTGGCCCCGGATTATGTGGAGCAAGTGCGGCGTTGGCTCCTCAAGGAATTCGGGGAGAAAAAGGTCTATCAGGGAGGGTTGAAAGTCTACACCGCGGCGGATCTCGAGCATCAGAAAGCCGCAGAGGAGGCGGTGCGCTCCGGTCTGGAGGCCTCGACTAAACGCCGAGGCTGGCGTGGGCCGTTGAAGCACTTGAGCGCCACTAGTGCCGAAGCTTTTCTGGAGGGGCAGAATGCCTCGGAACAGGTGAAGGCACTGCGTCAGGGCGAATGGATCAAGGTTCTGGTGAACGAGGTGAGCAAGAAAGGGGCCAAGGTCCGCTTCGCCAACGAGACCGCCTGGATGGATGTGTCGAGCATGGCCTGGTGCCGGGAGATCAACCCGGAGAAGGCCCCGGAGAACGTGCCCGAGGTGAAGAATGCCCGGAAGGTGCTGGACGAGGGAGATGTGGTCTGGGCCTCCCTCGCGGAAACATCCCGGAAGGAGCAAGGCCGCTGGCGTTTGCTGTTGCAGCAGCGGCCCAAGGTCCAGGGGGCGCTTTTCTCCATGGATCCGGAGAGCGGCAAGGTGCGGGCACTGATCGGTGGCTACGACTATGACGAGAGCGAGTTTAACCGCGCCATCCAGGCCATGCGGCAGCCGGGGTCCGCTTTCAAGCCCATTGTCTACTCCGCCGCCTTCGACGAGGGAATGACCCCGGCCACTCAGGTGCTGGATGCGCCTATTGTCTACCAAGACACTGCGACTAACTCCACCTGGAAGCCGCAGAACTACGAGCGGATGAACTTTGGCCCCACCCTGCTTCGCACCGCCTTGGTCAAATCAAGGAACCTGGTGACCATAAGGGTGGCCAGGGAGATCGGCATCGATCGCGTGATCCAGCGGGCCAGGACCCTGGGGCTGAAGGGCGATTTTCCCCGCGATCTTTCCGTGAGCCTTGGCTCGGGCTCGGTGAGTCTGCGCGGGATGTGCAGGGCCTACTCCGCATTCGCACGCAGGGACGGCTCCAGAGTGGAGCCAAGGTTTGTGCTCAAAGTGACCGGGCCTAGGGGAGAGGTGCTCTACGAGTCGAACAAGACTGTACAGGAGGCCATCAGCCCCCAGACCTCCTACATAATGGCCGAACTGATGCAGCAGGTGGTCCAGTACGGAACTGGCTGGCGGGTCAAGCGTGCAATTGACCGGCCAGTGGCGGGCAAAACAGGGACTACGGACGAGCAGAAGGACGCCTGGTACATGGGGTATTCCCCGAACCTGCTTGCCGGAGTGTTCGTTGGCTTCGACGATCCTCGGCCCATGGGCAAGTACGAGACAGGATCCCGAGCGGCCGCCCCCATCTGGATCGATTACTGGAAGCGGGTGCAGTCGGGCTACCCGGTTTTGGACTTCCAGAAGCCGCAAGGCATTGTTATGGCCCGGGTTGATGCGGAGAACGGGCTTTTGGCCGGGCCGGGAACGGAGGAGAGCTACATGATTCCCTTCAAGGCGGGAACCCAGCCGCAAAAAGTCTCCCCTGCGAAAAGCGAGGGCTCGAACACCGGATCGGATGGAGGAGACGGGTCGTCGCACCAGGACGACCGACTCAAGGAGATCTTTTAACTGCGCAATAGTTTTTAGGTTTTTTTGTATGTAAATGTCTCGAACCTACTGAATTGCTTAATAAAATTGGATAGGCTCCGGTCGTTTTCATGTTTGGTTGTGCCTGCGTCTGTCCAGGCATGTGGGTTATTGATCTGATTCCGCTGGAGAAGAAAAGGAGGCCGCATGGGACGACCCCGCGTACTCGTTGGAATTGGTATACTTGTTATCGCCGGCTTGGTAGTTTTTTCCTTTTATTATGTTGGCGGCCGGATTCAGCGGCGATATGCCGTTGTTTTCGCAAAGAACGCAACCTGGGCCCAAAGAACGCATTTGCGACCGGAGCTGATTGTTTATGACCGCGGTGTCTTTACTTCCCGGGCCAGGACTAGGATCAGTCTCCGGAGTCGCGACGCGCCTGCGATGCTTTTGCGGCATAAGATCAATCACGGCCCTTTTTTTTATGCAGACAGGTATTTGGGGCTAGGCCGGGTGGAGACAACTGCGGAGTTTGTTTCCGGCAACCATACTGAGCTACAAAACGTCTTCGAGGAGAGAATTCCTTTGCGGGCCAGGACCTATATCGCTCTGGACGGCTCCGTGCTCAGCCGGGTCACCTCCCCCTCGGCTAGCTGGAAAAAACAAGAGATGCAGATGGTTTGGGGCGGAATGAATGCTTCCATTGCCTGGCAAGAAAAGGAAAAGAAGAAGTTGAATGTGGATTTCTATCTCCCCAGGATTAAATTCAGCCCCCCGGAAGAGGCAGGGGAGGTGCTTCTGAGCGATATGCGCTGGCAGCAGAGCGTCAACTGGAACCAACAGGACTGGATCGAGCATGGAGAGGGTAGTTTTACCTGCTCTAGAATAAAAGCTTCTTCGGGTGAGGGCAGGGCTAGTCTGGAGGATATCTCCCTTGAATCCCGCACCCAACTGCAGAAAAAACTGTTGCGCAGCAAATCCGTGTACAGGTTCCGAAAAGGGCGCTTCGGCGATTTCCGCGTTCCCAGGGGGAACCTGACCATCCATATGGAAAATATAGATCCGGCTGTTCAAGCCCAAATGGGCTCCGTTCTCTATCGTCAATCCCCGGATAATATCACTCGGGAAGAGGTCGAGAAGCTAGCCCGTGGGTTCCTGAGCCGATCTCCGGAGTTGGAATCCACACTGCACCTGAAAACCGAGGACGGCAGTGTACGGATGGATATCTCTTCCGTATTCGACGGTTCAGGTAAGCTGAATTTGCGAGCCCTCGGACTGGTGAGCAGGCTCAGTTTTTCGGTTCGAGGTTCCGTGCCACAAAGGATCGGGGTCAGGCTGGCCGCCTTACCTGCCCGCTTCATAGGGAAAGACCAGTCTTTGGGGGAGGAAGAGGCCCTCTCTAAAAGCGAACGTGTCGAGCGTCAGGCCCGGAAATGGCTAAAAAGGCTACGCGAAAAGGGGTACATTACCCGGGATTCGGGAAGCTATGCCTCGAGCCTACAGCTAAAGCAGGGGATGCTTACGATCAACGATAAGCCCTTCTTTCCTCTCAAAGATTTTTTCGGGAGCCAATAGCACTACAACGTAATTTTGGACCTTGCCGGGGAGTTGCCTTTTGCTCGGGCTGACCCTTCACCCACTTCGTAAAGTGGGTGAAGGGTGTTTTCTCGCCTCCCCCCGGGGCGCTTTGTGCAGGGAGAATGCCCTGCGATGCTTGAGGAGGTTGATTGATGTTCTTTTTTTCGGATTTGACATATAACCACTTTGTAGTTATAAATTAATTATATCAACTTAAGCAAGGCCAGTCTTGAATTCGAATTAAGGGGGCCACTTTCTTTGACTGTGTAAATTGCCTTTTGGACTTAGACAGTGGCATCCCTGGGTTATGGAGTGGGCTTTGATCCCCACCTTTTCTACATAAAGTGGTGGCGCAATCCCGCGCTTCCTTTACCAAAAAGATACCTGCTCCTTGCTCAGGCTCGAGAAGCTGGAAAGATTTAGACACGGCCGCTTCGGCCAGCCTTTGCCCGTCGCGCGTGCTTCTTTCGCGCCTACACCCTTTTGCGTTACAGACTCAGGAGAGATTCACTTCGGAACATCTTGTTACTTCGTAAAATTGGGAACTATTGCGGAATTTTTTGTCAAACGGCCCCAAGAGCTATCTCCGTCACTGCCTGAGCCAATATACTTTCCTCTTGAAGCTCCCCCTTGTTCATGGGATATGCTAGCATGGTGATGGATTGTGGTGCATTATTTTACGATTATGTAGGAAACTATTCTAAAATAACCAGAAGTACGTCTAAGGAGGAGGTTTACAGGAAATAGCTCCGCTTCTTCTTTAGCCAAAAGAAGAAGTAAGAAAATCAATGGATTGCCTCGCCTTTTTTTGTTTCTTTTTGCGAAAAAGAAATGCTAGCTAGTTTACGTATGTCTAGCTAAAAGTAAGCAGTCTTGTAAAAAATTATCACGCCATTAAAAAACAGGAGGATAAGGCATGGGAAATGTTGGTATAATAGGAGTGGGACAAAGCGCTTTTGTTCGAGGCTATCCCGGCTCTATTAAGGAGATGGCCTTTGAGGGTTTTCAGGAAGCTATGCAGGATGCAAATTTATCTTCCGAAGATATTGAGGCATCTATTGTTTGCTCTGCCCCTGAATACGATAAGCAACGCTCTCCTGCAGGAGTGATTTCCGAGTATTTAGGGCTTATTCCGCAACCTACCTGCTATTTGGAAACCCTGTGTTCCTCAAGCAGTATGGGCGTTCGAATGGGTTATTCCCTTATCAAGTCCGGGTTACATGATGTGGTGGCGGTCCTAGGATTTCAGAAAATGTCGGAAATTTCCTCTGCAGAATCCCAGGAACGGATGGGTCGCGGAGCGGACATTCAATGGGAGAGCCCTTTTGGTACCATGATGCCCGCCTATTACGCCATGTATGCCAGAGCGCATATGGACAAATACGGCACTACTCCTGAAGATTTGGCCAATATCCGGGTCAAGGCCTCCTCCTATGGCCAAATCAATGAGAAGGCGGTCTACCAAAAGGCCGTTACCATGGATAAACTTTCAGATCCGGAAAGCAAGATGGCCGGCCCGGTGGCCAGCCCCCTGAGAGTAGGGGACTGCTGTCCCAATGCAGACGGGACCTCCTGTATTATTATGGTTAGCGAAGAAAAGGCCAAAGCCCTTTCCCGCAAACCTATATGGGTCATGGGTGTGGGGGCAGCCTCCACAGCTGTCAATTTACCCGGAAGGGATCTTTTTACCGGTCTCACTGTGGCGCAGAACGCGGCATCTGAGGCCTATAAAATGGCAGGTATCTCTTCAAAGAATATCGATGTTGCTGAAGTACATGATTGTTTTACGATTGCCGAGATAATGGCCTATGAAGATCTCGGCTTTGCCGAGCCTGGCAAAGGACCAGAGCTGATACGCAATAAAGAAACATATAAGGATGGACAAATCCCAGTAAATATCGATGGAGGCTTGTTATCTAAGGGCCATCCCATAGGTGCTACAGGAGGTTCTCAAATCCGGACCATTGTTCAGCAATTGAGAGGAGAAGCCGGTGGCATGCAGGTTAAAGATCCCCAAATAGGCCTGGTTCATAACATCGGTGGGGTAGGTTTATACGGTAATGTGACAATTTTAGGGAGGTAAATTGGATTATGAGTAATAAAGAGATAGATGATCGCTTCAAAAAGTTCGGTACTGTTAGTTTTACTTCACAAAGCAAAATCAATGATTTTATCGACTATCTTGAACAAGGGAAAGTCACGGGAACAAAATGTAAAGATTGTGGTCTGAAGTTTTTTCCGCCTAGAGCTGACTGCTTTAATTGTTTATCTAGCAATATTGAGTGGTTTGATGTTTCCGGTGCGGGAAAGCTGTTGTCCTTTAGCAAGTTGCAGTTTGGTCCCATCGGATTTGAGAATGATTTACCTTACATAATAGCCCTACTGGATTTTTCCGACTATAAGGTCTTTGGTCGTATTTCGGACAAGATCTCTGAAGATGATTTGCAAGTAGGGATGGACATGAAAGTGGTTACTAATGAGCTACCCAATGGACAGCTGAATTATGTTTTTGAAAAAGCTTAACAGAAAGTAGGGCTGTTCTTTTAAATCTAAATTGAGTTAGGAGGTGCCATATGTCCGGAGTGCCTGATAAAATACAAACATGGCAGATGGTGCAACCCACAACAAAAGATAAGGAAACCGGGGAGGTAACTCCCGGCAAGCTGGAGAAAACAGCCATTGATGTCCCGGAGCTGAAACCGGGCGAAGTCTTGGTGGAAGTTGCCGGTTGCGGAGTGTGCCATACCGATCTGGGATTCTTTTATGACGGCGTTCCCACTGTGAATAAGCCACCCATGACTTTGGGGCACGAGATTTCGGGAACTGTTGTTGCGGGTGATGAGGAATGGATCGGCAAAGAGGTTATTATTCCCGCAGTTATGCCCTGTCGCTCATGTATACTCTGCAAAACGCGCCGCGGAAACCGTTGCCTGAATCAGCGCATGCCTGGAAACAGTATGGGCATATATGGTGGGTTTTCCAGCCACATACCCGTTCCCAGCATAGACCTCTGCGAGATCAAGGATCGCAAGGGTATACCCTTGCCCCACTTCGCCGCTGTAGCGGACGCGGCTACTACTCCCTTTCAGGCCGCCAAGCGTGCGGAAGTCGATCTCGGAGATAACACGATTGTCATAGGAATCGGTGGTGTTGGACAGTATATGGCCCAGGAATTGAAGGCTCTGGGTGCCAATACTGTATTAGCGATTGATATTAATGAAAAGCGACTTGAACAAATGCAATCCTACGGGGTGGATGCTACCATAAATTCCAAGGATAAGTCTGCTAAGGAAGTTGCTGATGAGTTCAAGGCGTATCGCAAGAAGAACGGTCTGCCTACTCATGGATGGAAGATATTTGAGTGCAGCGGGACCAAGCCAGGCCAAGAAACAGGATTGTCTTTGCTTAGCTTCACCGGTAAGATGATGGTTGTTGGTTTTGGTCCGCATAAGGTCGAATACTCCATTAGCAGACTTATGGCTTTCGATGCTGAGCTGATAGGAACCTGGGGTTGCCTCCCTGAATACTATCCCTCTGTGCTCGATTTGATTACCAGTGGCAAAATCAATCTTGAGGATTTCGTGCAAACTAGACCCATGAGCACCATACAGGAGGCCTTCGAAGAGGCCCACAATCAACCCCCCGAGAGACGCATTATCCTGGAACCCGATTTCTAATAAATCACATGGGGACTTAATCTGTCTGGAACTTATAATACAAAGAAATTAAGTAATTAGGAGGTGCTTATTATGACATTAGCAGATTGGTTGCCTCGAGACAATGAATTAAGAGACCATCACCTTTTCGGGGATGAACATTTCGGATCTGAGCCGCCGTGTGTTACTTACGAGAAAAAGCCGCTTATCAATCCTAATAGCGGAGAAAAAGAAGAGGGATTGTATAATGCTTGGATTACTTTGAACAATCCAGATCAAATGGGCTCCTATACCACCCAGATGTTGAAGGGCATAATCGCTGGAATGCACAAAGCCTCAATGGAACGCGATGTGGTTTCCATCATTTTGACTTCCGTGGGAGACAGGGCCTTTTGTACAGGGGGCAACACCAAGGAATATGCGGAATACTATACCAAAAGGCCCATGGAATACGCCCAGTATATAGACCTTTTTTCCGGTTCAATAGATGCTATCCTCAAGGCACGCAAGCCTACAATTTGCCGGGTAAACGGCATGCGAGTGGCAGGGGGTCAAGAGATAGGCCAGGCCTGCGACTTCAGTGTTGCCGCAGATACCGCGGCTTTTGGACAGGCGGGGACAAGGCACGGCTCTACCCCTACCGGCGGATCGACCAACTTTTTGACCTGGAATATGACCATTGAGCAAGCCATGTGGCAGTCCATCTCCAATCAATTGTGGAGCGCGGCAAAGATGGAGCGGGTTGGAGCCATCACCAAGGCCGTCCCTATCAAGAAAAACGACAAAGGCGAGTGGGTAAGGGACCCCAGGGTTATTACGGACAGATATGCGGATGAAAACGGCGATATCGCCTATGGGGAGTTCAAGAGCGGCGACGCTTTCAAGCAGGGCAAGGAGCAACTGAAGGGCCTCCAGACTGACTGGAGCAAGCTGGATAGCTTTATTGACTACATGATATGGACCATCAGCAACACTACTTTCCTCTGCCTTATGAACACTATTGAAGATGTCAGGGCCAGAAAGAAATACTTCTGGGACAATCTCAAGAGCACACAGGTCTACTGGCTTGCTGCCAATATGAATACCGAGGCCTACATCGGATTCAATGCTTTTAACACGGGTAAGATGACTGGCTCTAGGGATATCGACTTTATGTCCTACCGGCGCTTGTTGGCCCAAGGCAAGCTCTTCGACGAGATTGCTGAGGAGGTTGTGCCCAAACCCAAAGAATAAGTCTGCATAAAGATGGTGTGGAACTTATAATGTGTTGAATGGCAGGCACGAGATATATGTCGTGCTTGCCATATTTTTTCCTGAGAAAAGCTTTTTGTTAGATAATGTGTAAAAAAGAAGGTGAATGCTTATGAGACTTCAGGATAAAAAAGCGATTGTTACCGGAGGAGGCCGCGGCATCGGTCGAGCTATCGCGTTGTCCTACGCGAGCGAAGGGGCGGATATACTGGTCAACTATCACAGTAATGATGAGGCTGCCCAGGATGTGGTAAAGCAGGTAAAAGACATGGGCAGAAATGCTGTGGCGGTCAAGGCCGATGTCAGCAAATATGACGATGCCTACAAAATGGTGGATACGGCAGTTAACGAGCTTGGCGGGATTGATATCCTGGTCAACAATGCGGGAATGTCCAAGCCCAGTATGCTCCTTAAGATGGCCGAGGAAGACTGGGACAAAATAGTTGATATCCATCTCAAAGGAACATTCAATGCGAGCCAAGCCGCCGGACGCTATATGCGAGAGCAAAAATCCGGCCGTATCATAAATGTTATTTCTTCTGCCGGAATGTATGGCACAATTGGTCAGATCAACTATAGCTCGGCTAAGGCGGGCGTTATAGGATTTACCAAGTCTGCCTGCCGCGAACTGGGCAGATATAATGTAACTGTCAATGCTATCTGCCCCGGCATAACAGCCACAGAGATGACGGAAACAGTAAGGACTGACGAAAAACTAAGAGATATCTACTTAGGCAGAATACAACTGGGTCGCTTCGCTGAAACCGAGGATGTGGCCCCTGCTTTTGTCTTTTTTGCCTCTGACGAAGCAAGATATGTGACAGGGCAGATTTTGGCCGTGGATGGCGGCTATATCGGTTAATTGGCAGCAAGGAGGCAATGCGAATGAGTTACGAATACATACAGTCAGATGTAGCGGATGGAGTGGGTACTATTGTCTTAAAAAGGGACTCACTCAATATTTTGAATATAGCCATGATGGAAGAGATCAACACTGCTCTTCAAGATTTTGCCAACCAAGCTATAAAGGTTCTTGTTTTTAGGGCGGAAGGAAAATCTTTCTGTAGTGGTGTGGATATAGGGGAGCACATGGGGGATCTCGCTCCCAAGATGATTCACTCCTTTCACAGCATGTTTCGCAACATGGACAAGCTGGGCGTTCCTTCCATTGCGGTGGTCAATGGGGCAGCTTTAGGCGGAGGTTGCGAGCTGGCGGTGTATTGTGACTTGGTGATAGCCTCGGAAAAGGCAAAAATTGGCCAACCTGAGATTAATGTCGGGGTTTTCCCACCTATTGCCGCTCTTGTCTTTCCCCGTATCATGGGCCGGAAAAAGGCAATGGAATTAATAATGTCCGGTGATATTATTGGTGCGGAAGAGTCCAAACAGCTCGGCTTGGTGAATCAGGTTGTTCCTCCTGATCAGCTTGAGGAAGAGGCTCAAAAGTTTATTCAGAAATTTACCCAAAACAGCGGAGTGGTCCTGAAATATACTCGACAAGCCATTATGCACGGTATCGAAGAAGAGCAAGAACGTGTTTTGGAACAGATTGAAGACACCTATCTAAATAAGCTTATGAATACAGAAGATGCAATGGAAGGATTGGATGCATTCTTAAATAAACGAAAACCGGTTTGGAAAGAAAAATAAACTTTCCTGTTAAGCACTCCTCTTTCCATTTCAATAGTTTATAGAGGAGTGCTTATTTATGTACTAATGGTGGTTCTCATGAAAAAAAACTCTTTTCATGACTGTATTCAAGTAGCCCTGGGATTGGATCCGGCAGATCTAGTTATCCTCAATGCTAGGCTACTAAACGTATTTACCGGAGAATTCCTTCCAGACCAAACCATTAGTGTCAAAGGCAGATGGATAGCCTCTGTTGGGTCTTTCCCCAGCGACAACATGGTCGGGGAGAAAACGGAGATTATTGATGCCTCGGGTGGCATCGTGCTCCCCGGGCTTATAGACGCCCATACCCATATATTCGGCCAATTCTTTGAGCCAATAGATTTTTTGAATCGCATCATTCCCTCTGGCATCACTACACTGGTTACTGAGATCCAGGAACCAGCCTTTATTTCCGGGAAAAAAGGTTTTTTTGAATTAACAAGAATATTAAGGGAGCAACCGCTCAAGGTTTTTTTTCTTGCCCCGCCACTTCTCTCTATAAGCCCTCATGTTGCACCCCTTTCCCTTGACTCGGCTGTTGAGCTTCTCCGAGAAGAAGACGTGCTGGGCCTTGGTGAATCCTACTGGCAGCTGGTTGTTAATTATCCGGACATGATCAAGTCCGTAATGCTGGAGACACTTCACCGCAAGAAGACATTGGAAGGCCATGCAGCCGGGGCTAGAAGCCATAAACTAAACGCCTATTGCTCCACAGGGATTACATCCTGTCATGAATCCATTTCAGCCGCAGAGGTTGTGGAAAGACTCAGACTCGGATTCAGGGTTATGATCCGGGAAGGGAGCATTCGACGTGATTTAGAGCGGATTGCCTTGAATCTGGACTTCAAGGAAATTGATCCACGTCAGCTGATACTGGTTACCGACAGTGTAAGCCCTTCTGATTTGCTGGAGAGAGGTTCACTTGAGTTCGCGCTCCAAAAAGCAATAGATATGGGCATCGATCCGGTTACTGCCGTTCGCATGGTAACGCTGAATCCGGCGGAACATTTCGGTATTGACTCCCTGGTCGGGGGCATCGCTCCCGGAAGGCACGCTGACATGATGATCATACCCGACCCCCAGACTATTCAAGCGGAACATGTCATCAGTCAGGGATCTATTATTGTACGCCATAGGGAGAAGCTTGTAGGAGCAAGGCAGGACAGGATCTCCAAGGCCTATCAAAACTCAGTGAGCCTGCCCGAAGGCGGCTGTTCCACATCAGACTTCTTAATACAGGCTCCCTCCAGTGAAGACAACGTGCAGGTAAGGGTCATCGATCAGATTACCGAGCTGGTCACTAAAGAAAAGATTATGCATATCCCCGTTATAAACGGTTATATCCATATCGATCCAGATCGGGACCTCTTAAAAGTAGCTGCCATGGATCGGATGTATAATCCGGGACAGAAGTTCCTCGGGCTCATCCGCGGAATCGGCCTGCATTACGGAGCTGTTGCTTCCAGTGCTACCTGGGATTCCACGGACATCATTGTGGTTGGAGCTGATGAGGCGGACATGGCCGTGGCAGTAAACCGGATCCATGAGCTGCAAGGAGGAATCGTGGCTTGTTCCCGTGGTCGGGTCAAAGCGGAGCTCTCTTTGCCTTATTTCGGCCTTTTGCCTGACATCCCCACAGAGGCGGTGGTTAACCAACTCGAGGAGCTTCGCAGTGAGTTGCGGCAAATGGGGGTTCAACTGGAAGAACCCTGGCTGACAATCAATGTGCTTACCTGTGCCGCAATTCCTTTCTTTCGTATCTGCGAAAGCGGCCTGATCGACTTCCAGGACATGACCCCCAAGGCATTATGCATTGTCTGACTACTTTGTGTTATGGCGGGGAGCTTTTTGGTAAGGACTTGATATAATTGAAACTTAACAGCTGAACAAGCCCACTCCGATTGATCAGGCTTGCTTGTTGACAACTCTGACGCCTTTGCATACAATTGCTATCTTCTTCAGGAGGTATTATTCATGTATGCGATTATCGAGACAGGCGGCAAGCAATATCCGGTTCAGGAAGGCTCAGTGATCGATGTGGAAAAGCTGACCGCCGAAGTCGGCGCCAATGTGGTCCTGGACAAGGTCCTCTTCGCAGAGAAGGAGGGGGAACCGCAGGCAGGCACTCCTTATCTGCAAGGCAGGGTCACCTGCGAGGTCCTGGATCATGGCAGGGGTCCGAAGATTGACGTTTTCAAGCACAAGAAGCGGAAGGACTACCGCAAGCGGATCGGACACCGCCAAGACTACACCAGGGTCAAGGTCAGCGCCATTGAAGTTTAGTGATTGCGTCCGGACAGGGCGATACCCTATTTAAGAGCGGAGGGTTTGTATGGCACACAAAAAGGCAGGCGGCAGTTCGCGCAATGGCCGCGACACTATCGGAAAGCGCCGAGGGGTTAAGCGCTACGGAGGACAAAAGGTGCGGGCCGGAAATATTTTGGTCCGACAGTTGGGCACCAGGATCTATCCGGGCATGAATGTAGGCATGGGCAGGGATTATACCCTGTTCGCAGAAACCGACGGCGAGGTGAAGTTCGAGAAGTTTCGACGCCAGCGCAAGCTGAAGACGCGTGTAAACATCGTGCCCGCGGCCTAAGTCTGTTGCGCTGCGAAACTAGTTTTCTATTCCGCGTGACCTCCCCGCCCCGCATCAGTTATCTCGGATCAAAGGGGACACGCTAACGCCGGCGTCTGACATGGAGCCACTTACGGGGCAGGAGATGAGGGCTCATCTCCTGCCCTTTTTTTTCTGGTCAGACAGGGGCACGCGCTTTACAAAGCTGTTGTCCAAGCCAATATCGAGGCAAAGGAAGTAACGCGAGACATATGCGTTTCGTGGATGAGGCCACAATCCGCGTCAGTTCGGGAAAGGGCGGCAAGGGATGCGCCTCCTTCCGCAGGGAGAAATTCGTGCCCAAGGGAGGACCGGACGGCGGAGATGGAGGCTCTGGTGGGGATGTCTATCTCCGGGCGGACCGTTCCCTGACCACTTTGTACGATCTGCGGCTTAAAGGGGCCTATCGCGCAGAGAACGGTCAACCTGGACAGGGCAAGGGCAAGCACGGCCGCGATGCCCGTGATCTTGTCCTGGACGTGCCAGCAGGGACCCTTATCTATGAGGAGGGGGAATCAGGGAAGCGCTTTCTGGCAGACCTCTCCCGTGACGGCCAGACAGCCAGGGTGGCCAGGGGAGGACGCGGAGGCAAAGGCAATGTCCATTTTAAGTCCTCCACCAACAGGACACCCACTGAGCACGAGTCAGGAGAGCCCGGTGAAGAGAAGCGCCTTGTCCTGGAGCTGAAACTCATTGCCGATGTTGGGCTCCTAGGGCTGCCCAATGCAGGCAAGTCCACCCTGATTTGCACCGTCTCCGGGGCAAAGCCGGAGATCGCGCCGTACCCCTTCACCACTTTAGTCCCCCATCTGGGCGTCATGTTCGACGGTTTGGGGAACCAGATCGTAGTGGCAGACATTCCTGGCTTGATGGAGGGGGCGCATACGGGCTACGGTTTAGGGGACACTTTCTTACGACATGTATCTCGCAGCAGCTTCTTGCTTCATCTCTTGAGCGTGGAGGAGATTTCACCAAATGAGCCGTGGGCCGGATTCGATCTGCTTAATGAGGAGTTGCGTCAATACGGGGGTGGAGATCTGGCGAGCAAGCCACAGATTGAGGTGCTTAACAAAATCGATCTGTGGTCTCGCGAGACCGTGGATCAGCTACGGGAACTGGCCCGGAAGGAGGGCAGGCGAGTCCATTTCGTGTCCCTGCGTACTCAGGAGGGTCTCCAGGACTTAATCCGGGCTGTCTGGGAGTTGTGGTCCAAAGCAAAGGATTTGCAGTGATGAATCACACCTGTGGGGAGAATTGGCGCGCGCACCGGGACGCTATTCTGGAACAGGCCCGGATCATCGTGATCAAGGTGGGCAGCGCGGTCCTGACCACTGGAGGGGAGCTCGATCTTCGGGTGGTTAATAGCCTGGCCGATCAGGTCGCCATGCTCCACGATCAGAACCGGGACATGGTCCTGGTTAGCTCCGGTGCGGTTTCCGCCGGTCGCAAGCATCTTCGTTTCGGCGCGGAGGGTAACACTCTGCCCGAGAAGCAGGCCTCGGCAGCGGTGGGGCAGAGCAGGCTGATGCACGGATACGACGAGGCCTTCGAGCGCTTCCGCAAGTCAACTGCCCAGATCCTTTTGACCCGTGACGACTTGTGCAGCAGACACCGCTTTCTCAATGCGCGCAACACTTTCGCCACCCTGCTCGCCAATCGCGTGATTCCCATCGTCAACGAAAACGACACCGTGGTGGTCCAGGAGCTCAACTTCGGGGATAACGATTTTCTGGCCTCTCTCATCCTGAACCTGGTCCAGGCCGACCTGTTCATCAATCTGACCACTGCCGACGGGGTGTTTGCTGGCAATCCGGACAGGGATCCTGAGGCGCATAAGTATGACTGTATCGCATCGATAAAGCAGTTGGATCTGGAAGCGATGTGCCGGGGCAAGACCCAGAGCGGAGCCGGGGGAATGTACAGCAAGCTCCTTGCAGCTCAGAGGGCGGACCAACTGGGAGTGCCCACTCTTATTGTCTCGGGCAAGACCCGTTTTGCCCTGGAGAAGGTCTTTGCCGGCCACGATCTGGGGACCTGGATTCTTCCCGGGCAGCGTTCGGTTTCTCAGCGCAAGTTCTGGCTGGCGTACAACCTTACTCCGGAAGGGAGTCTCGTTTTGGACGACGGGGCCAAGGAGGCCCTTTTGTTCAAAGGCAAGAGCCTGCTTCCAGCGGGGATCACAAGTGTGCGCGGCACCTTCACTGCCGGGGATCTGGTAGAGCTTTTGGGCAGCGACGGCAAACGAATCGGCGCGGGTCTCAGTAATTATAGCAGCGATGACCTAGCCCGCATCGGTGGAAGGAAGACAGCGGAACTTCCCCATATTCTCGGCGATCAAGCCGTGGAGGAAGAGGCGGTGCACCGGGACAATTTGCTGCTGGACGTGGTCTATTGAGCCTTATATCCCCAATGGCCAGGAAGCGGTTACTCTGTCTACAACTCCTTGAGAGGCAACTTTTCAAGTGGCTGGCACGGGGTGGCTACCTGTTCAGCCTCCGAATGGGAAAGCTTGGAAAAGATTAGTGTAAGGGCTCGCTTTTTTGTTGACAAAGCGCAAGCTTTTACCTATAAATATTTTTTTGACGCGATGACGATCTTTTGAAGCGCGGAGAGTTATCCCGCCTGAAAGGGAAAGTAGCTCTTACCTAAAAATTCCGAATAAATTCCTTGACTTGAAGAAACTCTTTAGCTAAAAAAATAGTTTCTTTCGGATGCCGGGGCGGAGATTGATTCAGGGCCTTGGCAAATTTGGGATTGACAGAGCGGGTGAATTTGTTACAGTGTTCAGTTCCGGTCATTGACAACTAGATAGTGAGTTGGGCGCAGAAGCACGCAGTATCACAGGATTTAACTGGAGAGTTTGATCCTGGCTCAGAATGAACGCTGGCGGCGTGCCTAACACATGCAAGTCGCGCGAGAAAG
>JAIPEP010000068.1 GCA_021737085.1 Desulfohalobiaceae bacterium | reverse complement strand
CCGCAGAGGATCATGCTCATGGGATTGGCCATGTCCTTTCCCGCGATTGTCGGGGCGGTCCTGTGAGTAGGCTCAAAAATAGCCAGTTTGTCCCCCATATTCACGCCCGGGGCGATTCCCAAGCCCCCAACCTGGGCGGCCAGGGCATCGGAAATATAATCCCCGCTCAAATTGGTCGTGGCTATGACGTCATATTGCTCCGGGCGCATGAGTACTTCCTGGAACATGGCGTCAGCGATGCGGTCTTTTAGGACTATCCCGCAGCTAGAGTCCTGATTAGTTTTCACGCCGGGCTGAGCCCTTTTGCTTTGCGGACCTCACCACAAAGCAAAAAAACCTCTCTCTGCGCCTTCTCAGCGCCCTCAGCGCCCTCTGCGCCCTCTGCGGTGAGAAAAATGTTCTCTGAGGCTTTGCCGTCCGCCTATTCTACCCCCTGAATGTTTACAGCTCTTCAATCTTCCTTTTTTCTTTGCAAGTGATCCAATGCATGAGGAAAGCGGCAAGGAGCTTGGCCTTGCTGCCCATTCCTCATATGTGGGGCTATTCTATCTCGAAGCACCAGATGGGGCAAGCGGGAGAAGAACAGGGGGCTCGCAGATGTGGATCAACTGAAATCCAGTCGATCCGGTCAGTTACGCTTTTCGGGCTCCTCCGGACGGAAAAAGGGGGCGAGATCCTTGGGGTGACAATAGTCAGTCCCCAGATGCTCTTCTGCGAAGCAGGATTTAACCGGGGCGCTTGTGCGGTTCTACGTCCTTGCTACCCTCAATGGCTACGAGTTGTACAAGAATATAGAACACACGGGAGCCGATTGACAAGCGAAGACAGTTTCAACATTATGCTGCCCTCACAGGATATCCAGGATTTTGATGATTCGTGGGCCACAGGGAATTCCTGTTCCACCACCTGACCCGGAAGCTCTATCTCCAGGACCCCAGCGAGTTCGCCTACGCCCCAGTGGCGATCTATTTGTTCTACGTTTTTCTCCTTGCTTGCGAGTGGCTGGACGAGGAGGCCATGGAGGCGGCCCTGGAGGTCCATGAGCTGGAAGAGGAATTCCTGGAGATGCTCCGGCGGGACTACTCCTGAACCCATATCAGAAAAAGAATGTCGACAGGATTTACAGGATAAACAGGATCTTTTCCGGAAAAAGAACTTGTTCTTTTTCTGAAAATATCTTAAATCCCGTCAATCCTGTAAATCCTGTCGTTCTCTTTTCTTCTCTTCCTTGCAAGTTGACAGGATAAACAGGATTTCCAGGAAAAGGATCTCAATCTTCTTCCGGAAACTTATACTAAATCCGGTTAATCCGGTTAATCCTGTCGTTCTCTTTCTCTTCTCTTCTTGGCGTGGATACAGCTCATTCCTTCTGATCACCTTTCTCCGGACGCAGAAAGGCGGCGAGGTCCTCGGGCCGTCCGGTGCGGATCCGGCCGTCGGGACTGACGAGAAAGGGTACGCTTTCAATGGAAAGGGCCTTGGCGAGAAGGATGTTATACTCCAATTCCGGGTAGCTCTTGTCCTTGAGCTCGATGTCCGGATCGGTATTGTCCACGAATGCGTCCAGAGCGCGCGTGGCGTTTCGCTGCGCCACTTGCCGGAGCTTGCGCGCCCTGTTCCTGCTCTGCTTTGAAGAGATTGGAGAGATCACCACGCGGAAAACATAGGATTCGCGGAGCTCGCCGGAATCGCGGATATGCTTCACCAACTCGCGGCAGTGGTGACAGCGAGGGTCCACAAAGACATGGACCTCTTTCTCACCGCTTCCCAGATTGAGGGAAAAGAGCTTCTCTTTCCGGACTCCGAGATGATCCAGATCCACGCGATCGGAAAAGCGCTCCAGCTCTTTCGCGCTGTCGATCTCCTCCCCGTTCCACACATCATAGAGTCTACCTTGAAAGATATAGCGGCCGTCCTTGGAAATGAAATAGGTGTTGCCCTGCTCGGTCCGGACGAGATTGATTCCCTTGATAGGGAGCTCCTTCTTGCTCACGATGTTGTCCGGGGGCTGGAGCCCGTATGTAGGGAAACATAGCGTGGCCACAGCCATCAGGCACCCCAGACCAATTAAAGCCCTTCTCCAAGCGCGATTTTTACCTGGAGAACCTACTTTTTTCCGAGCAAATATCCCTCCTGATTCCGACGCGTCCATTGCCTCACAATTCCTGAAAATATCAGACAGCCACATTCATTGCACTCTATAGACAAACTCGATCTCGGATCGTTCACCCGTGCCCCTAGTCGAGTCCGAGGTGAGATGGAAGGTAAGGAGCAAAGTCGTCCCGTTTCTCACCAAGCTCAACAACTCGGCGTTGACATCATATGGGCCTAGGTTCTCCGTCGCACCCAAGTCTACCTTGGTGCTGTTGTAAAATGTGCCGCTCGTTGCAGGACATCGGACTTGTTGTCCATTGCTTGTCGCGTTCAGCGCGTCACACCAACAGGTATTACCGCTTCCGTCTGTACAGCGGAGATCAAAGGAGCTCATCTCCTGGGTGATGAAGGAAGCGCCGCCCTTGGCCGCCTGGAGGGCCGAGGTGTAGCGGGCCTCCATTCCGGAGATCCGCGTTCCCGAGCCCAGCATATACATCATGGCCCCGATGAATCCCGCGGCGATAAGGCCCAGGAGTAGGGTCACGATCAGGGCCACACCGCTCTCTTTGCCTTGGATGCGCATGACCTACAAGTCCTGGGGCTTGACGGAAAGTTTCATCATCTTCCACCTGTAGTGATCGGCCTCGCTGGTTCCTGGAAGGTTCAGGGTAACCCCATCCATGGAGGTGGATCCGGAAAAGGTATAGTCCCGCTCATAGCTCCCCTCCTGGACCAGGGCGTAGACGTGGACCTGCTCCACCTGGGTAGCATTTGCCGGAGAGAAAGCGACGCTGCTCGTGGTGACGGTGTCCATGGACCCGTCCCCGTTCGTATCTTGCTCGAAAGCCACCTGCCAGTCAGCCACGCAGTTGATGACCGGTCGCCAGCTCACGCCTCCGGAAAACGGGCTGGGATCGGTAGTCCTCTGCAAATTGCTCGTGCCATCGGCGCATTTCTCCAGGCTTTGCGTGCTGCTGCTCAGGGTATAGGTGATCCTGTAGCAGGGTTGATTCGTGCACCCTGCCCCGGGAGGAGTTACCTGCGAGTCCGACGTGTCGTAGGGATACCCCACATTGATCCCCCCAGCGGTGCAGTTCGTATTCCCGAAGGACACAAACTGCTCGTTGCTGTTCAAAAACACATAAGTGCCCAGACCCGCATCGTCGTTGTCCTGGACCCTGGTCCCGTTGCTGCAGAGGATCCAGCCCAAGGTCGCCTCTTCCAGGTTGTCAACAGTAGAGCGGATGGTCAGGGTCCTGTTGCTATTGCTCCATTCAAGGGGTGGGTTGCTCAGATTACGGGCCAAGCCGTATCCGGCGTGGGCGATGTCCAGGCGAAGCAGGTTGGTGTTCACCACGGCCTCCATCTGGGCCTCGGCGGAGGAGGATTCGGCGACGAATCCGCGCAACAGGCGGGTGTAGCTCTGATATGCCGCGGTGATGACGATAAGCAGGATCCCCATGGTCACCAGGAGCTCGAGCAGGGTGAATCCTTGACTGGAATCGCGTCCGCCTTGCATGTCACCCACCGATGTGGCTTGTGTATTCCAGGGTCCTTTGCTCATTCTGAAATTCCCATTCCACCGTCATATCCAGCACGTCCGTGGAGCTGTCGTAATTGTTGTGCAGGGTATAGGTGACATTGTAGTTGCGCACCTGCCTGGAAACATCCACTTCAAGGGGAGGAGAGCCTGGCATTATCCGGTAGCGATCCATGCGCTCCTGGGCCAGGTTCACCGCCTCGCTCCGCAGCAGGTTCTCCGTATTCATGGTGATGGCCGTTATCATGCCAGCCTGGAGTCCCAGAAGGAGCACGGAGAGTATGAGGAGGGCCATCAGGGCCTCGATAAGGGTGAAGCCAGATCTAGCAGCTCGGCCTGCATTACTTCCTGCTTCGGATTCCGCAAAACCCGGAACGGAAAAGGAGCTACTCTGCATCACACTTTGGACTGGTGCTGGCATCATATTCTCCCATCCTCGCCCGGACAAGATCCAGGGCTACACAGGAATACTTGGGATCATATTTATCGATCTTGCTTGTGTCCTGAATACGAATATAACCGTTTTTATCGTACACACCACGACTAGAGATACCGAGTGTGGAGTGGCTCAACGCAAACTCGTGCTCCGTGCTCACGCAAGCTCCGCTCCCGTCGCATATCCTGTTGCCGTTTTTCTGGAGCTCAAGATTGTTTTTGGTCGTGTACGCCCTAGCGCGCGCCTTTTGCACAAAGCTCAGGACTTTCTTGGTGTCCGAAGTAAGCTGGCGCTCCATCAGCCAATCCGTATAGGAGGGCACGGCGATCGCCACCAGGGCCCCCAGAACCACCAGGACCACCAGGAGCTCAATAAGGGAGAAGCCGTCTATTTCTCGAGCCATAACAAAATATCACCCGAAGTGGAGGATCCGGTCATAGGAATCCCGCCCTCCTCGCTGGGTACACCGGGAGTTGTCGTGCTCACGCCTTCACTGGCGAAGTCCTCGCTGGAATATTGTTTGATGTCGCCTCCGGAAAGCTGCACCAGATATTTAAAGGTCTCCGCTGACACAGTATATTTATCACTACAGTCGTCGTTCATCAAACCCCAGCCAGTGACGCAGTTCAGGGCGAAGGAGCGTGATTTCCCCCCAAATTCACAGGGATTGGCCGTGGGCATGGCCGGATTAAAGAAGACCACGTTGAACTCAGTCGCCGACGGATCGGCGTAATTGCGCTCCATCATGTAATCGCCTGAACCTTCTTTAAGCTTCCTTTTCCATCCCGCCTGATTGGGATTGCTCCCCTCCTGATAAATGTCAGTACAATTCATGTCCTCGCTGTTATGCGCCGAGTTGATGCTCCCCGTATCGCAATCATTTGTTTCCGGATTACAGGTGAAGGGCAGCCCGTAGAGGAAGTTGACATCCATATCGTTGTCCGTTGCATGGAAGTAGCGTCCGGTTCCGAAGTAGATGTACCACTGACCGAAGCAGCGCATGGGGACCACGCGGGAAACCACTGAGGTGTCTTCCAGGTTGAGGTAATTGTCGTAATCCCAACCATCGGGATACGGATCGCCGCCAGACGTGGCACCGGTCCAGATCTTCATGACACCTCCCGCAGCGGTGGTGCTCTCCGAAGACTTTTCCGTGTAACCCATAAGGACGTAATCCGTTTGGTAGTCGCCGTCCACGTCCAGACCGTCGGTGAACAGGCGCCCTCCAAAGGCGTTCTTCTTCTGAGTCGTCTCGGTTCGTACCTTGGTTCCATCCATGAGATCCCGAATGAATAAGGTGAGCGGCTGCGCGGAATAGCCATCATAGGAGGTGGGCCCGGAGGCGAACATCACGTAATGCTTCCAATTGTCATTGGAGTTCTTGCGATGGATGTAAGCCGGTCCGGAGTAGGAGAAGCCCAAATTGGAAGGGGAGAAGCTCCAGAGATATTCCGGATTTTGCGGATCGCTCACGTCCAGGGCGAAGTAGGCGGAACGACCGGTGCAATCGCTCCCGCCCCGATTCGTGCAGGTATCCGGAGGAGGATGGACCGCATCGAACTTCTTCGCATCCGCCCCGCAGGCCCCACCGAAACGCATCCCTCCGATAAGGATCTTTTGATTGCTCCCCTTCTTGTGGATAACATACGGCTTGAGATCCACGGAATTGATGTGGCTGTAGCTCGGGAAAGCCATATAGCGCAGATAGGGCATGGCGTTTTTGGGAATGAAGGCCCATTCCTCACGGCCGAGCTTGTCCGTGCCGCAATCATTATCGTCATTGCACAGCTTGGTCGGCTGCAAGTCGTCCTTTTGCCGCTTGAGCTTGCCCAGTCGGAAGGCGTGAAGCATCCCGTCATTGGCCCCGGTAAAGACAAGGGAATAGCCCTCGTCGGGATAGGTCACTGTTTCCGGGGTGGAATGAACGATGTCCCCGAGCTTCCAGACTCCATTGCCGGTTTGCCGGGATCTGCATCCGGCAACGTGCTCCCCGCGCAGAAAGCGGATCAGTTTGCTGTATTGCGGCGTGGTCCCGTTGAGCAGACAGCTCGGGAACTGATCCTGGTCGTTCCCGAGGTTCTGTTCGAATTGCGCCGCATTTGAGGTGTTGAACTTCGTCATGTTCCCGTTCTGGGTCACGCCGTATATTGTGCGTTTCGAGGCGTTCCTCTCCTGAAGGTGTTCTCCGGCCTCCCACACCGGGGATACGTCCTCTAGACTGTCATAGGTGGCCACCTGTTCGTCCCTGGATCCGTTCGTGGAGGAATTGTAGACATCTATCTCCAGATCGGAGGCAGTGGAGTTGAACTGCAGGATGCGATCCCCGAGAATATCCAGCTTCTTGTCCTCAGGATTGTGACTGCTTTTGCTCGCGGGAGTGTCCTCCCGCAGGTTCTGGACATTGACCTTGTTCAAGAACCAGTAGGAGTAGAGGTATCCCAACCAGTTTATCTTGTGCCCGTTGATACGCTTCTGGGGATAGAAGACGGCCTGACTGATCAGGGCCCCGGATGTGGTTCGCTCCGTCAGGGATGCGATCGACGTTCCCCCCGAGGTCCTCTGTAGGATTTCGGCAAACACCTTGTTCAATTTATCCTCAAGTCGAAGGGGATTCTGGACGTAGAAATAGGAGTCCGGCTTTCCGTCCCCATCCGCGTCCCACTCTTCCTGCTGATCAGGCTTGCCGTTGTTGTTCACGCTCTCGAAACCGCCCCATTTGGCGGCATACCACAGGGGATTCTTCAGGGTCGTGGCCGCCTCTGTGGTGCTTGGCTCGAAAGTCCTTGTATCGGACAAGCCGAGGTCATCCTCGGTTTCCGGACTGTCCAGAAAATAAGCCACATCCGTGGCATTTGCATCTGCGGAATATTCAGGAATTTCGACTCCATTACCATCTTGAGCATCAAGATCATTATCGCGAACCACTAAGTACGTGCCATCGTTTTGAGTGCCGGAAATGATGTAACCGAGATGCTGAGTAATGCTTCCGGCGGCATATTCCGATTCCACGGTTAGTTGCACCTTATCCCCTTGCGTTGGATCCGATACAGGAGCACCGCTAGAATCCAGCAACTTATACGTATAGCGCACGATGGCGTCCATGTCATGGTCCGCCCCTTGTTCCACATCCTCGAAATTGATCCGGAAGCTGCCTTGTGTGGGGCTTATGCTTTCCACAAAGTAGTCTACTATGGTATTCGTAGGTTGATAGTCATTGTCCTCGTCCGGCGTAATGTTGTAGCTACTCCCATTTACAGATTTCGCAAAGGGTACAATAGTGATTGTATTGTCTCCTACCGGAATCTCGATACGAGGACGCGGTGAGGATAACCCCACCATATAGTTGGTTATGGTTTGGTTTCCCTGTACGTTGTTCAAATCATTGGTCCGGCCGTAATGGGCCACGGAAGCGGAATAGTAGCTTCCCTGCTTGGTGGGCTCATCCGGGCAGAGCCCGCGAATATCTCCCAGACTGTCCACGCTCTTTGGCGAACAGGAATAATCCCCGTGGGATGCGCAATCGCTACACCCTATGAAACGGTTTTGGGTGCCGTTGAACTCATTACTGAAAATTTCATCCCCAATTGCCTCGGCGTTGAGTTGTTCACTGGCACTACCGACTTTCTTTGGGGTTTTCGGTCCCCATGCCGTACCCGGGACTTCATCCGAGTCAAAAGAGGGATAAATATCGCTGATGGTCAGAATATGGGCCTCAGCACAATAATCTGTGGAGTTGTAGGGATCTTGCCAATTGGGATGAGGCAGGTTCAATCCTTCGTCATTCCCATCGGAAACTCCGTCAGTGAATGAGGTCGTCGAACCATCCCCCGCATCCCCTGCAAAGTAATTGAGCGCCTCATAGAGCATCTCGGCTGTAGGATTCCCCCAGTCCGGGAAATCCGGTGCGTCAGGGTCAGACACAGATTCAGACATGGGACCCTCAGTGTACCATCCACCTTCATATTCATGATTACTATAATCAAAATTTATAATACGCAGATGATCGATAGTGTGAATAATTCCTTGCGAGCTTGTAAATTCGCCTGTATTTGGATCAATCTCGTCTTCAATGCTGCCTATGTTCTTGCGCAGCACACCTCCGGAAATATTGTTCGTATAGGAACCGGTTAAAAGACCGAAGTGCATGTCCCCGTCTTTCCCATAGCGCTGCAAGAGGCCCACTGGCTTGGGAGAATACGAACTGTTGTAGGACATGCTTCCGGAATAAACTCCGCTGGTATCCGACTCAGAGCATACGCCGACTTCCACTCGAACCGTACGCTTCCTGTCAGTTGTCACGGTGCCATCGCAGACAGGCCTTTCTTTAGCTACCCACTCCCAGACCCTTTTAGATGTATCCTCCCCTACCAGCAACAGAGGGGGATCGTCGTGTCCGTCTCCGTCTCCGTCCTCATCGAGAGTCGTGGAGGCAAAAAGATGACGTTCACCAGAACTAGTCGTGCCTAACGGTGAATACTTGCTGATATCGTACCCATCCGTCTGAGTACTGTTATAGCTCTTGCCCCAGGAATGGGCGTCCTGCGGGATGTAGGCCCGCTCCAGAACTGTCTCGTCCTTCTCGTCAGTAGAGCGCTTCCCGCCATAGAGCACCTTTCTCAGGGCGTCCATGCGGGACATGGTCAGGTAGTTGAGGAAATCCCCGCTCCATTCGTAGGCGCTAAATCCCTCGCATGTCTTGGTGTCAGGATTGCTGTCACAGGACGGTTCGAATTGATTCTCTACCCCATCATATTGGTAGCACTTATAGGAGTCGAAGTAGCCGTAATAGTCTATCTCGTCCGGCTTGTAAGTCACATCGATCACTCCGTCCCCGTTCAGGTCGGATGCGTCGTTGTACGCCTCGTAGAACAGCTTGTGGTTGCGGCCCATCACCAACATCACTTTGGGGGAGACGGCGGTAGTAATAAAGGGAGGGGTTTCATGATAATCCTGGGCCAGATTGTCCGCCTGGCTCACGCGAAGGGGGAAAAGGGCTCCAAGAAGGATAGCAGCCAAAATCGTTATCGCCAAGCTTTTGCCTTTCATAGCGGACTCCTTTATAAAAAAGGGCTCTTGACCAGCCCATCTCAGGAAAAACCTATAAAGAGATCACATCCTAGCTCAAGTATCTCTCAGTTTAACCTGCAAAGGGCCTTTGTTAAGAAATATCACCGAAAAAAGCGTCTTTAAGTGTATATATTTTATACCCTACCTTGGGGACATAAAAAATCAACACTTAGAACGTGAGAAAAGCGTTTGAATCCTCTGTTCAACAACTGCTACACTGCACCTGTAAGCAGCACTGCAAAGCTCGCTTCTCTCTCCCTAGTGCGCAGCCCTATCCCGTTTCTCCGGACCAGGCGCTCGGCGATATTCAGGCCCACCCCGGTGCCCTTGGCCGCCTTCCCGGCCAAGTCGTTATGGATAAACAGGTAGGATATTCCGCTCATCCGCCCGGAGCGAAGGGTCACCCTGGAGGCGGAATAGCGGGCCGCATTCTCCGCCAGGAGAAAGACCACTGTTTCCACCTCCTGCCGGCAGCCCTGCACGGGGGCGCTCTGCAGGCGCGTTCTCAGCTTGCCCTCCAGCTCCGGGCGCAGCTGCTCCGCGACATCGAATCCGATGTCCCCGAAATCAAGGGGAGCCTGTTCCGCTTCCTCGAAGCGGTAGTCCCGGATAATCCGTATGATATGCCGGAAGTCCCGCTCCAGGAAGGAGGAGCCACTCTCCAATCTGGCAAGGGCCTGGCTGCTCCCGGTGTCGCGCACCAGCTCCAGGTCCACCCGCTGCGCTGCGAGGAAGTTGCCCATTTTGTGCGAGACCGCCTGCAGAAGCAGGCCCTGGAACTCCGCTGCCTCCTCCTTGTGCCGCTTGTAGCGCCTTAGCAGCTGGAAGAAGACGTAGGAGACCACGAGGACGAGCACGAGCTCCCAAAGGATGAGCTGCGTCACGAAGAAGGAGAGCTTGTCGTAGACGGAGTCCCACTCCTTGAGGGAGGACAGGTAATGCAGGCCCACCACGACGATATCCAGCAGGAGAAGGCCCAGGAAGAAGACCAGGGCGTACTGAAGGACGATCCGGCTCTCGCTGCTCAGGCCCGGGAGCGAAAGCCACTTGCGAGGGAAAGGCTTGCCAGGCATGGGATCAATTCTTGGCGACGGGTCCCGCTTGCAGCGCAACGGGCTCCAGATAACTTGTTGTCAGCCGCAGAGGCCACATGACAGGCTAAAAGGACACCTTCTCCGAAGTATCCTCTTGCTGGGTCATCCAATCAGGCAGAGGGGAATTCGTAGCCTCAGCATAAAGTGTTTCCGGGGCTATATCCACTTCATCATCCCCCCAGGTCAATACACCCAGCTCTCTATTTATGGTGAAATTCTTGAAAAATTCTATACCCTTAAATTTTTCAAACACCCCTCCTTGATGTAAATACTTGGCAAAGTCAACTATTCCGGAAACTCCGTCCTCAAATGTTATTTCGATTTGATATCCCTCCTTGTAAACGGCAGAAACCACGTCTTTCAGCATAAAAGCCCCCCTTATTTTATAGGCTCGATCTTTTTAGGTGCTTGCTTATTTTTTGCCAGCTCCCAGTTTTGTAACTGTTCGTTTTGGTGCTGAGCAGCCCATTCAATCACAAGACCCAAAGCACGAGGAGTAAGGTGTCCTTCAAGTATGCGAAGTGTCTCGATTTCAATGACTACTTTCTCGATACTCCGGAAAGATATACTCGCGCAGCGCCGCGGAGCGCGCGGAGAAGAAGAAGGGCCCAATCCCCTGTCGGCGATGGAAGGGAAACGTTTGCATTACACTCTGCACATGATTGGTTATGTGCCCGCAGGCTTCCGCCTGTCCCGTTTTACCCGGTTAAACACGGCTATGCCGTAGACCAGTGGTCTGTTTAACTGGGTTAATTGCTCGGAGAATAAGCCCAGGGGCATTAAACTGGGAGCATGCGGGGAAAAATAATCCTGAAAATCCTGTTAATCGTGCTTGCCCCATGAAATTTTTTCCCATTTCATCGGGGTCTAAAATATGCCCAGCAAGGTTATTCATAATGGGTCCACATTCGAATAACTTTAACCGTTTTCTCTTCATCCAGAACTTGATATACCAAACGATGTTGCATGGTTATACGACGTGAGTAAGCACCCTTTAAATCGCCTATAAGCTTTTCGTATGGAGGAGGTGTCCGATAGGGATTTTCCCGAAGGATCTCGAGCAATACCTCAGCCTTTGAGCGCAATCCTGCAGCGGATAATTTTTTTGCATCCTTTTTGGCCTGTTTGGTGAATACAACCCGCCACATTACCAATCGAGGTCCTCGGAACACTCTTCAA
>JAIPEP010000067.1 GCA_021737085.1 Desulfohalobiaceae bacterium | reverse complement strand
TCGGTGCTCGTGTCCATTCTGCCCCCGGATTGCTGCTAATCAAGCAAGCGGCCACATTCTAAGCGGAATACGTTGCTGCGGACAACCCAGTGGCTTCCCCTTTATTAGTAAAGTAGGGCCTTGTCCTGTGGCAAGGCCCAGCTTACAATAAATCCAGGTTATTTGCTTCTTGCGGGTTACAGGAAAAGGAAGCATGCTAAATTACAGCGGATTCCCCTGGCTTAAACCCACAGGAGATGACAGCGGTGTCCACCCGAAGCCTGACCTTGGATCTGCATCCCATATTCAACAAAGGCAGAGAGATCGACGAGGCCTTGGAGAACGCCGTTCGAGAGGCTAGAGAAAAGAAGGCCAAGGAGCTGGAGATCATCTGCGGCAAGGGGACGGGTCAGCTCAAGAAGCGGGTGCTCCGGTTCCTGGACCGCAAGGACATCAAGCAGATATATCACCGCATCGACAAGGACAAGGACAACTCCGGCCGGATCTTCGTCTATTTCCGCTGGAAGCGGGGGCAGTAGCCGGAGCGATTCCCAGGCTCAAACCGGGTGTCCATATCCGGGCTGCTAGGATTTTTTCCCTCTGGTATCTGGAGCGATAAAGGGGGCTCTGCCGAAAAGTCTCCGGAGCCAGTTCAGGGAGTTGAGGACCGAGGGGTGGCCCACCAGTCTGCGCTGCAGGGCGAACTTGCCGGGGAAGTTCGTCAGGGCGAGCCCCAGGATGATGGTCAACAGGCCCTGACCCGGAAGCACGAGCATAGCCAGTCCCGCCAGAATCAGCACGACTCCCAGGAAATTCTTGGCCACAAGCAGGGGCAGTCCCACGGAGAGGGGAAACCGCTCCGGGGTGACCGGATGTCTGCGCGGAGGGAGGAAATAGTCCCGGGGCAGCCTGAGCACGATCCAGGGCACCACTGCGATGCCGCACAGCATCACCACTGCGGAGGCCACTCCGGTCGCCCACAGTATTTCCGAGTGGGTCTGCAGCCAATCCCAGGGAAGCAAGGTGTTGACCCTCCTGTAACCTCTGAGCATTCCCCCGAGCAAGCATTATCCACGCCGGGTGTTTTAGCTCAGGCAGAGCCAATTTTTTCAGTGTGCTCTGGTCGGCGATCCCTTACCGCTATGCCTGACATAGAGGCAGGGTAGTATTCCCGAAAAGGGAGAGAGTTCTCCCTCCTATCCCATCATCCTGGAGGGCAGGAAGAAAACCAGATCCGGGAAGGCGGTCAGGATGACCACCATCAGGATCATGATCACAAAGAAGGGCACAGTAGCCCGCAGGATGGTGAACAGGTTCTCCTTGGAGATGTGCTGGATGACAAAGAGGCTGAAGCCTACCGGTGGGGTGATTTGGGACAGCTCCACCATGATCACTAGATAGATCCCAAACCAGAGGGGATGGAATCCGGCCTGGACCACAATGGGCAGAACTATGGGCAGGGTCATGACCACGATGGAGATCCCGTCCAGGATCATGCCCAGCATGAGGTACATGATGCCTACCACCAGGATCAGGATGTAGGGGGACAGATTCAGGGAGGCGATGTAGTTGCTAAGCGCGGTGGCGATACCGATGAAGCCCACGATCTGGGAGAGAAAGGCGGCCCCGGTGATGATGAAACAGATCATGCAGGTGGTGCGCACCGCCGCCTGGAAGGATTCCCTGAGGTTGGCCAGGTTCAGGTTGCGGAAATAGGCGGCCAGGACCAGGGAGCCCACCACGCCGATGGCGGCGGCCTCGGTGGGCGTGGTGTACCCCAGATAGATACCTCCCAGGACCACGAAGATGAGCAGGAAGACGGGCAGGATGTCCTTCAGACCCGCAAGCCGGTCCCACCAAGTGTGGGTCTGCTCGTCCGCCGGGACGTACTCCGGGTGCATGAGGGACTGAAGGATGATGAATCCGGAGTACATCCCGCCCAGGACCGCGGCGGGAATGATCCCGGCGATGAAGAGCTTGCCGATGGAGGTCTCGGACAGGACCCCGTAGATGATCATGATCAGGCTGGGCGGGACCAGGAAGCCCATGGTCCCGGCGCCCGCCAGGGAGCCCAGGGCCAGCTTCTTGTGGTAGCCCCGGCTCTTGAGCTCGTGCAGGGTGATGTTGCCCACCGTGGCCGTGGTCGCCGCGCTGGAGCCAGAGACCGCGGCGAACAGGGAGCAGGCCACCACGTTGATGTGGTAGAGCCGGCCGGGGATCCGGCTCAGCCAGGGAACCAGCCCGCTCAGAAGCCGGGTGGAGATGGCAGTGCGATAGAGGATCTCTCCCATGAGCACGAACAGGGGAAGTGCGCTCAGGGCCCAGGAGTCCAGGCTGTTCCAGACGGAGTTGGCCAGGATATTGCCGATCTTGTCCCAGACGGAGAGCACCGGCGGGAGATTGAGGTCGTATAGGAGCAACCCCGCGATGCCGGTGCCGAAGAGGGAGAAGCCGATCCAGATCCCCGAGAGCAGCAGTCCGAACATGATCACCAGGAGCACTACGGACAGGGTCAGCGGATCAGCGATCATTGAGCCTCCTCAGGAGAAAGGCCGCGAGCTCCAGGAAGAGCAGAGCAAATCCCGCGGGGACGGAGATCATGGGGATCCAGAACGGGGTTTCCGCAACCGTGTCCGCGGTCATGCCCAAGGAATAGTTGTCATAGACCATGAGCACGGAATAGTGGATGGCGTAGCCGCAAATGCCCAGCCCCACGAGGGCTGCCCCGATGTCCAGCTTGTTCTGCACCGAGGGGGCGAGCCTGTCGTAGATCAGGGTAATCCGGATGTGGCCCCTGTGATGCAGGGTGTAGGCCAGTCCCAGGGAGACGGTGGCCACAAGGAAATACCCGCTGTACTCGGCCGTGATCATGGTGGACGTGCCGAGAAAGCTGCGGATGGCGATTTCCAGCACGATGAGCCCCACAGTCAGGGCCATGAACAGGGCGGCGAGGAAGGCCCCCGCCCGGCAGAGGCCTTCCACGCAGCGTTGCAGTCGCCGCATTGTCCTACATCCCTATGGCTTGCAGGGCCTTCTTGGTGTCCTGGCTCGCGTCCTGCTTGAACTCGCGAAAGATCTCATCCGCGATCCGGTCCAGCTCCTTCTCCAGCTCCGGGCTCTCCTCGGACACCTTGATCCCATTCTCCTTGAGGATCTTCAGCGACTTCTGGTTGCTTTTCATGGAGGCCTTCCACTGGGCCTTCTCCGTTTCCTGGGCCGCCTTGAGCACGGCCTCCTGCTGCTCTGGGCTCAGGGAGTTCCAGTAGTCCATGTTGATGGTGACCATGTTCAGGGGATAGGCGAAATGGATCTTCTTGAAGTGATTCAGCACTTCCCAGAATTTGCCGTCCTTGCCCGAGGTGGCCGAGGTCAGAACTGAATCGATGAGTCCGGTGTTCAGAGCGGAATAGACCTCGCCCCAGGCCATGGACTGCGGATTGCCGCCTGCCTTGCGCAGGAACTTGGCCCCGTTTTTGTCGTAGGTCCGGGTCTCGAGGCCCTCAAAGTCCTCCAGGGACTTGACCGGCTCCTTGGTGAACAAACCGCTCGGGGGCCAGGGGGCGGCGTAGAGCATCTTCTGGTTCCATTTCTTGCAAGCCTTTTCATAGTAGGGCCGGGCCGCATCGTAGAGCTTTCTGGCCTCGTCGTAGGACTTGACGATGCGGGGATAGGTGCTCAGGCCGAAGATTTCCTCGCTCCCGGAGACAACGCCCATGAGGATGTCCGACATGGGCACCGAGGCGTCCTTGACCGTTTTGAGCAGCTCGCTGCCCTTGTATCCCAGGCTTCCGCCGGGCTGGACCGCGATCTGGATCTTGCCATCGGTGTACTTTTCCACCTTCTTGGCGAAGTCCATGGCCCCCTGGGTGTGGAAGTTGGACGCGGGATAAATGCAGTTGAGGTTCATCTTCATTTCCGCCGCGCCGGCCTGAAAGGCAAAGGCCAGGACAAAGACGAGGGTAAAGAGAAGAATGCGTCGCATAACTGCCTCCTTGGTTTCGGGTTGGGGATACCGATCACTTCTTTGCACAACTTATCGCACGCTACCTTGGCTCGCTTTGCCTGTCGAGGGGTGAGCTTACTCTTCCTGCAGCCTGCGTTCCAGCTCCTCCAGACGCCGGAGCATTTCCACGCGGAGGGAGGCCGCGGTTTCCCGGTCCACGGCCCGGAAACGGATCCGGTCTCCGGGAGCGGCCTGTCCCAGACGCCAGAGATCGCTGGTGATGACTGTGGCCACCTTGGCGTATCCCCCCACGGTCTGCTCCCGCAACAGGACAATGGGGCTTCCGTCCCCGGGAACCTGGATGTTTCCCGGCAGACTGGGCTCGGAGAGGACGCCGCCCGGGGAGTCGCTCGCGTGTTCGAGCGGCGGCCCTTCCAACCGGATGCCGCGCTTGTCCGCCTGGGTGGTTACGCGGTACTCGGATGCAAAGAGCTCCTCGCCCCGGGAGTGGAAAAATTCCGCCTGCGGTCCGGGGAGGCATCTGAGGACCATTTTGCTGGAGAGCTCGGGGACGAATTCCCGCGGGACCTCGCTGTGCACTTGAGCGCTCCGGGACTGCCCGCCTGTGGAAAGAAAATCCCCCTTGCGCAGGGCCCTGCCCTTATAGCCTCCGAATCCTGCCTGGGCACTGGTGGAGCGGCTGGCCATGACCTCCGGCACGTCGATCCCTCCGGAAACGCCAAGATAGAGGCGGCACCCCTTGCGGACCTTGTCCATGCGCAGCACGTCCCCGGGCTCGACGGCGAAGCCGGACCAGGTGGTCTTTTTCGCGCTGTTTTTCTTCACCTCGGCCTCCGCTCCGGTGACCGCCACCCAGGCAGGCTTGAGCGTGGCCAGGGTGCAGCCCACGACGGTCATCTCCAGCACTGCGGCGTTGGGCCGATTGCCCGCCAGGAGGTTGGCAACCCGGAAGGCGTATTCGTCTGCGGCTCCGGAAAGGGGAACCCCGAGCTTCTGGTAGCCGCGGCGGCCGGCGTCCTGGACCGTGGTGAAGGAACCGGGCTCCAGAACCAGGAAGGTGCTATCCATGATCCCTCTCCCGGAGCAAGCGGTTGAATTCCTCTTGGCTCACCGCGACGAAGCGGAGGCTGTCCCCGGGGCGGTAGTAGGGCACCGGATCCTCGGCTGTGGAGTCGAAAAGGGTGAGCGGCGTGCGACCGATGAGCCGCCATCCTCCCGGGCTGGCCAGGGGATAGATCCCGGTCTGGGAGCCGGCGATGCCCACGGAGCCCGCGGGCACGTGGGAACGGGGGGTATCCAGCCTCGGAGTGGCGATGCGCTCGTCCAGGCCGCCGAGATAGGGGAACCCCGGAGCGAAGCCCAGCATGTACACAGGGTAGGTGCCGGAGGAATGGATACGGATGACCTCTTCCGGGGACAGTCCGTTGTGTTGTGCCACGCTCGCAAGATCCGGGCCGAAGTCCCCTCCGTAGCAGACCGGTATTTCCACGACCTGACCGGAAGCCTCGGGCTCTTTCTCGCCGGAGTCGTCGAGCCCGGGAAACAAATCGTCGATCTCGGCCTTGAGCCGCTCCAGATCCAGGGTTTCCGGCTCGAAGAGGATCAGGAAGGAACAATAGGCCGGAACGATTTCCACGACTCCGGGCAGGGCCCGCCGCTCCAGCAGCAGGGCGAGCCTGCGGGTGCGCGCGTTCAGGGTCCAGTCGATCCGGTCCCCCAGCTCCACCAGCAGGCCCCCGTCTCCGGATTCCCTGTAACGGGGCGTGTCTGTCGCTTGCGATTCGAGGCGCACTTTTCGGCTCCTGTTTGGCCGACTGTAAGGCCGCTCGAGTCAGTGTTAATTGGTCAGTTGGGCCATGTGCCTTAGCTGGAGACCGTCGTCCTGCAGGCGATGTCCGATTTCCCGCACCAGCTCCACCGCAGTGGGGGTGTCGCCGTGCACGCACACGGTATGGGCCTCGAGCTCTATGGTTTCCCCGCTTGCCGCTCGGACCGAGTTGTCCCTGGCCAGGGAATGGGTCCTGGCGGCCACCTCCTGTGGATCCTCTATAACCGCACCCCGGCTGCCGCGGGGGACCAAGGTGCCGTCCGCATTGTAGGCCCGGTCCGGAAAGGCCTCTCTGGCCACGTCAAGCCCCATCTCCCGGCATATCGAGCTCATGCTCTCGCCCTTGGGCCCTGCCAAGGTGACCAGGACGAGGCCCGGGTCCACCTGTAGCACGGCCCGGGCTACTGCGCGGCCGAGTTCTTCGTCCTCGAGAACGGCGTGATACAGGGCGCCGTGGGGTTTGACGTGCTGCAGGGGGGTTCCGTGCTTATGGCAGAAGGCCTGCAGGGCTCCCACCTGATAGATGATGTACTGGGTGAGATCGTCCGGGGAGCAGTCCAGCTTGCGCCTGCCGAAGCCCAAAAGGTCAGGGTAGCCGGGGTGGGCCCCGACGGATACACCGTTTTGCGCTGCAAGTGCCACTGTGCGATCCATAACCGACGGATCTCCGGCGTGCCATCCGCAGGCTACGTTGGCAGAGGTAATGTGCGGCATGACCTCGCTGTCGCGCCCCAGGGTATAAGGGCCAAAGCTCTCGCCCATGTCGCAGTTGACGTCTATGCCCCGCATGGTCCACTCCTTTACCATCCCGAGTTTACGCCCGGAAACCTGAGCTTTGGAGAGCGCGTTCCGTTACCGGTTTCCTTGGCCTGAGCCACGCCATTTTGATGTCAGGCCTCTAGTTCTCCATTGTCTTGCTGAAGGTGATGCTCGGCCAGTCCTCCAGGGTCCGTTCCATCCACCAGCTGGAGGAGAAAAAAACTGCCGGTCTGCCCTGAGCGTCCTCTACCAGTTGTCGCTGGTGACGCTGCCGGAACTGTTGCAGGATCCGGCTGTCCTCGGAATGGATCCAGCGCAGGGCATAGGCGCTTACCGGCTCGTAAGTGGCTTCCACCCCGTATTCGGTGCGCAGCCTGTCCGCGGTGACGTCGAACTGCAGCGCTCCGGCGGCGCCCAGAATATAGTCGTTGCTCATAACAGGACGGAAAAGCTGGATCGCTCCCTCCTCCGTGAGCTGGAAAAGGCCCTTTTCCAGCTGCTTGGCCCGGAAGGGGTCCTTGAGGATCACGCGCCGGAAGAGCTCCGGTGCGAAGCTGGGCACTCCCTTGATCTTCAGCTCCTCCTTGTGGCTCAAGGTGTCTCCGATCTTTAGCGTCCCGTGATTGGGCAACCCGATGATGTCCCCGGGCCAGGCCTCCTCCGCTCCGGAGCGGTCGCGGGCCATGAAGATGATGGCCCTGGATAGATCCATATTCCTGTTCATCCGGTGGTGACGGACCCGCATCCCTTTGTGCATCATCCCGGAGCAGACACGCAGAAAGGCGATGCGGTCGCGGTGGGCAGGATCCATATTGGCCTGGATTTTAAAGACCACCCCGGAAAATTCCGGCTCATCCGAGGCGATTTCCCGCGTTTCCGTCTCGCGCCCCCGCGGTGACGGCGCCAGCCGGACAAAGGTGTCCAGCAGCTCCTGCACCCCGAAGTTGTTCACCGCGCTGCCGAAGAAAACAGGGGTCTGCCTGCCCTGAAGATAGGCCCTGTTGTCGAAGGGATAACCCGCGCCATTCAGGAGCTCGACACTCTGCCGCAGCTCCTCCGCAGCACCGGATCCGATAAGCTCGTCCAGTGCCCGGTCCTGGAGATCGTCGATCACTCTGGTGGTTTCGGGCCGAGTGCCCTTGCCCCCCACGGAGTGGAAAAAACGGATTTCCCCGCGGAGGAGATCGTACACACCCTGAAAAGTTTTGCCCATACCGATGGGCCAGGTCAAGGGCACGGCCTGGATGCCCAGGACATTTTCGATCTCGTCTAAAAGCTCCAAGGGATCCCGGCACTCGCGATCCAGCTTGTTGATGAAGGTCATGATGGGAAGGCTGCGCATGCGGCAGACCTGCATCAGCTTCTCCGTCTGGCTCTCCACCCCCTTGGCCCCGTCGAGCACCATCAGGGCGGAGTCCACCGCGGTCAGCACCCGGTAGGTATCCTCGGAAAAGTCCTTATGGCCAGGAGTGTCCAGGAGGTTGACCTCATACCCCTGATAGGGGAACTGCATGACCGAGGAGGTCACGGAGATGCCGCGCTCGCGCTCCACCCCCATCCAGTCCGACTTGGCGTGGCGGTCCGCCTTCTTGCCCCTGATGGCTCCGGCCTGCTGGAGGACCCCGCCGAAGAGGAGGAATTTCTCGGTCAGGGTTGTCTTGCCCGCATCGGGATGGCTGATGATACCGAAGGTCCGTCTTTTCTGGATCTCGGCTTGGATTCGCTCCGGGGAAATGGTTTCCTGCATAAGTGATCTGCGTTGTCTTGGAAAGTTTTTACTCGGGCCGGAAGGATCGGCGAATCAACGCCTGGTTTCCTTTCCGCCTCCCGCCCCGCGATCTCTAGGCTCGAGGTGAAACAGAATCATATAACGCAGGCGGGATTTTTTGGCAAGCGCCATGGGCAGAGGCCCAGGTGGTCTTGAATGAATAGGGGGGAGGGCATTTCTTCGGAGGCTCCGGGGAATCAGGTTTTCTCCAAGGCAAGCAGGCCCTGCTCCAGGCCCATGTGGAAGAGCCGATTCAGCTCCTGCGGGGTCCCGAAGACCCGGATGACCCCCTTGTGCCATTCCTTTTCCAGGCAGTAGCCAAGCCCCCTTTGGCGCAAGACGGTCTCCAGCTCGCCTACGCGCTCCCTGTTCAGGAAAAAGCGCTGCATGACTTCCGGTCGCCATTCTTGGGCAGTGATACGGCCGTCCAGGAGGGCACAGACCTGGGGGGATATGTGCCTGCGCCGCTCCGGGGCGAGGGAGTCGATTCTCGAGCCCCAGGCCAGACTATAGAAGCGGGAGTCGAGGATAAGCTCCCCGCTCTGGCGATGTACAGCCAGGGCGTTTACCGGGTGGGTAAGGTAGAGGTCCATATCCTCGGCCATGAAGCACCTCCAGAACACGGGCCGTTCCCCATAGGTGGCCTCGAAGCTCCGGACAAGCTCCTCAAAGCGAGGCCTTTGCCAGAGCATCCAGGCCAGTCGCCTCCGCTCCGAGGTCCCTTGCTTGGGTTCCAGATCGAGCAGACTGGGTCGGGACGGTTTCTTGGCCATGTGTAAGTTCCCGTGCAGCGAGCCTTTATGCCGCTTTCTTCGCGCTGCGGTTTTTAAGGATACACGTTTCTGGACACTGCCTCAATTCTTTCTGGGTGTGGACAAAAAACACCCCTTCAGTAATCCTCGTATCAGTTGAAGATCCGGCTGGTCTTGCCATTGCTGCCCAGGCTGAAGTAGAGTGTGTTCTCAACAGGCGTCAATGGCAGGGAGCTTGACAGATTGCCTTCCACTTGGCTTTGCCTGTGGCGGGCCACGAAAATGCATCCGGAGGCGGCTAAGGACAAACGGGTCATGGAAGAAAAGGGCAGGAGTGAAGACAAGGCGATTTTAGGCTCCCATCCACAAGAGGCCTTGACTGAGGCCGAATGGAACGGGGACTGGGATGTAATAGTAGTGGGCGGCGGGGTTATAGGGCTCTGGAGCGCCCTCTACCTGGCCCGTAGCGGGGCGAAAGTCCTGGTCCTGGACGGCGGCACCAGCCAGGACTGTTGTTCCATGGGCAACGCCGGGCTCCTCGCGCCCAGCCGCTGCAAGCCTCTTCCGGAACCTGGCAGGATCCGGGAGGGAATAGCCGGCATGTTTTCCAGTAGCGGTTGCTCTCCGGGGGTCTCTTTCGGGCTGGACCCCGATCTGTGGGGCTGGCTCCTTCGTTTCGCCCTGCATTGCCGCAGAAGTCCTTTCCAAAAAGGCTCCAGGATCCTGCTGGAAATGGGACTGCAAAGCCTTGAGCTAATGGAGGCCGAGTTCGGACAAGAGGAGGAGCCTTTTCCGGCAAGGGAGGGCGTTCTCTACCCCTATTTCCAGAGAATGGCCTGGGTTAGGGCGGTTCACCAGGTCCGGAGCAGACAAATCCCGGGTCTGGAAGCAGAGCTGCTCTCCCCCGGAGAGGCCAGAGAGGCAGAGCCTGGACTGGCCCCCTCTGTGCTGGGGGCTGTGCTACAGGAGAGGGACCGCCGCACAGAGCCGGAGAGGCTGATGTCTCGCCTGCAGGAGGCCCTGCATAAGGAGGGGGTGCGCATGCTGAGCCTTACCCGGGTTTATGCCCTGGATGCCGGCCTTCGGGGCGGGGTGCAGCGGGTCAGGACCACCTGTGGCTCTCTCCGGGCAAAACAGGTACTTTTGGCCGCGGGTTCCGGAACGCGGGATATTTTGCACAGCCTGGGCTTATGGCTACCCCTACGTGCCGGAACGGGCTGGAGCATCAGCTTCAGTGCCGCCGATCCGGTGCCCAAAAGGGGCATGCTGCTGGAGGAGGCCCGGGTGGGGATAACGCCCTGGGCCGGAGGTTTCCGGGTGACCGGCGGACTGGAGCTTTCCGGCCGGGAGAAGGGCATCCGTCGCTTGGGGCTACAGGGGGTGCTGCGGCGGGCCAGATCTCTTATGCCCGGCCTGGACTATTCCGGCCGGCCTCGGATATGGCGGGGAAACAGGCCCCTGACCCCGGACGGATTGCCAGTTGTGGGACGCATGCCGGGGGCGGGGAATGTGTGGGTCGCCTCGGGTCACGCCAATCTGGGCCTGACCCTGGGGGCGGCGAGCGGCAGCAGGGTGGCCGAGGCCATGGGCGGCTTCGGAAAAGAGCCAATACATGCCCTGGCTCCGGACCGGTTCCTCCGGGACTGAAGCGGGGCTTCAGGAATCCTCGTCCTGCGGGGGATGATCCGAATCCGTATCGCTGTCCGCATCGCTGCGGGAGCGCTCCGACTGTTTGCGGCCCACCACCAGGACATAGACTGCCATGAGCAAGGGCAGCATGAACATGGCCTGGGTAAGGCGGCCCATGAACATGGAGTAGGTGCTGTGTCCCAGCCCCAGCAGGAGCAGGACCAGGAGAATCCAGGCCACTGATTTCCGCACGGGGCTACCCCTTTCCGCGGAAGCGTTCCCGGAAACGCTGCCGGAGCATGTCCTTGGCCTGTTCCCACTCCCGGCGGCTCAAGCGGCCGTCGCGGTACATGGCCTTGAGCTCCCGGGTCAGGCCGTGCAGATCGTAGCTTTGCTGCAGATGGCCGCGCTGCCTGGCTTTCTCCGTGAGATGGGAGGTTGCTTTGTCTCCCGCCTTGCGGGCCCAGGTCCGGCCGTGCTCGGCTAGGAGCTTCTTGGCCGCCTGTTGGAGAAATCTACGTCGCATAAGCCCTCTCGTTCAGGGTTCCCCGTTCCTCGTTCCCCGTTCAGCGTTTCCGGTTCAGTGTTCCCGGTTCAGACATAATGGTTGAACGAAATAGGCCCACCAACCTTGCCAACGTGGGTTAGGCTGTGGAATGAAGTAAAAAAGGCCGATTCAAGTCCACAACCAAGAGCCACAACCAAGGAGGTGGGCCGTCATGAGTAATGTATTCCACGTTGGTCTCGATGTCCATAAGGAGTCCATTGAAGTTGCTTTCGTCGATGAAAACGGCGAAGCCAGGCACTACGGCAAAATCAA
>JAIPEP010000066.1 GCA_021737085.1 Desulfohalobiaceae bacterium | reverse complement strand
GACTATATGCCTCCTGCCTTAGTGTCTTAGGGTTATTCCGCTACCAGGGCTCGAGCGCTCACCGCCCGCCCCGCTTCGCCGTCGCCGTGAATCCCCGAAAAGAGGGGCTCTTTGCCAAAGCCTCGCCAGCTCCCGCAGGTGTCAAGCCACCCGGCCGCATTCGAGGACTCTCCGCCTAATAGTGCCTGACCGAAAACCGTGATTGGACGTAAACTTGCCCAGATACGAGGAGACAAAATTTTGAAACCGCAGTGTATATTAATACATGAGGATTTCAAAATTATGCAGCGACGAAGGAGGTGGGTGAGTTTTCGTCCAAGCACCGAATATAAAAAAAGACCTTTCAGTGGTCCCCTGAAAAGTCTTCCCCACAGCAGCGGTGGTGCGAGGGGAGGGATTCGAACCCTCACGGCCGCAGCCACTGGATCCTAAGTCCAGCGCGTCTACCACTTCCGCCACCCTCGCTTGACTGGCTTTGTTCGGACTCTTGGATCGCTGTCCCCTATGCAGTAAAGATAAGGAACAAATTGTTGTTCAGGGCAACAAAGTAAAATAATTTCCCATATCGGAGTTGTCAATGCAACCCCACTGTCGCGACTGCGGCACGGGCTGCCCTGTCTGGGAATCCGCCCCAGCGACCGCAGGCGAGATGTTTCTCGCCGCACAGATAATACTACAACGTAACTTCGCTCATTTTAAGCCGCAGCCGGGGAGTTGCCTGTGCTCATTGATCGGATTGCGCCAATGTTTTCCGCCGAGGCGAAGGAAAAGCGCTTTGTGCAGCGCGAAAGGCAGCATGCCCTTCCAAGGGCACACGTGCTTTTCCTTTTGGCCCGCGTTCTTGATTCAAGGGGTCATGCCCGCATCACAAAGCGCCAGGAGCCGAGGCGAGAAAACACCCTTCACCCACTTCGTAAAGTGGGTGAAGGGTCAGCCGGAGCAAAAGGCAACTCCCCGGCAAGGCGCAAACTTACGTTGTAGTGATAAGCATGGGGGCAAAAAGTTCCCGGGGAGTGGAAGGGAGCTCCGGACTTACTCCAGGGGCTGGCGATGCTGCAGGGACTGCTTCAACGTCTCCTTGTCCACGTACTTCAGATCCGAGCCCACAGGTATGCCCTGGGCCAGTCGGGAAACCCTTATGTGAGGGAATTCGCGATCGATCATGTTCCGGATGAAGGACTCTGTGGCTTCGCCGTCCCGGGTGGAGCCGAGGGCCAGAATGATCTCCCTGACCCCTCCCTCGCTCAGCCTGGAGCGGAGCCTTTCCAGCTCCAGGTTCGAGGACTGCACTCCCTCCGTGGGCGAGAGCAGCCCGCCGAGGGCGAGATATTTGCCGCGGAACAAACCGGCCTCCTCGATAGCCAAAAAAGAGTCCCAATCCGGAACGAGACAAACCTGCTCCTCGCCGCGGGAGTTCTCCCGGCAAATGGCGCAGGGACTCTCATCCGCCAACAGGCCGCATCTCTCGCATACACAGAGGGCCTCACGGAGGCGGATGATACTGTTCCCCATCTCTCGGGCCCTTTCCGTGGGCATATTCAAGAGGGTCAGGGCTATACGAAGACCGGACTTGGGCCCCAGCCCGGGCAGGGAAGCGAAATGATCCACCACTTCCTGCAGCGCCTTGGGCAATCTCTGCACTTTCACCTCCGAATTTAGCTACATCAAGTCCATACCGGGAATGTTCATTCCCCCGGTAAGCTTGGACATCTCGTTCTGTTTTAGCTCCCTGGCCTTCTTCAAGGCCTCGTTGCTGGCAGCAAGGATGAGATCCTGGAGCATGGCCGGATCCTGGGGATCGATCACAGAGGAATCGATCTGAACGTCCACCACCTCCATGGAGCCGGTGACCGTTACCTGGACCATGCCGCCCCCCGCGGAGGCCTGTACTGTTTCCTTGGCCATCTGCTCCTGGATCTCGGCCATCTTCTTCTGCATTTGCTGGGCCTGCTTGAATAACTCTTGCATAGCCACCCCCTATTTCTTCCGGTTACCCCGGAAAGCTTTCATATCTTTCCTGTATCCCTTCACGGGGTGTTTTTTCACTTGTTCAGCGGAGGTTCCGTCGATTTTCTTCGCTCGTCACGTGGGGGAAACCCGACCGTGACAAGGCTCACGTTTAGGGAGTAGCTCATGGTGACCTATCTCGGCAATGCCAAGGAAAACCGCAAAAAACGAGAGTCGGGTGGGGGCAGGGATGCCCCCGCGTGACGAGCGTTAGAAAATCCGGAACTGGAGGTTTAAAGTGAAAAAATTCCCCGTGAAGGATTACTCTTTCCTTGGGGCCTTGCTTCCCCTGCGCGGCATCCCGGAGGGTCTTACCGTTTCTTGATCTCCACCACCTCGGCCTGGAACTGCTGCATGACGTTTTGCACCGTGGGGTCGTTCATTACTTTGGACCGAAGATCCGCGGTCCCTTGGGAATTACCGTTCTCGCATTCGAGCTCGAGGCTGAGCTCTCTTCCAAAATATTCCCGGACCAGGCCGAGGAGCCTGTTGTAGCGATCCGGCTCCTTCATGCGCTGAACCAGATAGTTGGGACAAGTGACTCGCACTGTATCCCCTTCCACCCTCCCCTTGCTCAGCCTGAACCCCGGCAGGCCCTGAGTCTCCTTCTGGGCCAGAAAGCGCAGGAATCCGTTCCAATCCCCTGCCGGCCCAGATTCCGCCTCTGTTTCACCCTCCAACTCCACCCTTGCTGCATCCGGAGGCTCCTGCAAAAAACCGTCCCCTGCGGATACCTCCGCATCCGTGTCCGCCTCCCCTGCAAGGGAAACTCCGCCCTGAGTTTCCGCTGTAGGGGCCCCTTTCTCCAGGTCCTGCACCGGGACAAGGGAAGGTAAATAAGCCAGATTGAGCAACAGCAGCTCCAGGGCCAGGGCTGCATCCATACTGCTAAGCACACGCCGCTGCTCCTCCAAGGTCATCTGCCAGCAGGCGTGCAAGTGGCTCAGAGAGAAGGTTCCCGCCCAGGAGCTCCAGAGCTCTGCCTCCTCCTGAGGAATATCCAGTGCCTCGCGGCCCTGCTCGCCTATCTGCTTCAAGAGGAACATGTTCCGCCAGGCCGAGGTGAGCTCCTGGAGAAAAAAGCCTATATCCAGGCCCTGATCCAGGAGACGGCGCACAATGGCGACAAGTCCGGCGCAGTCTTGTTGCGAGAGTGCCCGCATGATCTCCTGTAGGATCTCCCGACCGGCGATGCCCAGAACGTCCTTCACTGTGTCCAGGCGGATCTCCTCTTCGCCCAGGGCGAGGATCTGGGAGAGCAGGGATAGGCTGTCCCTGACGCTCCCGCCTCCTTTGCGGGCGAGAAGAGAGACTGCCTCCGGCTCAAAGGGCACGGACTCGCGCTGCAATATGTCCTGAAGATGATCCTGCAGATCCTTCAGAGGAAGCCGCTTGAACACGAAGTGCTGGCAGCGACTGACTATGGTGGAGGGGAACTTGTGCGGCTCTGTGGTGGCCAGTATGAACAGAGCATGCGAAGGCGGCTCCTCCAATGTCTTGAGCAGGGCGTTAAACGCGGAGCGGGAGAGCATGTGCGCCTCATCTATGATGATTACCTTGTAACGGCAATCCACTGGGGCGTAGCCGATCTCCTCGGTCAGGCGGCGCACATTGTCCACTCCGGTGTTCGAGGCCCCGTCCACCTCCATGACGTCCACTGCTGATCCCTGGGCGATCTGCCGGCAGAATCGGCATTCGGTGCACGGTTCCTCTGCGGGACCGTGCCGGCAGTTGATCGCCTTGGCCAGGATCCTGGCCACAGTGGTCTTGCCTACGCCACGGGTGCCGCTGAACATGTACGCCGGTGCCAGTTTCCTTTGCCCCGCAGCCCGGGACAGGATACGGCACAGGGCATCCTGCCCCAGGACCTGGGCAAAGGTCTGCGGTCTGTAAAGGTTGGTGAGATGCTTGTTGCCCATATGCTCCTGCTCTGCGTCGCCCGCCGCCCGGATCTAGCTCCACTTCTTCAGGATTTCAAAATTTTGCAGCGACGAAGTAGGTGGGTGAGTTTTCGTCCAATCACTGGCTAGAGATCGAAATGCTCCAGCCAGCCTGCGTACTTCAGATTGTCCCCATGCACCACCCGGAAAAATTCCTGCTGCAGGAGATGTGTCACAGGCCCTGCCGAGCCCTGGCCGATAGTCCGCCCGTCCAGCTCCCGGATTGGAGTGACTTCTGCGGCGGTTCCGGTTACAAAGACCTCGTCCGCGATGTATACCGTGTCCCTGGTAATGCGCTCCTCACGGACCTCGTACCCCATATCCCGGGAAAGGGTAATTACCGCATTGCGGGTTATACCGGGCAAAATAGCCTCCTGGGGCGGAGTGAACAGCACACTGTTTTTGACAATGAACACGTTTTCCCCGGTGGCTTCGGCTACGAATCCGCTAGTATCCAGCATCAGGGCCTCGTCATATCCGTCGAACAAGGCCTCTCTCCTGGCCAGGACGGAATTAACATAATTGCCGCAGATCTTGGACTTGGTCATCATGACGTTCACATGGTGCCTGGCGAAGCTGGAGGTCTTGACCCTGATCCCCTTGTCCAGGCCTTCATCCCCTAGATAAGCCCCCCAGGGCCAAACTACTATCACCAGATGCACGGACGCGCCTCCGGGATCGACCCCCTTGGCCTCATCTCCGGTAAAAACCAGGGGACGCACGTACCCTTCCTTGAGCTCATTCGCTTTCAGGGTCTCCATGATTGCTGAGCTAACTTCCTCCCGGGTAAAGGGAATCTCCATATAAAGGAGCTTGGCCGAATTGAACAAACGCTCCACATGCTCCTCCAGACAGAAAACGGCAGAGGAGCCGTCGGAACAGTAATAGCAGCGGATCCCCTCAAAGACCCCGTCCCCGTAGTGCAATGTATGGGTCATAACGTGAACGGTGGCCTCCTCCCACGGGATCAGCCGGCCGTCAAACCAGATCTTCCCTCCCTGCTGAACCATCCGGGCTCCTCCTGTTGGATTGTGTGTTCCCTAAAAAACATTGCCCCAAGAAGTGCACCCCCCCTCCTCCCGGTTTGCCGGGAAATCCGCGCCCTGAGCGGATGACACCTACCCTTGGCTTGTACGGAAGAGCAGGCGTACAGGGGTAATGTGCAGACCGAAGGACTTCCGCAGTTGCTTTTCTAAATAGCGAATGTACTGCTGGCCTACCAAACGGTGATCATTCAAGAAAAAGACAAAGGTGGGGGGCGCCACCTCGGGCTGCGTCATATAATAGAACTTGGGGCGGCGATTGCCCGCCACGGGAGGCCGATGCTTCTCCAACACCGCCTGGAGATACCTATTCAACTCGCCGGTGCTGATTCGCTTGTTGTATTGGTCCCGCACCTTCTCCGCCAAGGGCAGGATTCCACCCAATCCGCTTTTATTAACACTGGAGGTATAGATAAGGGGCAGGTGAGGGCAGAAACTGATCTCCTGTTGAAAGAAATCCTTCACCTGGGCCATCTTGGCCCTGGGCACAAGATCGATCTTGTTCACAGCGACAATGACAGGGACCTTTTCCTTGCTCAGATAGTCCAGGATCTTCTTATCCTGAACAGTGACCCCCTCCAGGGCATCCAGGAGCAGGATGCTCACATCCGCGCGACTGCTCGTCTTGAGCGCGTGCAGGACACTGACCTGCTCCAGGGAGCGCCGGACCTTGTTCCTGCGCCGCAAGCCGGCAGTGTCGATGAAGACGTAGCGCTTATCACCTTTTTCCAGGACCACATCCACGCTATCCCTGGTAGTGCCGGATTCGGAGTCCACGATGAGGCGCTTTTCCCCGACAAAAGCATTGATCAGGGAGGACTTGCCCGCATTGGGCCGCCCCAGCAGGGCCAGCTTCAGCCCCGCATCCGCTGCTACCTCCTCCCCAACGGGAGGTAGGTCCCGGGAAATCTCCTCCACAAGATGGGGGACCCCATAGCCGTGCTTTGCGGAAACGCAGCTGACATCGAAGCCCAGCTCGTAGAATTCCGGGGAATAGCGCCCCTCCAGCTCGGCCCCGTCCACCTTGTTCACCACCAGGCGCACCTGCTTCCGGGTCTTGCGCACATATTCTGCCAGCTCCCTGTCCAATGCAGTCAGCCCTTCGGGGCCGGATACGACAAGCAACAAGAGTTGGGCCTCCTGCATGGCCTCCCTGGCCTGATGGAAGATCGCCTCCTTTATCTGCTCCCCGGAATCCAGATGCAATCCTCCGGTGTCCACCAGAGCAAAACGCCGCGGTGCCCTGTCCACCGTACCGTAGATGCGGTCCCGGGTCACCCCGGGATGATCGTGGGTCAGGGACTTTCTGCTCCCCAGCAGCCTGTTGAACAGAGTGGACTTGCCCACATTGGTCCGCCCCAGCAAAGCGACTAGCGGCAGCATATCTTCTCGGCTTCCCCTAGCCCTTATCCAGAAAAGTTTGGATCGCCCCGGCGAAGGGTGGCCGGATCACCCCTTTCTCCGTAATGAAGGCACTGATCAGATCCGCCGGAGTGACGTCGAAAGCGTAGTTATACACCGGGACACCTGGGGGCGTGACAAGCTCGCTACCCACATGGGTTACCTCCTGCTCGGGCCGAGTCTCGATGGGGATGTCCCGGCCGGATTCCGTCTGCAGATCGAAAGTCGAGCTGGGGGCTGCCACATAGAAAGGTATACTGTGCCAGGAAGCCAACAGGGCCAGGTTGTAGGTGCCGATCTTGTTCGCGGTATCCCCGTTCGCCGCGATACGATCCGCTCCCACCAGAACGGCGTCCACCTCGCCCCGCTGCATCAGCAGGGCAGCGGCGTTGTCGCAAGCCACGCGCACCTCGATATCGTCCTGCCACAGCTCGTAGGCAGTCAATCTGGCACCCTGCAAGAAAGGACGGGTCTCTCCGGCAATGACCCGGATATTCCAACCGGCGCTCTTGGCCGCCCGGACTACGCCCAGGGCGGTGCCGTACCCCCCTGTGGCAAGGGCTCCTGCATTGCAGTGGGTCAAGACGCTGCTTGCCTCGCCCAAAAGCTCCAGGCCGTAACCGCCCAGAGCCTTGTTCGCCGAGATGTCCTCGTTGTGGATTTCTCTAGCCAACCTGTCCCACATCCACTTCAGATCGGAGAGGGAGATATCCGGATCCGTCCTCCAGGCCTGATGCATCCTGTCTACTACATGCATCAGATTAACTGCCGTGGGCCTGGACTCCGCGATGCGGTACATTTTCTCCAGAAGTTGCTCCTGCCACTGCGGATCCGTTTCATCCGTTGTCGCAGCGGCCAAGCAACAGCCGTATCCGGCCACAATCCCTATAGCCGGGGCCCCACGGACCACCATCTCCTGCAGGGCCTCTTCCACATCCCGGACCCTGCGGCAGAGGAACCATTTCTCTGCTCCGGGGAGGTAGCGCTGATCCAGCAGGAGAAGAGTGTCATCCTCGCGGGAAAATCGAATATGCCGTTTCATCCTTATCCTACCGGGCAAAATGTTTGAATCAAGGCCTTGTCGAGGCCTTGAACCGCCTTTCCTTGGGCGGCTCCCTTGAGTGCCAAGCCGCGCTCCCCGCTATACTGTACTTCAAAGCCCCGGTCTATATGAAACCCAGCGAACACATGCACCCATTCCTTGAATGGGTGCAGAGTGAAGCGCTCTCTCCGGTTCGGCTCCGGTCATTGTATGTTTGGCTGTCCCTGCGTCTGCGCAGCCATGAAAGTTGTATCAGCCGCCCAGCTCCGAGCGCAGCAGCTGATCCACCAGCTTGGGGTTGGCCTGGCCCTGGGTCTTCTTCATTACCTGCCCCATAAAAAAGCTCATGAGCTTCTTCTTGCCCTGCTTATAGGAGGCCGCCTCATCGGGATTCTCCGCGATCACCTCGCGAACCACCTCCTGCAGACGGGACTCGTCTGTAATCTGGAGGTATCCCTTCTCCTCCACGTAGGTTTCAGGATCCAGTCCCCGGGCAAAAATCTCGGGGAATATCTGCTTGGCGATCTTGGAGCTGATCTTCTCCTGCTGGATCAGGCGGAGCAGCTCCGCAAGCTGTTCCGGGGCAAGGGGGGACTCGGAGGCGGAAATATTTCCTTCGTTTAACTCCCGCAGCATCTCCGAGATCATCCAGTTTCCCACTGTCTGGGGCTCGCCGAAGCAGGCCACCACCCTTTCGAAGTAGTCCGCCATATCCTTCTCCCCGGTGAGGATATCAGCGGCCTCCTCGGGCAGGGCGTAGTCCCGCAAAAAGCGCCTCCATTTGCTCAGAGGGAGCTCGGGCAGCTCCCTGGACCATTCCTCTCGGTCCCGCACAGATATGGAAAGGGGCACAAGATCCGGATCGGGGAAGTAGCGGTAGTCGTGGGCCTCCTCCTTGCCCCGCATGGACTTGGTCTGTCCGCTGGACTCGTCGAAGAGGCGGGTTTCCTGCACCACTTGCTCTCCGTCCTCCAAGAGCTCGATCTGCCGGTTTATCTCGTAGGTCAGGGCCTTGTGCACAAACCGGAAGGAATTCATGTTCTTGACCTCGGTCCGTGTGCCGTACTCCGGCCGTCCCCTGGGCCTGACGGAAACGTTTGCGTCGCAGCGGAAGTTCCCCTCCTGCATGTTTCCTCGACAAATGTCCAAATAAATTAAGATGTTGCGCAAAGATTTCAAGTAGGCCACAGCCTCGTCCGGAGAGAAGATATCCGGACCGCTGACGATCTCCAGCAGGGGGACGCCGGTGCGGTTCAGATCCACATAGCTCGTGTTCTCCGCCCCGTGGATGGACTTGCCCGCATCGTCCTCCATGTGGATGCGGACAATCCGGACCTGGCGCATGCTACCGTTCACGGGCATCTCTAGCTGGCCTTCCTCGGCCAGGGGATGTTCGTACTGCGATATCTGGTACCCCTTAGGCAGGTCGGGGTAGAAATAGTTCTTACGCGCGAACACGGAACGGTCATTCACCTGGCAATCCAGGGCCTGCGAAAGTTTCACCCCGTATTCCACCGCCTTCTTGTTCACCACGGGCAGCGCGCCCGGCATTCCGGCACAGACGGGGCAGGTGTTCCTGTTGGGCTCCTCCCCGAAGACCGTGGAACAGGCACAGAACAGCTTGGAGCGGGTCTTGAGCTGGGCGTGGACCTCCAGGCCGATCACCGCCTCGTAGTCCGGCATGCACTGCTCCTTTGCCGCATAGATGACTTCTGCTTTCCTTTTGGAAACAAGAGGCTCTTACCCTATTTCAGCGGGCCAGCATCAGGTAGAGGCTGCCCCGCTCCTTCAAATGGCCCGCGCGGTATCTGGCTTTTTCCCCCGAGCCGCAGAAAAGATCCAGATGATGACCGGTGATGGCCCCACCCACATCCTGGGCCAAGCCCAGACCGGTAATATTCAGTGTATCCTCTGAGCCCTGCTCTGGCAAGGGCACTTGATAGATAAGGGGGCAGCCCAGGGGAAGGATCGAGGTGTCCGTGGCCAGGCTGGCCATGGGGGTCAGTTTCTTGTTCATGGCCCCGAAGGGGCCGTCCTCCCGGAACTGGAAAAAGACGAAGCTGGGGTTGGTGTCCAGGATCTCCGGAAGCAGGCGGGGATTTTCATCCAAATAGCGGGAGATGCTCCACATGTCCAGGCTGGAGGAATCCAGGTGCCCCCTTTCCCCCAGAATCCGGCCCAGGGAGCGGTAGGGCCTGCCGTTCTTGGCAGCGTATCCTATGTACTTGATTTGACCGTCCGGCAGCTTGAGCCTGCCCGAGCCCTGGATCTGGAGGATGAACATCTCCACCGGGTCCCTGGCCCAGGCCAACACCGGGGCCTTGTCCCGAAAATCCTCCTTTTCCCGTATAGCCTCCCTGCTGAAATAGGGCTCGATCCGGCCGTCTTCTATACGATAAACCAGATCCTGCCCCTGCCAACGGGGATGGAACCGGCCCAGATCAGCCACCTGGAGATCCTCTGGCACGCCGTAGACAGGGGTCTCATATCCGGGCTGTTTCTCCAGGCTCGCCCGGATGGTGGGCTGGAAATATCCGGTGTACAGGGGCTCCGGCTGCAGGCGATAAAAACGGAACTGCTTCGCCAACAGGGAAGCCCCTTCCCGCTCCAGCCGGGGAAGCAGCTCGAGCAAGCGTTTTAGGGTCCTCTCCAGCCTGCTCCAGGTGATCTCCACACCGTAGGTCTCTGTGGCGGGGGCGCCCTGCTTCCGCTGGCTCCGCACGTAGTCCAGGCTCCTCTCCAGCCCTGGCCGCAGCTCGCGCCAGCTTTGCAGGCCCTGCTCCCGGGGAGACATGCGCTCCGCCACCTGTTCGGCCTGCTCCGGTTCCAGGGGTTTAAGCCCCCGGGGAGGGGGCTTGGGCTGACAACCCCACAACAGGGACAAAAGCACTAGCATCAGGACCAGGCAAGCCGAAATGATCCAGCCCGGTATGCTGTAAACAAAAGGATGCCTCATCCCAGATATCCCTTTCTCCTCAGCTTCTGGATATAGCTGCTTCCACGGGGTTGGATGAATTGCAGCTGCCTCTCGGCCTGACTGACCACCACCTGGTCCGCAGGCTCCAGCCGAGTTCCCACTTGACCGTCCAGGGTAAGGAGAGCGTCCCTGGAGCTGCCGTCCACTTCGATGGTCACTGTATTTTCGCTGCCCAGGATCAGAGGACGAAACCGGCTCATGAAGGGGTTCACTGGACAGAGCTCCATGACCCGGAGATCCGGACTGATCAAGGCTCCACCCGCGGCCACAGCGTAAGCGGTGGACCCTATGGGCGTGGAGACGATCATCCCGTCCGCCCGGAACTGTCCGAGTTCCTCCTCTCCGCACCATATTCTCAGCCCGATGAGACGGGCCAGCCCGGATCGGCCCACCACGAGATCATTAACCACCTTGCCCCGCTCCACCGTATCTGTGCCCCGCAGGATGGTGTATTGCAGAATCACCTTGCTTAGGAGAATATAGCCGCCACTAAGCACCTCCTCCAGCCCCTCCCGCCAACCTTCCGGGGAAAGCTCGGTCAAAAAGCCGATCTGCCCCAGATTGAGCCCAAGCAGCGGCACATCCGGACCCTTCTCCAGCTTCCGCGCCACGCTGAGAACGGTCCCGTCCCCGCCAAGCACCAGGACGAGATCCGGAGTGGTCCGCTCCAGGAGAAGGTGCTCCCTGTTTTGCTCGTTGGTAAGGATCTGGGTCCCCACCCCCTGCTCGGCGAGCCAGCGCCCGATGCGGCCGCCCAGACGCAGGGCCTCTTCATGCCTCTCTTTGGTCACGATAGCGATGTGGGAAAAAGCGTGTTGCATAGGACCGTTCCGGTGGCGCTCCTCTGCGGAAAGGAGCGGCCGCTTGCTTGGGTGAGAGGGGGACATGGCATCGCCGGAGATCAGTCCGAGAGGAGTGGTTCCGGAGGAGACCACCCTTTAGATCACACCTTCTTCCGCGAGCCGGGCGATATCGCCATCCCCGTACCCGATCTCCCGGAGCAGGCTCTCCGTGTCCTGACCGAATTCCGGCTCGGGGCGGGGAGCCACTGCGGGCGTGTGGCTCATGCGTACTGTAGCCCCCAGCCTGGGGCTTTCTCC
>JAIPEP010000065.1 GCA_021737085.1 Desulfohalobiaceae bacterium | reverse complement strand
GCCTTGCAGTAAGGCAGCCAGTTCTCGATCACCTGACCGTGCACGAGCCGGTTGTCGATCCGGACCCAGATTGCCAGCCTATCCATTGCTGATTTTTCTCTTCATGACTTCCCCGGCCACGACAATCCCCTGCCGTCCGGCGGACTTGGCTTCCCCGGCGAGCTCCTCCAGGTCCGCCTCCCTCCTGTTCAGGATCTTGAGCAACATGGGCAGATTCGCGCCTGTGACCACCTCGAGCTGTGTCGACTCCAGCAGGGACAGGCTCATATTGCTGGGGGTTCCGCCGAACATATCCGTGAGCACCAACACCCCTTCGCCCTGATCCATGGAACGGATCCGCTCCTGGATCTCTTTCATGGCCTGGTCCATACTGCTGCTGCCGTCAACGCTGAGGGCGGTGCAGTTCTCCAGCTCGCCCAGGATCCCTTCGGCTGTCTGCAAAAGGACCCGTCCCAACTCATGGTGCGTGATCAAGACGATTCCGATCATCCCAGTTCCAAATGCCTGTGTTCCAGGGAGGCGTTGTAACCCTCCCCTTTCAGAACGGCGAAGACCTCTTCCGCCGTGGCCACGGAGCGATGAAAACCCCCTGTGCAACCCAGGCCGATTGCGAGTCTATAGCGCCCCTCCCGGGCGTAAAGAGGCAGAATATAGAGCAGAAAATCCAGGAAGCGCTGCTTGAAATCGCGGCCGATATCGCCCTGAAAAACGTAATTCCGGACGGCCTCGCTCTTTCCGCTCACCTCCTTAAACTCCTGCTCGAAATGGGGGTTGGGCAGAAAGCGCAGATCGAAGATCAGATCCGCCTCTCTGGGAACGCCGTATTTGTATCCGAAGGAGAGAACGTGGACCCGCAGCCCCAGGCTGGGATCCTTCATGAAGCGCCAGTTCCGCTGCAGGGCGCGCCGCAGGTCGTGAAGTGTAAAATCGCTTGTATCCAGAATCAGGTCCACTTCCTGACGCAGCGGCTGCAACAGCTCCATCTCCTTGCGTATCGCCTGCTCCAGACCCAACTCGGAGGAGGCCAACGGATGGGGCCTTCGCGTCTCGGCATAGCGCTGCACCAGCTTCTCCGGACTTGCCTCCAGGAAAAGGACTTGAGGTCGGAGACCCCGTTCTTGGAGCTGGAGTCGTGCCCGCTCCCAGTCCCGCAGTAAATCTCCCTGCCGCACATCTATTCCCAGGGCCAGACCCCGATAATTTCCCGGATTCTCCTTCTGAAACAGGTGAACCAGTCTGTCCACCATTCCGGAGGGAAGGCCGTCCACACAGAAAAACCCCAGATCCTCGAAAACATTCAGGGCAGTGCTCTTCCCCGCCCCGGAGAGGCCTGTCAGGATAACTACCAGGATTTGCTTCTGCAGCAAGTCGTTTCCCCATATTTACCGCTAAGGTACGAAGTAAAAAAAATACCCCGTGAAGGATTACCACCGTCAGGCATTTTCCAAAAGATGATACAGTCCGTCGCGATCGTGCGCCTCCATAAAGCTGCCACGAAATTCCGGGTCCTTCAAGAGCCTGGAGATATGCGCCAACAGGCGCAGATGGGTCCCGGCGACATCTTCCGGGGCCAGCACGAGAAAGAATATGGTGCACAGCTCGCGGTCCAGAGCTTCGAAATCCAGCCCCTGCAGGCTTCTACCCACCACCAGCACAATATTCTCCAACTCGTCCATCTTGCCATGGGGGATGGCAACCCCGTTCCCTATCCCGGTGCTGCCCAGCTTTTCCCTCTCCAGCAGAATGTCTCTGGCCTTGTCCAGATCAAACTCTTTCCATTTTTCCTGCAAGGGATAGAGCAACTCCTCCAGTACCTTTGGCTTGGAGTCGGACCTCAGGTCCGGCAGGATCAAATCCCTGTCCAGGTAATCCACGAGTTGCATTGCTACATCCTTGGGTCAATTAGGCCAAAATCGCCGCTGTTTTTGCTATAAAGAACATTGACCCGCCCGTTATCCGCATTGATGAAGACCAGGAAGTTCCGTTCAGTATCCTGTAGCTGAATCAGGGCCTCCTCCGGGGTCATGGGCTTCATATCCGGCATGTCCTCTTGAACGATTAACGGCTCCGCTTGGGCTTCCCCCACTGGAACCTCTGACGCTGCGAGAGGGCCGGGATTGCCCTGTTTGTCCAGCTTGCCCTTGCGCCTGTCCTTCTTCTTGTCCTTTTCCCGTTTCAGCTGGGCCCGCAGCTTGTCCAGCACTTGGTCGATGCTTGCGTACATGTCCTCCGATTCACTCTGGGCTGAGAGATGCACATCGTCCGCGGTCAGCTTGACCTCCACCATCTGCCGGTAGCGGTCCACCTCCAGCATGGCGGACAAAACTGCGCTGTCCTCGCGCCTGATGTACTTGGTCAACTTTTCGAAACGCGTCCGGGCATACTCCTTGAGATGCTCCGAGGGATCCACATTCTTGAATTCGATCTGGATATCCATACCCACTCCTTTCGCCTTTTATTATCCTGAATCAAGCAGCTATCTAAGCCTTGAGCTTATGGGGGACTTATTGCGGCTCGCGTCAAGGACCGTGCTTCCCGGATGGGACAAGGCTGCACCATCCCTGCAACCCCCCTTATCTCTCTGCGACTTCGATCTAGTGCTCTTGTGGGCTTACCACGCCCTTTTCCTGCGCGTCGAGGAGGGAATGCCCTGGGTCTCTCTATACTTGGCCACCGTCCTTCTGGCAATATTCAGATCAAACTGCTTGTTCAGCCATTCCGCTATCTTCTTGTCGCTAAGCGGCTTTTCCGCGTTCTCTTCCCGGATAAGCCCTTTGATGACGCTCTGGACACTCACTGCGGACATCTGCCCGCCACTATCCGTGTCCACGCCGCTGCTGAAAAAGAATTTTAGCTCGAAGATCCCTTGAGGGGTGGAAACGAATTTATTGGCCGTCACCCGGCTCACTGTGGACTCGTGCACCTCGATATCTTCGGCCACATCACGCAGCACCATGGGTTTGAGCGCGGACACACCCTTCTCGAAGAATTCGCTCTGGAAGCGGACGATACTCTCCATCACCCGATAGAGAGTACGTTGCCTCTGCTGAATGCTTTTGATAAGCCACATCGCCTCCCGCATCTTCTCCTGAATAAAATCCTTGTCCTGCTTTCTGCAGGCTGTGGCCAGATCCAAATAGTGCGGATTGAGCCCGAGGTTGGGGATTTCGTCCTCGTCGAGCAGGATGACGAGCTCCCCGTTGTAGTTGTATACGTGGAGATCCGGGCTGATGTAGATCGTCTCTCCGGGGCCGAAACTGTTTCCCGGCCGTGGATCAAGGCTTCGAATGATTTCCAGATATTCGCGAACTCGCTCCCTGGACAAGCCGAGACGACCAGCCAAAGAACTGAGGTCCGGTTGCTCCAGCTCCGGTAAATAGTCCCGGACCAGGACGTACAAAGGAGTATCTTCCCAGCCCTGCACCTCGAGCTGACGGAGAAGGCACTCCTGCAGGCTGCGGCTGGCAACGCCCACAGGGTCAAACCGTTGTATCTGAAGCAACACCTCCTCCGCCTCCTCAGGGGAACACTCCGCCAGGGAAGCCGCCTCTTGCAGGGATAGGGCAAAATAGCCGCTGTTGTCCAGGTTTTGGAGCAGGACTTCTCCGATCTCGACTTGGCGGGGATGCAGATCGGAAAGATGGAGCTGCCAGGACAAATGGCTTTCCAGGGTGGGTTTCACCGAGGATACGGTTTCCAGGGAAACCGCATCACTAGGCATCTCGTGTTCGGAAGCCGATTTAGAGGAGCTGGAGAAGAGCCCGAGATAATCCTCCCAATCCGCAGTTCCGGCCAGATCGTTCTCCCGTTCGGTTAAAACAGCCGGCTCCTCGCCGGACAACTCCTTTGCCTCATCTTCGGGATTGCTGGAAGTCCCGTCCGCAGATTCGGATTCCTGCTGACTCTCCAGGAGTGGATTCTCCAGGAGAATGTCCTCCACAGTTTCCACCAACTCCGTCTTGGACAACTGCAGCAACTTGATGGCCTGCTGCAATTGCGGCGTCATCACCAGCTGCTGGGTGAGTTTCAGGTTCTGCCGCAACTGTAAGCTCATAATACATCACTTTCCCGGAGCAGACCCTATTGCCGCAAAGGTTTTGCCCTTTTCTGCCAAAAACGAGACCATACTTCTCCTTTTGATCGTGCCACAACCCCCGCGGCTTTGCAAACAAATCCGGCGGGGGGCGACTCACAAGCTGAACTTCTCGCCCAGGTAGATCTGTCTGGCTTGTGCGTTCTCTACGATTTCCTCCGGTGTTCCCTCCAGGATGATCCGTCCCTCGAATACGAGGTAGACCCTGTCGCAGATGGACATTGTCTCCCGGACATTGTGATCGGAGATCAAGACCCCGATCCCCTTCTGCTTAAGGCTGCGGACGTTATTCTGGATGTCGTCCACAGCCAGGGGATCGATCCCGGCAAAGGGCTCGTCCAGGAGCATGAACAACGGATCCCGGATCAAGGCCCGAGCGATCTCCAGACGCCTGCGCTCCCCCCCGGAAAGGCGCACCGCCCGCTGCTCCGCCAAAGCCTCGATGCCGAGATCGCGCATTAGCCGATCCCTCCGCTCCCGCTGCTCCTTCCGGGACAGCCCGGTATACTCCAGGATAATCTCCAGATTCTCCCGCACGCTCAATTTGCGAAAGACCGAGCTCTCCTGCGGGAGATAGCTGAGCCCAAAGCGGGCCCTCTGATGAAGAGGCCACAGGGTGACGTCCCGATCCGCAGCCTCGATCCGCCCCTTATCTGCACCTATGATCCCCACAAGCATATAGAAGGTTGTGGTCTTTCCCGCTCCGTTGGGACCCAGCAGACCGACCACCTCCCCCTGGGCCACCCACAGGGACACGCCTTTTACCACCGGATGCTGCGCAAAACGCTTTTCCAGATCAGTTCCCTTCAAGACCCCCATCGGACAGCCCCGTGCTGTTTTGGTTGTAGAAGGTCGCCTCCACCTGACTCTCTTCGCTTCCCATAACCTCGGTGGTATTGCGGGCCAGATCCATGCGGACCTTCTGCCCCTGAACCCGGTTCCGCCCCTGCCTAAGCCGCACATTACCCAGCAGGGTAATCACCTCCGCATCGGAGCGATAGACCGCCTTGCGGCAAGTAGCGTTCCGGTTATCCATCCGCAGCCGCACGTTGTCCTCGGCAACGATCTTCTCGAAGTCCTGGGCCCTGCTTCCCTCCCTTCCTTTCTGCTGCCCGGCGTCGGAAAGATGGACCGTCATTTTCTCGCACCAAAGACGGAAGTCGCTGCGCTGGACATGGACGTTGTCCCGGAAGACGATGGTCTCATTCCCGCCCGCGTAGACCACCGAGTCCGAGGTGATACGGGTTTTTTGCCGCTCGGTCCCGTTTTTAGCGGCAATCGCCGGATGCAGCGCTGCAAGGGAAAAGAGGCAGATCGCCGCCAGAACTGCTATGGCCCCTCGCCTCCGCACTGTATCAGTATTGATCGGCATAGAGTTCCACCTCCGCGTCCCGGGAAAAGACGACTCGCTGCGTGTCGAGGTCAAAGCTGGCCTCCGCGCTCCGGATAAAGGCGCTTCCCCGCGTAACATGCACCCCCCGCAGCAGCCTGACTGTTCCCTTTTCCGCAGTATACACCATCCTTCCGGCTGTAAAACGCACCTGCCCGTATTTCCCGGAAACACCGGACCAGAATACGGCAGTGCGGTTGGACCGGTTGTATTTCCCTTTTTCCGAAGACGCGACCAAGGTCTTATTGCCCTCGAAGGAATACTCTATCTGGGGCTGGCTCAAGGTGACTAGCTCTCTATCCCTGCCCACCTCAGCGCGGGGTGCCTGCAGACGCCATAGTCTACTGCCCTTTTCTCCGTGCAGGAGAGTGACTCCGTGCATTACTGCCTGGACCCTGGGGGTCTCGTCCCGGGAAGAGGGCTCTTCTCGGAGACCGAAGTAGTAAAGGAAGGCAAGGGCGAGACAACAGGCGAGAGCCAGTCCGGCTAGGCCGAGAAGGAGCCGCTTGCGTTTAATTGCATCCACTGCCGCCACATTTCCTCCAGCTTGCCCTGCGCTTTCAGAATGGCGACCACCACTTCACGCAGCGCTCCCTCGCCCCCCCGATTCTCGGTCACAATTGCTGCCATCCGCTTTATCTCGGGCTGGGCGTTCTGCACGGCGATAGGCATGCCCACCACGGCCATTGCGGGGGCATCCACCCAGTCGTCGCCCACATAGGCGATATTCTCCAGGCTCACTCCCCTTTCCGAGGCGATGCGGGAGACCAGGTCCCCTTTATGCAGACCGCCGGAGTGGAACTCCCGGATCCCCAGCTCCTCGATGCGTGAACGTACTGCCTCGGACTCTAGGCCGGTGGTGACCGCCACCTCCATTCCGGCGGCCTGGGCTAGCTTAATCCCCAGCCCGTCCTGGACATGGAAGCGCTTGCTTATTCTGCCCTGCTCGTCGTAGTACAGCCCGCCGTCGGTCATCACGCCGTCCACATCGCTTACAAGCAACGCAGTAGCGGCCAGTTTGCCCTGACTCATTCAGCCTCCTCGCGGACTGCCCTATACACCGAAGCCAGCTGCCGCAAGAGGGGGTTCACCCGGTCCAGGGGCAAGCTATTGGGTCCGTCGCACAAGGCCTTCTCCGGCTCGGGATGGACCTCCATAAAAACACCGTGGCACCCTGCGGCAACCGCAGCCCGGGCCAACACGGGCACGAACCACCGCTGGCCTCCCGAGCTCTCCCCCTGCCCTCCGGGCAATTGCACGGAGTGCGTGGCGTCAAAGACAGTGGGCATGCCGGTTTGCCCCATAAAGGCGAAGCTGCGGAAATCCACCACCAGATTGTTGTACCCGAAGCTGCTCCCGCGCTCGGTGAGCCAGAGCTTCTCATTCCCCGCCTCAGCGGCCTTGCGCACCACTTGGGCCATGTCCCATGGAGCCAGGAACTGCCCCTTCTTCACGTTGACCACCAGCCCAGTGCAGGCCGCGGCCTGCACCAGGTCCGTCTGCCGGGACAGAAAGGCCGGTATCTGGATGGCATCCGCCACCTCGGCCACCGGACCGGCCTGCTCCGGATGATGGATGTCGGTAAGCACGGGAAGCCCGCTGGAGCGCCTGATGCTCTCCAGGTCCCTCAGGCCCTGCTCCAGCCCCGGGCCCCGGAAGCTGGCTGGAGAGCTCCGATTGGCCTTATCGAAGGAGGCCTTGAAAACGATGCTAAGGCCTTCTTTCTCCCTCACTTCTGCGAGACTTCCCGCAACACGCTGCCCGAGCTCTCGGCTCTCCAGCACGCAGGGACCGAGGATGAAAAAAAGGTCCTTTTGGCTCTCCCTGAAAAGCTCGCTTGCCTGCATAGCCTTAGACACCTTGCTCTTGCTAGCTGGTGCTTGGACGTAAACTCACCCACCTACTTCGTCGCTGCAAAATTTTGAAATCCTCATGTATTAATATACACTGCGGTTTCAAAATTTCGTCTCCTTGTATCTGGGCAAATTTACGTCCAATCACGGTTTTCGGTCAGGCACTAGCTGGCCTCGCAAACGGAACGGATGAAGTCCCGGAACAACGGATGGACCCGCATGGGATTGGACTGGAATTCGGGATGGAACTGACAGGCCACGAACCAGGGATGATCCTCTAGCTCCACGATCTCCACCAGGGAATTGTCCGGAGAGACTCCGCTCAAAAGCATTCCTGCCTCCTCGAATTTCCCCGCATAGGCATTGTTGAACTCATAGCGATGCCTGTGCCTCTCGGAGATGTCTGTCTCCCCATAGGCAGCCTGAGCCTTGGTGCCAGGCTTGAGACGGCAGGGATAGGCGCCGAGACGCATGGTGCCGCCCTTGTCCGAGTTCGAGTTCCGGGTTTGCAGGCACTGGTTCCGCATATCGTACCACTCCGTCATCAAGTAGATCACCGGATGCGGAGTGTCCGCGTCGAATTCACTGGAATTGGCCCCCTCCAGGCCCAGAATGCTCCTGGCGAACTCTATGACGGCGCATTGCATGCCCAGGCAGATGCCGAAAAATGGAATCTTGTTTTCCCTGGCATAGCCGCTGGCCAGTATCTTGCCCTCAATGCCCCTTGTGCCGAAGCCACCAGGTATAAGTATCCCCTCCACATCCCGAAAGTGGTCCTGGAGGTTGCCCTCTGCCAGATCCTCCGCATTGATGTGCACAAGCTCCACCTCCGCGTCGTTGGCCACCCCGCCGTGGACCAACGCCTCGTGCAGGCTCTTGTAGGACTCCTTGAGGTCCACATACTTCCCCACAATGCCTATCCGGACCTTGTGCTTGAGATTGTCCATGGCGTAAAGCAGTTCGCGCCATTTGCTAAGATCCGGATTCTTGGCCGGGAGCTTGAGCATGATGGCGATCTTCTGGTCCAGTCCCTCATTGTAGAAGGCCCAGGGTACTTCATAGATGTTTTTCACGTCCACTGCGGAGAACACGGCATCCGGATCCACGTTGCAGAACATGGCGATCTTGGTCTTGATGCTCTCCTCCATGTCCACCTCGGAGCGGCAGAGGACAATGTCCGGCTGGATGCCCAGGCTGCGAAGCTCCTTGACGCTGTGCTGCGTGGGCTTGGTTTTCAGCTCCCCCGCGGCGCGGATGTAGGGCACCAGAGTCAGATGCAGGTAGAGGACGTTCTCCTTGCCCAACTCGTAGCGCAACTGGCGGATCGCCTCCAAAAAGGGCTGTCCTTCGATGTCCCCCACAGTGCCGCCGATCTCGACCAGGGCCACGTGCTCCTGATTCCTGGCCACACCGCAGATGCAGCGCTTAATCTCGTCCGTCACATGGGGAATGACCTGGACCGTGCCCCCGAGGTAATCCCCCCGGCGCTCCTTGTTGATCACCTCATAGTAGATGCTCCCCGAGGTGTAGTTGTTGTTCTGGGCCATAGGCACATCCAGATAGCGCTCGTAATGCCCCAGATCCAGATCGGTCTCCGCTCCGTCCTCGGTGACGTAGACCTCCCCGTGCTGAAAGGGGTTCATGGTTCCCGGATCCACATTGATATACGGATCCAGCTTCTGAATGGTCACCCTCAGCCCCCTGGACTGGAGCAAGGTCCCTATGGAGGCGGCGGCAAGACCCTTCCCCAGCGAGGAAAGGACCCCTCCGGTAATGAAGATGAACTTCGTTTTCATCACCGCTTGTCCTTCGTTTGCCTGGTTGCACCTTCTTTCCCCCACCCGTTAGGAATGGTATAACTTTTTACTCCCCAAAAGTCCATGTTCTTTTGCCGGATCCCTTTGCTTGACGCGTATGTATTGTGCCGGGTAATTTTATTATTTTATTCCATCCACTCGCCAACACCGGAAACTCCGGTGGACCCGGGCTCTGCCCGGAAAAACTCTCGGGAGATGACAATGGCAGAGGCCAAGGCGCTAGTACTGACAGGCCACGGCACCAACTGCGAGCGGGAGACGGCTCACACTGCACGTATCGCGGGAGCGGACAGCGTGGTCATTTGCCATTTCGCCGACCTTATCCAGGGCTTGGTGCGCGTCGCAGAGTACAACTTCCTTATCTTTCCCGGGGGATTCCTGGACGGGGATCATCTCGGCGCTGCCCAGGCCGCGGCTGCCCGTTTCACCTATTCCCGTACTCCGGATGGCCGGCCCCTGCTGGAGGAAATACTGGACCTGCATCAGCGGGGGGGCTTGATCCTGGGCATCTGCAACGGATTCCAGCTCCTGGCCAAACTCGGGCTGCTTCCCTCCCACCAGGAGAAGCAAGGGCAACAGGTCAGCCTCAGCCACAACGACTCCGCGCGCTTCGAGGACAGGTGGATCCATCTGCTCTGCGATCCTCGTTCCCTCTGCGTATTCACCAGGGATCTCCATCTGCTGCAGATGCCCGTGCGCCACGGCGAGGGCAAGCTGGTGCCCCATGACCAAGATGTCCTGGAGTCGCTCCGCGAACAGGCCCTCATCGCGCTGCGCTATGCCCATGCCCACGGCGGGATCGCCTCGCAATACCCGGCGAATCCCAACGGCTCTCCCGATGGCATTGCCGGGCTGAGCGACCCCACAGGCCGCATATTCGGGCTCATGCCCCATCCGGAGGCCTTCCACCACCCCACGAACCATCCCGCTTGGACCCGGGCGGAAAACGGGGCTTTGGGAAGCGCCCTTTTCGCCAATGCAGTGAGCTATCTGCACGCCCTTCAGGACTAAGATGCCGAGCGGCACGCCATGACACCATCCAGCCCAATCCGGTCCCGCTACGAGGAGTGGATGAGCCTGGCCCTGGAACAGGCCCGCACGGCCCGGGACCAGGGGGAGGTCCCTGTCGGCGCGGTACTCCTTGATGCTGATGGATCCCTCCTGGCCCGGTCCGGCAATCAGCCCCTCGGACTCAATGACCCCACTGCCCATGCGGAGATTCTGGCCTTGCGACAGGCCTCCGAAATAAAGGGCAATTACCGGCTTCCGGGCACGCTCCTCGTGTGCACCCTGGAACCGTGCCTTATGTGCCTGGGTGCCCTAACCCAGGCCCGGATAGAGGGGCTAGTCTTCGGAACACGGGACCCAAGGAGCGGTGCGATCGTCTCCAGGCTGGCCCACCCCGCAGACCTGCCCTGGCTCAACCACTACTTCTGGTGGCGGGAAGGGGTTCGGGCGGAGGAATGCGGCTCCCTGCTCAGGGCCTTCTTCAACTCCAGGCGCTAGAGCTCGTTCCCCGTTCTCCGTTCCCCGTTCCCCGTTCAGCGTTCTTTCTGTCATGTGCAGGGTGCCGGGTCGAATCGAGCGGCAAATGCGTGATGGGTCATGGAGCAATGTAGGTCAAAGAGAGGGGGACGCCGGGATAAAACACTGGCATCAGCGACTGCCCCGACTCGCCCTGTTGAATGCAGCGTAGCTGCCCTGCCGGAGGGAGGGTTCAACAGGGCGAGCCTCGCATTATTTTCATGCTTGGTTGTGCCCGGGTCGCCAGGTAACGAGGGGTGTATCGATTATTATATGTTACCAACTTTGGTAATCAGTCACGAATCACTGATCAACGCTGAACGGGGAACGGGGAACGGGGAACGCAGAACGGGGAACGCTGAACGGGGAACGGGGAACGGGGAACGGGGAACGCAGAACGGGGAACGCTGAACGGGGAACGGGGAACGGGGAACGGGGAAACCTCATTCTATTGACAAGCAGGGGAAAATGCCGCATCGTGATCGACAGCCAAACGGCGATGTTCGCGATGCCGGCCTCTGGGGCGATCTCCCCCGAAAAGCCCTGCTCGTCGCAGTCGGCGCACGGATAGCAAAAGTAGCAAAATCTCCCTTACCGCCTAGCGGAGAGGTGCCGGAGCCAGGCTAAACGGGCCCGACTCGAAATCGGGTGGGCGGCCACCGCCCCGGGGGTTCGAATCCCTCCCTCTCCGCCATCCCCCCATATCATGCAGACAGCTCCTCGTGGCAAATGCATTTGACGCATTGCGCTCTTTTGGAGGCATGCCTCACTAATCCACTGAACTAAGCGCGAACTTTGATGGGGAGAGGACGCCTCTGCGAGCAGCTCCAGCCTGGACGGCTGGTGCCGTGTGAACCAGGAGGTCTTCCACGATCTTTACAGGGTGACGCG
>JAIPEP010000064.1 GCA_021737085.1 Desulfohalobiaceae bacterium | reverse complement strand
ACGAACAGGACTGGCTTGACGAATCTGGGCATGGCGGGACTCCTGGATGCCGCTGCTCAGGATGCAATGCTCCCTATCTACGCTGGGGGACTGTCCCCTTGGTGAAAATCATTTCCTGAAGGCAAGGGGATTTTCACCATAGCCAAGAATCCAATTATTTCGCCGGAAAATCGGATATCATATTATGGTTGTGTCCATGGCCTCAGGCTGTTTTTCTCGCCATGAAAAAAAATTGAGGAACGGGTATTTGCCCCTCTTACAATACTACCATTATAGTATATTATTTTTTTAACAAGGGGGTAGAGAGTTTGTCAATCAAAAGACTCGATGCGGCTCCGCTCCCGACCCAACGGCGAAACGGGCACTATTTACCATGGCGAGCCGCTCCCTCCCGCAGGCTGTCCAGGCAGGAATAGACCACCGGGACCACGATCATGGTCAGAAAGGTCCCCACCAGAAGCCCTGTCCCGGCCACAATAGCCAGGGGGGAGAGGCGCTCCAGCCCCACCGCCGTCTCGAAGGCGAGCGGGGAGAGCCCCACCACTGTGGAGAGCATGGTCATGAAGATGGGCCTAAGGCGCAGGGAGACGGAGCGCTCGATGGCGCTGTCCCGGTCATATCCCTCGCGCCGGGCCTGAAGGATGAAGTCCAGTAGCAGGACGCTGTTGTTGATGATGATCCCGGCCAAAAAGATCATCCCCATATTTCCGGGCATGGACATAGGCTTGTCGAAGAGGAGAAGGCCCCATAGCGATCCCGCCACGGCCAGGGGGATGGCCGCCATGATGGTCAAGGGATGGCGGAAGGAGCGAAACATGGCCAAAAGCAGGAGATAGAGCAGGACGATGCCGATGACCAGGGACCGGCGCAGCCTGGTCTTGGTCTGCTTCATGTCCTTCATGGTCCCGGAGAACTCTACGCTGTATCCACCCGGTAACTCCATTTGCTGGAGGCTTTTTTTGGCATCGGTAGTTACATGGGAAATGGTCCTGCCGCTGTTCTCCCCGGTGATATCAATGGTGCGGCGCAGCCTCTCCCGGGTAACGAAGGGCTGCTCCCTTCCTGATTCGATTTCCGCCAGACTCCGCAGAGGGACGGGACCGAAGTCCGAGCCTACGCACACCTCCCCCAGATCCCCGGGGTCTTCCATGTCCGCCTCTTGGTATTGTACCCGAAGGGGGATGTCCAGATAGTCCGTAAGCCGCATTCGGCTTGCGGGCACGCCCCTCACCGCCACCTGCAGCTGCTTGGAGACCTCCTCCGGGGAGGTCCCGTAGACCCGGGCCAGGGCGGGATTCACGCGCACCACCTCTTCCCGCTCGTCGAAGTGCCAGCTCCGGCGCGCGTCCACGAGGCCGGGAGTGCCCTTCAGCTTATCCAGGGCCCGGTCCGCCAGCCGGTCCAGGATCTGGGGATCCGGGCCGCTGATGATGACGTCCAGCGGGGCCTTAGTCGTGGCCATGGGAGTTGCCCCGAACTCGCTGACCCGGAAGCTCTTGATCCCGGGCACCTGCCGCAACTGCTCGCGCCACTTCTGCTGGATGTCCCAGATGGAGGCCTCGCGCTTGGTCCGGTCCACCAGATGCACAGTAAGAATTGCGGACTGGGCCGTGGAGCCACCCGCTCCGAAGCTGATGGCCCCCGGCTCGGAGCCCACCACGGAGGAAACCGTCTTGACCCCGGGCTGTTCGGAGATGATCCCCTCCACTCGCTCCAAGGCCGTTTCCATGCGCTTCAGGGAATCCGTTGCCGGCAGATCGAACTCCACATTCACGATACCCGTATCCATGGGCGGCATGAGCTCGCCCCCGATCAGCGGCGGCACCACCCGTACGCTGACCAGGAACAGGGCCACAGCCAGCAGCAGGGTCACGATCCGCCAGCGCAGGGCCGCCCGCAGCAGGAAGAGGTAGAAGCGCCGCACCCACTCCAGGGCCCGATCCGCGTATGCTGCGGCGCGCTCCAGGATGTTTCTGGCCCGCCCGCCCCGGGTGAGGACCCTGGAGGCCACCAGCGGCACCAGGGTCAGGGACACGAGCAGGGAGGCCAAAAGCGTGGTGGAGATGGTGAAGCTGAGCCTGCCGATGGTGCGCTGGGCGTAGCCGCCGATGAAAATGATGGGAATGAGCACTGCCACGGTGGTCATGGTCCCGGCGGTGTTGGCCAGGGCGATCTCCCGGGTTCCGCTGCGGGCCGATTCTTCGGGATCGCCGCCCTTGTCCCCGAAATGGCGGTAAATGTTCTCCAGGACCACGACAGAGGAGTCCACCACCAGGCCGGTTGCCACGATCAAACCGGTGAGGGTGATCATGTTCAGGGTGTAGGGGGTGAACCAGAGCACCGCAATGGAGAAGAGAAAGGACAGGGGCAGGCTCACGCCGGCTACCAGGGCCGCCCTCGTGTCCGCCAGGAAGAGGAAGATGACCGCCACGGTGAGCAGCACGGCCTGGACGATGGAGCGGACCATCCCCTGCATGTTTACGTCGATCAGGGGCTGCTGGTCCTGGGTGATGGCGAAGGAGATATCCGGGTAATCCGCCTCCAGGCGGGGAAGATGGGACTTGACCCGCTCGATGGTCTCCACTGTGGCCCCGCCCTCCTCGCGAATGATGCCCAGGGCGACGGCCTCCTCGGTATTGCCGTGGTACAGGGAGCGCGGCTCCTGCTCCGCGAGCTCCACCCGAGCCACGTCCTTAACGCGCAACAGGCCGTGGCCGGACCTGCGCAGAGGGAGCTCGCGGATCTCACTCAGGTCTGCGAACTCGCCCCCCACCCGCACCAGGTACTCGCTGTCCCTGGTATAGATGTTGCCCGCAGGCGCGGAGATGTTCTGCTCCGCTAGCGCAGCGATCACCTCCCCCGGACCCATCCCGTGAGCGGCGAGCTTGTCGCGGCTCACACGCACCCGGACCTCGGGCTTGTGCCCGCCGAAGACGTCCACGTCCGCCACACCGTCCAGCCGCAGGAGACGGTCTTTTATTTGGTTCTCCGCCAGCAGGCGGATATCCGCGAGATCCTTGACGCCCTCGTCAGCGGGAGAAAGGGCCAGGGTAAGCAGGGGCCGGGAGGTGGATTCGCTGAGGCGATAGATGCTCGGGGCCTTGGCCCCCTCGGGAAGCTCGGCCTGAATGCGGGCGATGGCGTTCTGCACGTCCACAATGGCCTGGCCCGGGTCCTTGCTGTAGGCGAACTCGGCAGTCACCGAGGAGACCTGGTCCCGGCTGGTGCTGCGAATGTTCTCCAGGCCGCTTAAGGTGTTCAGCTCCTTTTCCACGATCTCGGTGATCTTGTCCTGGATATCCTCGGCGCTAGCTCCGGGCTGTTCGGTGATGACCACCACCTGGGGCGGCGTGGTGTCCGGAAAGAGATCCACAGGTGTGCGCACGAATCCGATCAGGCCCAGGGCCACTACTGCCAGCACCAGGGCCACCACGGTATAGGGGTGTCGCAAAGAGAAGTTGGCCGGATTCATCGCACCGCCTCCACCTTCTCCCCGGAAGACAGGCGGGCCCAGCCCAAGAAGGTATTCTCCACCACGCTCACCCCAGGATCGATTCCCGAGACAGCGGCTCGGTCCCCTGAGGTGCCGAGCACCTCCACCGGGTGGGGCTCGAGACGGCCCTGTTTTACGGAGAAGACGTGCTTTTGTCCTTCAGGTGAAGGGATCAGGCTGGAACGCGGCACCAGGGTCGCCTCGCGCAGGGTGTCCAGGACCACGGAGACCGGGACGTACATGCCCGGGTCGAGCCCCCGTTCGGCCCGGTTCTGCAGTTGGACCTCGGCCCGCATCATCCGGGCCTTGTTCAGGGAGGGATGCATCAGGCTGATGGAGGCGTTTCGCTCGTGCCCGTTCACGCTGAAGGTGCAGTTCTGCCCCTGCTGAACGCGTGGCAGGTCCTGCTGGGGGACGTCGAAGGCGAGCTTGAGGCGGTCCGCGGTCTGGACCCTGAGCAATGTCCGGGAGGGAGAGGCCATATCCCCGGGATCCACCTGTCGCTCGGCCACTACCCCGGAAATGGGGCTTTTCAGGATATAATATCCCAGCTGGGTCTGGACGGCCTCCTTTTGCTGCACCAGGGACTGGATGCGGCTCTGGATAGCCTGGGACTTCTCTCTCGCGCTCTCCAGATTGCCACGGACCTCGGCCGCCTTCTGGGCGGTCTTTTCCGCCCGGGACTGGGACAGGGATCCCTTCGCGGCAAGGGTGCGATCCCGCTCGCGCTCATCCCGCCAGTACTGCCAGGACTCTTCCAGGGCCCGGATCGTGGCCCGGTTCCCCGAAAGCTCGGCCCGGGCTTCGCGGATACGGGCGCGCACCTCCTTCAGACGGTGCCTCGTTTCCGCGGAATCCAGGCGAACAAGCACATCTCCCTGGCTCACAGCGTCTCCCTCGTCCACGCGGACCTCTCCCACCACTGCCCGGACCCGGGACGCGATATTCGCCTCGCTCTCCGGCTCCACAACTGCAAGATAATCTCGAGTAAGCCTCAGATGGCCTTTCTCCGCATCGGTCACGGTTACAGGCCTAGGATCGCCGCCGTATTCCGGGGCCTTGGCGAGCTCCTGTCGCTTGTTCTGCACCAGGAGGAAGGCCCCCACAATAATGGCCGCCAATACCAGCAGTGGAAGGCCAAGGCGAGCAAAGCGTCGCATGGGCAAGCTCCTTCTTTCGGGATCAAGGATGGAGGGAAACAAAGCCCCATTAGGAAGGAAATATCCCCTTGCGCTTCCTTGTTTCTTGAGATGGAAACAAACAAAGCCCGATTCGGGTGAAAGCTAGCTAATTACCCTCGTATATTCTTTGATGTAGATCAATACATTGCCCTAACGGAGATGGCATACTGACCAAAGCGATGTTGAAATTCATGCACAAGTTGTCTTATCTTATATATACTGCGGTAATGTCGCTTCAGGCCATAAAATCGCACCTAAGACAGACTACAGACTAGTCAAAACCCATACGGAGAAGGAGCATAGCATGGGCATTCCGGGAAATCTTCTCACCACGGCCATGGCGGTTATGCCACACAAGGACCCGTCCCGGGCGCTGGAGATCGCCCTTGGCCTGGACATTCCCTACTGGCCGCAGCTGCCGCTTTTCTCCTACTACGAGGATATGTACGTCCAGGCCGCGGAACACTTTCCCGGGATTATCCTGGATGCCGACAACCGCCGCCTCGCCTTCTCCACACAGAAATTCCTGCAAGAGGTGGAGGAGACCTTGAGCCACTTCCAGGATCCGGAGTATTTCGACATCAGCCCGGAGTACTCCACAGTGTATCATCGTTTCCTGGAGCTAGATCTGGCGGACAGGCCGGCGATCCGCGGCCAGCTGGAAGGGCCTATCAGCTTCGGGTTCAACATCCAGGATCAGGACGAGGAGCGCCCCATTCTGTTCAACGACACGGTCAGACCCTTTCTTCTGGAGTTCATGGCCCAACGGGTCAACATCCAGCTTCGCCGTCTCAAGCAAAGGAACGCCAACGCCTTCATGTTCGTGGACGAGCCGGGCCTGGAGTTCATCTTCAACGCCATGTCCGGATACAACGACGTTCAGGGCAGACAGGACCTGGAGTATTTCTTCTCCCTGATCGAACGCCCCAGGGGCATACACCTGTGCGGCAATCCGGATTGGGACTTCCTGTTGCGGCAGGACCTGGACGTCCTCTCCCTGGACGTCTTCAACAACGGAGAGCGCTTTACCTCCTATACCCGCTCCATTCAAGAATTCCTGGACCGGGAAGGGACTCTTATCTGGGGGATTACACCCACCAACATCGAGCCCTTTGAGCAGCACAACCTGGATTCTCTGGAAAATACCCTGGAAGGGCTGTGGGATCGCCTCGCCTCCAAGGGAATCGACAGGGAACAACTTATCTCCAGGAGCCTGCTCTCCCCGGCGACCTGCTGCCTGGTCAACCCGGACGGCACACGAACAGTGGAGCTGGCCTTCCAGCAGATCAAGGCCCTGTCCCATCGTTTGCGCGAGAAGTACGGCCTGGCCTGAGTCTGCATTATACGTTGCTTTTCGTTGTTAAGTGACCGTACATACCCTTAGGTTTACAAGTCACCAGCTACCAATCACGCGCTACGGATCACGGCTTACGGGTTACGAAATCACGATTCTTCTTGATTCAGATCAAATACCTGGGGGCCAAGGATCGCTATACTTCTTGGTAATGGCTCAAGGGTGGACGTAACTATTCACCACCTCTCTAACCTCAGTGTAATCATCAACGGGGCCTTTTTGAATCAATTCTCCGAAGACTCTGTTCGATTTTCTTCGCTCGCCACGTGGGGGAAACCCGACCGTGAACATGCTTCATATGGCCAAAAACTCATTGCTGAAGATACCCTCCCGAGTCTTGGAACAACAGCAACAACGAGAGTCGGGTGGGGGCAGGAATGCCCCCGCGTGGCGAGCGTTAGAAAATCCAGAGTCGAAGGTGCACGATGAAAAAAGGCCCCGTTGATGATTATGGTTCGCAAGGCGCTGAATAGTTACGGGAAGACCATAGCAACCAGATTCTTCCCCAGTCTCGAAGTATGGATACAACGGACCATTAACTGGGATGGCTCATTCCATCCCCAAACGCAAGGAGTAGTCGCATATGCAAAAGACGCAACTCTACGATGCCGGATTCAGCGAGAAAGGCCTGGCCAAGCACTTGGTCCACGACTCCCCCTATTTCAAGATCATCAACTTCAACTTCGAGCCAGGGCAGGAGCTTCCTGTGCATTCCCACGACGTGGAGGGTCAGCTCTCCATAACCGTGCTGGAGGGTGAAGGGGAGTTCCTGGGTGCCGAAGGAGCCACCCAACCCGCCCATGCAGGGGATGTTGCCGTGGCAGATATCGCCGAGTCGCACGGCATCCGCGCGAACACCCGGATGAGGATCCTGGTCACCATCGCTCCGCCGGTATAGCCCCAGAGTCTACCCTGCAGCGGGGTGCGCTCCCAGCACCGAAGCAAAGAGCTCGTTCCCGGCCGGGACGTATCCCGCTGCTACTATTAACTCCCTGAGATTTTCTTAAACTCACCCTTTTCATACCAAACGATAGTCCTTCCAATCCACGAATATTGGATATTCCTGAGGAAACAGAGCAACTCTGTCCCCCGTGCGGACAAGTGCATCCATTTTGACTGGACGGTGATTGAGCATGACCAGCTGTACTTGGACTTGGGGAATATTCAATCTGTTCAGGAGCTCTACTAAAGGGAACTCAGCATTTGGCGGCAAGTCCCGCAATTTGCTCTGTGAAGCTTTAAAGGCCGGCAGTAAGACGCCATAAGCCCGAATTTCAATATCCTGCATAAGAACACCCTTATTGTTGATGTGACATGCGAGTCATATCCTTTTAAAAACACATATCCCCAACATCTATACATATCTTTGATTCAGATCAAATAACTTCCTGTTTTTGACTGTTAGTTTTCCTCCTGAATAAAAATTTCTATCATTTTACACAGCTTAACAAGGTTACAATATGCTTGAGCGCATGCAAAGATTCTCTCAATTCATGCAGCAAAAAATGACGCTATTTATTTTTGCCGATATCGTTCTTGCCCTTGTGGTAGGCTCCTTCTATCCATCCCTTTCGGATGTGCTTAAGCCCTACCTGCCAGCCGCAATGTTCGTCATGCTCTATCCCATGATGATCGGGATCGCGGTTCGGGAGCTGAAACAGGTGGGCAAAGAGAAGAGCACTCTACTCCTGGCCAATATAATGAACTTTCTCCTATCTCCCTTGATCGCCTTCCTGTGGGCCATACTGGCTTTCCAGGGGTATGATCCTCACTTCATCGCTGGCTGGATTCTGAAACTCACTGTGCCTCCTGCCGGCATGGTTCTCGTATGGACCGGTCTTTCGAGGGGCAGGGTAGAATCTGCTCTTCTTATACAGGTGGTGGGCTATCTGATTGCCATTGCCGCAGTGCCCTTATGGATGTACCTTCTTGCAGGTACTTTTGTGGACATAGACCTGATGCTTATTAGCAAGTATGTGTTCCTCATCATATTTCTTCCCCTGACTCTGGGCATCATTACCCGCATGGGTTTGATCAGGAAACTGGGGCAAAACCATTTTCAAAAGGAGGTCAGTCCTTTCCTGCCGCCGTTCTCCAGCATCGGTATGTATGTAGTGCTCTTTACCGCCATTTCCGGAGAGGCCCCAACCATTATTCAAAATCTCGGGCTCATCGCTTCCCTGGGCGGCTCTGTGCTTATCATTTACCCTTTGATGTTCATGGTTTCCCTTTCCATAGCCTCCTGGTTTGACATTGACTATCCGCGTGCCATCGCCATCGCTTTCTCCAGCACAGCCAAAAATCACGGACTTACACTAGCCATCGCCGTATCCGCTTTCGGAGGGCTGGCTATTCTTCCTCCCAGTTTTTTGCCCTTGTTTCAGGTATTGCTCATGCTCAGTCTATGGAAACTTTCCCCCCGCATCCAGCGCGTGTACGAGAGGCGTGTTCCCTCACGCCAGATTACAGGCAATGCTATGCACTCTAAGGGCGGATGAAATAGGGCGGACCCTCGAACAAAACGGTGAGACCATCTTTTTTTACATGGCGTCCTTGAAGACAAAAGAAGCATGCTTAAAGTGCCACGCTGAGCAGGGGTACCAGGAGGGGGAAATTAGGGGAGGAATCCGCGTCACATTTCCCTTTCGCAATTCCTTTCCCCTGGCCGCGGTGCTGGTCGGTCACACTGGAATCGGCCTGGCAGGATTGATCGGGATATTTTTTGCGGGCCGAAGATTGAACAATGCCTATGTTACCATTCGAAAACAGGCCACACTGGACGAGGTGACCGGAGTGCCCAATCGGAGAAGTTTTTCTGAGCGAATCGAGGCAGAGTTGAATCGGAGCTGGCGGGATCAAGAGCCATTGTCACTCACTATATGCGACATTGATCATTTCAAGTCGTATAATGATCATTACGGGCATGAGGAAGGGGATCAATGCCTGAAAAAAGTGGCCCAGCAGATCCGGAATACACTCAAAAGACCAAGTGATTTTTGTGCCCGCTTCGGAGGCGAAGAATTTGCCGTTATCTTGCCAGGCACTTCTTTTGAGGATGCCATGCACGTTGGCGAGGAAATTCGAAAAAACATTTAGGAGCTTGAAATTCCTCGTGAGAGTTCACAAGATTCAGGACTCGTTACTATCAGTATTGGTGTATCCACATTCGAAACGAGGTGGGATGGTATCCAGGAACGAGCCTTCGTTTACTGCGGAAAGGAGGGCCTGAATCAGGAAAAGCCCTGTTCCCGATGCTTGGAGGCGATCGTGTCCGCCATTCCCTCCAGGGCCTTCAGGGTTTCCTTATCCGGCATGCCCTTGCAAAAGACCGGATCCAGGATCTCCGCCTTGATGTTGGAGAGCATCCCCGTCAGGGTCTGCACGGTCTTGCCGCCCCAGCCGTAGGAGCCGACAATGGAGAGGAAGGCGGGCCTGGGGCGCAGGGCGTTGGCCAGAAAGGCGCAGTTCGCGGCATAGGGATGGGGGCCGGCGTGGATCGTGGGGGTGCCGAGCACCACGGTCCCGGCATCTACGAGCGTGGTGGCCAGCTTGCCGATATCGGTCCCGGTCAGGTCGAAGGGCTCTACTGATACGCCCCGCTCCACAAGACTGGCAACAAGATGATCCACCATGTGCTTGGTGCTGCCGTGCATGGAGACATGGGGCAGTACCACCGTGTTGCGGGGAGTGCCGCTCACCCATTCCTGATAGGCGTCCAGGATGAAGGACGGATCCGGATAGAGCGGCCCGTGGCTGGGGGCGATCATATCCAGGTCCAGGGGGCTCAGCTTGTTCAGGTTCTTTTCGATTTGACCCCTGAAGGGCATCATGATCTCGGCGAAATAGCGCTTGGCCGCCTCGTACACCCGGCAGCGGTCCGTGACAAAGAGATCGGCGCTCGCCAGGTGGGAGCCGAAGAAGTCGCAGGAGAAGAGGATCCGGTCCTGTTCCAGGTAGCTGACCATGGTCTCCGGCCAGTGGACCCAGGGCGTGTGCAGGAACCGCAGCGTCCTGCCCCCCAGGGAGACGGACTCCCCGTCCTCCACCGGGAGAAAGGATTCCTCCGGCAGGCTCATGAGATCCATGAGCATCCCCTTGGCCTTGGGGGTGCAGACCACCTGGGCGGAGGGGAAGCGCTCCAGCACCATGGGAAGCGATCCGGAATGATCCTGTTCCGCGTGGTGGGAGACGATGTAGTCGATTCCAGAGACCCCGCCCAGCTTGGCCAGCAGCTCCTCCGCCATGTCCGGGTCCACGCTGTCCAGCAGGGCGGTCTTGTCCTGCCCCCGGACCAGATAGGCGTTGTAGGACGTTCCGTCCGGGAGCGGGATCAGGGAGTCGAACAGGCGCCTGTCCCAATCCACTGCCCCCACCCAGTCGATTCCGTCTTTGATCTGCCTCGTCTTCATGGTGTATTCTCCTTAGGATAGGCTCCCCGCCACATAGGCGGGGAACGTTGTTCCGGACCGGTTGGACTCGCAAATCCTGTTCCTGTCAGCCAACTGATGCAAAACTATCCCTTTACTCTCGTATATTCTTTGACCTAGATCAATACGTTATTGCTGCGGAAAAGGTATGATTTTCGCAAGAATTCAGAAGATGAACCGCCCGCACGCTCCCATTCACTCGACATAGGGGACTCAGAGGGAGGTGAATGGCAAGCGAAGCTTGCCTGGGCCTATCCCCGCGGCAACGGTCCGCCGCGGGAATGTCCCGCACGTCGAGCGACCGGAGGGAGCGGGCGGTTCAAAACTCTTCACATTTCGCTGAACCCGAAAACAAGGACGATCCCATGACCGACAACGCATCCGGCGGCCCCTCCACCCGAAGTCTGGATCCCAGGAGTCTGTCCGACGAGGACATTCTCCAGGCCATGAAACAGATCTCCGGGTATCTGGACATCACCCCCGGAGACTTCAGGCAGATCTATGGCGTGGCCTACAGCCATGCCAGCAAGCGCCTGCTCTCCACACCTGCCAGCGAGATCATGACCCGGCAGGTGCATTTCGTGCGCGAGGACCAGCCGGTGCTGGAGATTGCCGACCTCATGGCTCGCACCGAGGTCGCCGGCGTGCCGGTTCTGGACCGGGAGGACCGCGTGGTGGGCGTGATCTCGGAAAAGGACTTCATGCGCCGCATGAGCGGCACGGACCAGACCTTCATGGGGCTGGTCGCCTCCTGCATGAGCAGCAAGGGCTGTCCAGCCCTGACCATCAAGGGCCAGACCGCCAAGGACATCATGTCCGCGCCTGCGGTAACCGTAGGGCCGGACACGCCGATCCGGAAGATATTTTCCCTGATGCGGGAGAAAACCATCAACAGGGTTCCGGTCACCGAGGAGGACCGCCTGGCCGGCCTGATCTCCAGGGACGACGTGCTCGGCGCCCTGGCCTCCTTCCCCGTGGACTTCAGCCCGGAAGGGGAGGAATAACATGGCCTACTGGCAAAAAATGCGCGGCACAACCACCAGCCCGCCCCGGGTGAGCCTCTCCGAGGTCTTCTGGTCCTGGATGGGGGCCTTTCTGGGCATAGCCGCCGTGGCCTGGATCCACGCCAGAATGCTGGCCCAATCCGACCTGGTGATGATCATCGGCTCCTTCGGGGCGTCCGCGGTCCTGATCTACGGGGCCATCCGCAGTCCTCTGGCCCAGCCCAGAAACCTCATGGGCGGGCACATCATTTCCGCGGTGATCGGGGTGGCCTGCTTCCAGATCCTGGGCGCCTCCATCTGGCTGGCCGCGGCGGTTGCCGTGGCCACGGCGATCGCGGTCATGCATCTGACCAAGACCCTGCATCCCCCGGGCGGGGCGACCGCCCTGATCGCGGTCATCGGCAGCGGGAGCATTCACAACCTGGGCTACCTCTACGCCCTCATCCCCGCGGGCACCGGGGCGCTGATCATGCTCGTTGTGGCTCT
>JAIPEP010000063.1 GCA_021737085.1 Desulfohalobiaceae bacterium | reverse complement strand
GTCCTTTCCGGGCCCCTTTACCATCAGGGCTCCGGACTCAGCCGTATTCCAGCAGGTCTTCTGGCTCTCGGATCATCTGGGGGCCCGCGGCCTTCCCCCCAGGGTGTGCCCTGGAAGTGACCGGGCGTTTCGCCCTCTGCGGATCCCCATCCCCGATCACAGCGGCGGGACCGCCACGGATTCGCACCGTGTTCCGGGATGCTGGAATACAGGATTGAGTGTATCTCTAACCTGCAATGATTTGGCTATCCTATGGCATGAGGCAGGGGATGTCAATAATGCCGACCCTTGGAACAACAATTCACCTTTGTGTAAGGAGCACTTGTCCAGCATTCCAAGGAGGGGGTGTCTTGCGAAAGCCGTATGGTGCCCTCGCAAAAGAAAAAGGGGCTACGGCTTACCCGTAACCCCTTTTAAAATGGTGGAGACGATGTCCATCAAATGCTAATAATAACTATTTGATATTTTGGTAAATAATTTTGAGCTTTAAGTATAATACCCGCAATATTGCCCACAGTGGGTAATTGCTTTGGCTTGCCACAGATCGACCACTTTGATTCTTGCCCGTCTTTGCCTCCTCCGCACTGATTTGCGACTCGATTGATATCTTGTATTCAATCTGGTAGCGAAAACGTATTGAAGTAATTGAAAATAGCCTTCCCTTTTGCCTGGAGCTGCCTTTTTGCCCTTCAAATAATTCCAGTAATATGTGAACCGCTACAAGGTCTTCCCCAGAATGTCGTCACCATCGCCAGAATCAGCTATTGCCCCTGGAGCGCGTATTGTTGTCCGTGACGCGGAGTGGTTGGTCAGACGGGTGGATCAGTCTTCCACCGGCGGTAAAGCCCTTACCTGCGTCGGCCTCTCGGAGTTGGTCAAGGACAAGGAAGCCGTCTTCCTGACCAAGGTGGAGGCCCTTCGGGAGCCGGTAAGGGTGCTGGATCCCGCCGAAACGAAACTTGTTCCGGACACCTCCAATCACTACCAGGACAGTCTCCTCTATATTGAGAGTCTGCTCCGGCAGACTCCGCCCACTGATCCGCCCACGGAAGCCAATCTGTATATCGGCCATAAGGCGGCCATGGATGTTGTGCCCTATCAACTGGATCCCGCTCTCCAGGCCCTGGAAAAGCCGAGGCAGCGTATCCTTATCGCCGATTCCGTTGGCCTGGGGAAGACCATGGAGGCCGGGATTCTTCTGAGCGAGCTCATTCGACGGGGAAGGGGCAAGCGCATCCTCGTGGTGACCATGAAGAGCATGCTTACCCAGTTCCAGAAAGAGTTGTGGACTCGCTTCACCATCCCCCTGACCCGGCTGGATTCCATCGGCCTGCAGAGGGTTCGCTCGCGCATCCCCACGAACCACAATCCTTTCCACACGATCGACAAGTCCATTGTGTCCATCGATACCCTGAAGCAGGACAACGAGTTCAAGGTCCATCTGGAAAAGGCCACCTGGGATATCATCGTCATCGACGAGGCCCAGAACGTTGCCGAAAGGGGGCAGGGCCGGACTCAACGGGCCAAGCTGGCCAAGCTTTTGTCCAAGCAGTCGGACAGCTTGATCATGCTTTCGGCCACGCCGCACGACGGACGGGCCAGGAGCTTCGCCAGCCTGATGAATATGCTCGATCCCACGGCTATCGCCAATCAGGACAATTATGGACCGGAAGATATCCGTGGCCTGTTCATCAGGCGCTTCAAGAAGGATATTCAGGACCAGGTCAAGGGCTCCTTTCAGGAAAGGCGGGTGGGCAGCTGTTATGTTCAGGCCAGTTCTGCGGAAGAACAAGCCTTTCAGCATTTGGCCGGCCTCGAGATGGGAACATTGGATCGGCGCAAGGGGGGCGGCCAGCTTTTCCGGACCACCCTGGAGAAAGCACTCTTTTCCAGTCCGGAGGCCTGCCTGGAAACCATCGATGCCCGGCTACACCAGTTGCGCAAGAAGGAAGATCCCGCTTATGCCTCAGACATAGAGGCCCTGGAAAACCTCAGGGACGATGTGGCCGCCATAGGCCCTCAGGAATTCAGCAGATTCGAGAAGCTTGTCCAGCTCCTTAAGGACCCGTCCAGTGATTTGTATCGGACGGGACGGGATCGCACGGATCGGCTGGTCATCTTCACCGAGCGCATCGCCACCCTGAATTTTCTATACGAAAACTTGCCGGCAGAGCTGGGCCTCAACAAGGAGAAGCATGTCGAGGTGTTGCACGGGCAGCTCTCAGACCAGGAGCAACAGCGTATCGTGGAGGATTTTGGCAGAGAGCAATCCCCGGTTCGCCTGCTGATAGCTTCGGACGTGGCCTCGGAGGGCATCAACCTGCACTATCTGTCTCACCGCCTCGTCCACTTCGACATCCCCTGGTCGCTCATGGTCTTCCAGCAGAGAAACGGCCGCATCGACCGCTACGGCCAAGAGCGCACCCCCTATATCAGCTATTTGGTCATTCAAAGCCAGACGCCCAAGATCCACGGGGACATCCGGATCCTGGAGCTTTTGATCAACAAGGACGAGGAAGCGGTTAAAAATATTGGTGATCCATCTGCCCTAATGGGAGTCTACGATGTCGAGGCGGAGGAGGAGAAAACAGCCGAGGCCCTTCAGCAGGACATGGCTCCGGAGGATTTCGAGAAAGAGGCTCTCGCGGGTCCCGGGGATGATAACCTGGATCTCCTGGCTTTCTTGGAACAGGAGCAGGAGTCCCAGCAGAAGGAGTCATCCAGCTTTGATCGCTTGTGCTCCATGCCCTCCCTTTTCGAGGACGATTTCACCTATGTGACAAAGGCCCTTTCCAGGCTCGGCCAAGAGCATGAGATTGATTCAGAGCAGCGGGTTCTCGCGATGAGCCAGCCGGAGAATCTGGCCTATCGTTTCCGTTTCCTGCCCCGGGAGATTCAGCCCTCGAACGGCTATCTCAAGCTCACGGACGATACAGCGATCATGCAGGATGAGATCCGTCGTTGCCGCAAGGACGAAAAGGCCTGGCCCAATCTGCATTTTCTCTGGCCTCTGCATCCCATCATGGAATGGATCAACGACCAGGCCCAGACAGGCTTCAGTCGGCATGAGGCGCCTGTGCTCACTCTGCCAACATTGGAAAGGGACGAGCTCATCTTTCTCATGACCGGCATCATCCCCAACCAGAAAGGGCAGCCCCTGATCCAGCGCTGGTTCGGGATGACCATCAAGCAGGAGAGCCTTCAGGAGATAGAGACCTTGGAGTCGGTGCTCGAGCGAACAGGGATCGCCAGACAGCGCTTTGCCAATCCCGGAGACGGGCAGGTCAGCGAAAAAGCCAGAAAACTGCTTCCTCGGGTTGTGCATAGAGCCCAAGGGTATATGAGCCAAGAGCGGGGAAAGTTCGAGGAAAAACTTAATCCCCAGCTGAATGAGCAGCTCAATCGATTGGAGGCGCTCAAGAAAAGGCACAGAGAGGAAATAACGGCTTACTACGACGAGCAGAAGGTCTCCGAATCTATCAAGAGTCGGCGCAAAGAGGAAAGACTTCGAGAAGTGGAAGAATTGTTTGCTGAATATATGCAGTGGATTGAAGAAACCATGAGTACTGAGGATCAGGCGTATATTAAGGTGGCAGCGATATTACAGGGGTGAGGCTTTGAAATAGGAGGTTCAAATGAGGCCATTGGCACAAGGAGAGCTTGATGGTTTGTGTGGTGTTTATGCTGTGCTCAATTCAATAAGATATTTATATAATTTGGATCAACAGGAATTAGAATATATATTTTTGAATATATTAAGAAATATTGAACAAAAGCACCAATTATCTCGATTTATATATGAAGGGTTAAGTGGATTGAATATCTCTCAAATATTGAATTATGATTTTATACAAGACAAGTTTCCTGTGAAAGAAAAACCATTTCATAAACAAAAAAAAGAAACTCTTCCTGAATTTTGGGAATTGTTAAAAAATACTCTCGATAATTATGGTGGAATATTTATAGTTTCTATAAGTAAGTGGGACTACAAAAATGATAGATTGTCTATGAGCCATTGGAGCACAGTGTTTAAGGTAAAAGAAAAAAGAATGTATTTTTATGATTCATATGCTCTAAAATGGTTGGACAGGTCAAAATTAATGACTAAAGAGGACTATAATGATTCGTCAAGGCCATATTTTATCAGCCCGTCATATACATATTATCTCAACAAAGAGTAATTATTTTCTCCGCTCTATATTTTATAGAAACTATTTAAGTAACACGATTTAGATAGATTTTTATGCCCATCGATCTCACCGGCATCACCAACGAAAACGAGTTCTATGCCCACCACTACATTACTGCGATCCTGGAGAACGATCTCAAGGACCTGTTCAAGGAGTGGAACAGGCAGTATAAAGAGGAAAACATTCCTCTTCCTTCCTCCTTGCTCTCCAGTTTATCCAAGGACTATTTCCGTGCACGGAACCAGTTGGCTACGGAAAGGGATCTGGATACCAGGTATCAAATTCAAGAAGAGCTCCTGGAGAAGCTGCTCTCCGCTTTGGGCTATCCTTATCAGCCGCAGTTTCAGGAAGGACTGGACGGCGAGCTGATTCCTGTTTCAGGAGAAATCCGCAAGGGCAGTGGTGCGCCGGAGCTTTGGATTATTCAGGCGATCGACGAAGACGACCAGGATGAGTCCGATCCATTGGAGCTCACCCCGCAGCCTTGCCAATGCACATCCCAGGAAGAGGTAGAAGCTATCTGCGGGATGAGCTGGCAGTCGCTTCTCACCAAACAGATCTTTTCCAGGGAAGAGCCTCCGCGGTGGGTCATTCTGGTCGGCACCTCGCAGGTTCTGCTTATAGATCGGGCCAAGTGGGCCCAGAAACGGCTCCTGCGATTCGATCTGAACGAGATCCTGGGCCGGAGGGAGGAATCCACTCTCAGGGCCATGGCCGCCCTGTTGCACAGGGAAAGCGTGTGTCCCGCAGACGGGATTCCCTTGTTGGACACCCTGGAAGAGAATTCGCATAAGCATGCGTACGCGGTCTCCGAGGACCTGAAATACGCTCTGCGGGAATGCATCGAGATGCTGGGCAATGAGGCGGTCTGGTATCTGGAGAACAAGCGCAAGAAGGGTGTGTATTCCGGAGAGGAAAAACTGGATCCGGCTCAGCTTTCCCGCGAGTGCCTGCGCTTCATGTATCGGCTTCTCTTTCTCTTCTATATCGAGGCCCGACCGGAGCTCGGATACGCGCCCATACAGGCCGAGGCCTATAGGCGTGGCTACAGCCTGGAAAGCCTCCGGGACCTGGAGATGGCCCCGCTGACCTCGGCCGAATCCCAGGAGGGCCACTTCCTGCACGAGTCCCTGGAGCTTTTGTTCGACCTCATCTACAACGGTTACCCCCGGGCCCGCACGCGCAAAGAACAGGAATCGCTCCTCCACCCCTCGCAGCACGGCACCTTTACCATCCCGCCGCTGCGCTCGCATCTCTTCGACAGGGAACAGACCCCTACCCTGAAGCGGGTCAAGTTTCGGAACAAGGTCCTGCAGCACGTGATCAAGCTCATGTCCCTCAGCCGTCCCTCCAAGGGCAAGAGTAAAAGGCGGGGGCGCATCTCCTATGCCCAGCTGGGGATCAATCAGCTCGGGGCGGTTTACGAGGGGCTTTTGTCTTATCGCGGCTTTTTCGTGGAAAACGAGGGAGGCCTGTACGAGGTCAAAAAGGAGGGCGAGTCCTGGGATCCACTGGGGGTAGCCTATTTCGTTCCTCCTGAGGAGCTCCCCAACTACAAGGACGAGGAAAAGGTCTTTAATCAAGACGGGACTCTTGTCCACTATCCCAAGGGAACTTTCATCTATCGCATGTCCGGCCGGGACAGGCAAAAGTCCGCCTCCTATTACACCCCGGAGTCGTTGACTCAGTGTCTGGTCAAGTATTCGCTCAAGGAGTTGCTGAAAGACAAGTCCGCGGACGAGATTCTGGATCTAACCATCTGCGAGCCGGCAATGGGATCTGCCGCCTTCATGAATGAAGCGGTCAACCAGATGTCGGAGGCCTATTTGGAGCGGAAGCAGCACGAGCTGGACACTCAGCTTTCGGTGGAGAAGCAGTCCCAGGAGAAGCAGAAGGTCAAGACATTTATCGCGGACAACAACGTGTTCGGCATCGACCTCAATCCGGTGGCTGTGGAGCTTGCCGAAGTTTCCCTCTGGTTGAATACAATCCATTCCGAGGGCTTCATCCCCTGGTTCGGCAATCAACTGGTCTGCGGCAATTCCCTGATCGGGGCCAGGAAGGACGTATACCGCCCCGATCTCCTTCGCCGCGAAACGAAACAGGATCCGCTTTGGTTGGACCGGGTGCCCCAGCGTATCCAGCCCGGACAGAAGCGTCCCAAGGGAGCGGTGTATCACTTCTTGCTTCCGGACCGGAATATGGCGGCTTATGGGGACCGTACAGTGAAGAAAATGGTCCCGGACTCCTTTCAGGCCATCAAGGACTGGAAGAAGGAATTTTTGAAGCCCTTTTCCAAGCAGGACATCGAGCAGTTGCAGAAGCTCTCCAAGGCAGTGGACGACCTGTGGGCGGAACACACCAAAAAGCAGCGCGAGCTTAGGCAAAAGACAAGGGATCCCCTGTCCTTTTTCGGTCATGAAGAAAACGATCGGGACCAGACCACTGTCGAGCGAAAGGACCGGATCATTCGCCAGGAACAGTGGTCCGAGGGCCTCAAGCACTCCACTCCGTACAAGCGGCTCAAGCTGGCCATGGATTACTGGTGCGCCCTATGGTTCTGGCCTCTTGAAAAGACGGAGCTCTTGCCATCCCGAGAGGAGTTCTTGTTAGAGCTTTCCCTGATCCTGCAGGGCGAGGTGTACGAGCCGGATACCGACGAGCACGGCCATGCCTACCTGCCCGGAATGAAGCCCAAACAGCAACAGCAACAGCTTCCCTTCGACCGCAAACTTGGCCTGGTAGATGTGGATAAGCTGTGTGAAAAAATGGAGCGCTTGCGTCTCGTCCGGGAGCTGACGGAAAGATATCGCTTTCTGCACTGGGAGTTGGAGTTTGCGGATATATTCGAGGACAGGGGCGGATTTGATCTGATATTGGGCAATCCACCGTGGATCAAGGTTACGTGGGAAGAAGGAGATATATTGGGAGACCATGAGCCACTGTTTGTGCTCAAAAAAAGACGCGCACCGGAAATGGCCAAGCTGCGGGAAGAAACACTGGCCAAGCTGAACATGACATCTTCCTATCTACAGGCATATGAGGAATCAGAAGGAATGCAGCTTTTCTTTAATGCCAAGCAGAACTATCCGGTCCTGCACAGCCTCCACTCTAATCTTTACAAATGTTTCCTCCCTCAATCTTGGAGATACGGTGAAAAGAACGGCGTTTCCGGGTTTCTCCATCCAGAAGGGGTTTATGATGATCCAAAAGGAGGTATTCTGCGGGAAGCGATATATCCCAGACTAAGGTACCATTTTCAGTTTTGGAACGGTCTCTTTCTATTTAGAGATGTTCACGATCAAACTAGATTCAGTATAAATATTTATTCTTATCAATTAAAAAACATCTATCTTCAGTTGATTGCCAATCTTTATGCTCCAAAAACTGTGGATGCCTGCTTCCAGCATAGCGGTCAGGGCTCTGTTCCTGGTATCAAGGATGAAAATAACAATTGGAATGTCTACGGTCATGCCTCGCGCTTAATTCCAGTGACAGAAAAGGAGCTTTCACTGTTCGCACAACTTTATGATCCTGAGGGAACGCCATCCTTACAGGCCCGCTTGCCAGCTTTGCATTCCCAGGAGCTAGTTCAAGTTTTGGAAAAGTTTGCAGCCCAACCCCAAAAGCTGGGTGATTTGCAAGGAGAATATTTTTACACATTCATGTTTCACGAAACATACGCTCAGAGCGAGGGCACGATACGTCGTGAAACTCGTTTCCCGGACAACAGTGAGGAGTTGATTCTGTCAGGTCCCCATTTTTTTGTAGGAAATCCATTTTATCAGACACCAAGAGCAGAATGCACTAAAAACGCGGATTATGACAATCTTGATCTCATAGATCTGCCTGAAAATTATCTTCCAAGAACCAACTATGTTCCGGATTGTTCCAGAGAAGAATATCGTCGTCGTATCCCTAAAGTTCCTTGGGATGAAAAAGCGGTTACAAACTTTTATAGATCCATAACAAGAAAGATGCTTAGTCCATCAGGCGAAAGAACTTTAATTTCTGCTATTATTCCCCAAAAAACATCACATATTTTTGCATCAATTACTCATGTTTTCAAAAGTAATGTTGCATTGATTAATTACACATGTGGAACTATTTCGATCCCATTTGATTTCTTTATAAAAACAACTGGCGTAGCCAATTTGTTGGATAACAATGCAGCTAAACTTCCTTTAATTGAAAAGTATCAAAAAAACAGATGGCTAAGGTTGCTTTCTCTTAACTGCATCACATCCCACTATGCTGATCTCTGGACCTCCTGCTGGCAAGATGCCTTTACAGCCGACTTTTGGGCAAAATCTAATCCTCGCCTACCTAATTCCTTTTTCCGCAATTTGACTCCAGAATGGCACAAAGCCTGCGCCCTGCGCACTGACTACGCTCGCCGCCAAGCCTTAGTGGAGATCGATGTCCTCACTGCCATGGCTCTAGGCCTCACCCTGGAGGAGCTCAAGACCATCTACCGCGTCCAGTTCCCTGTTTTGCGCCATTATGAATCCGACACCTGGTATGATCGAAACGGTCGCATCGTGTTCACCAACTCCAAGGGCCTGTCTGGAGTAGGTTTTTCCAGGCCAGAGTGGATTGAGCTGACCGAAGAGACACGGGATGAGGAAGGTCGGACCATTCGGATATCCAAGTCCGGCGAAAATCTTTATCGGACCGTTACCGACGACACCCTGCCGGACGGACCGTATGAGAAAACCATTGAATATGTGCCTCCTTTCGATAAGTGCGATCGGGAGGAGGACTACGAAACAGTATGGGCCGAATTCGCCAGGCGTCTGGAATAGCGAATCTTGTTGATTAGTATTTTTATTAACCATTTTGGTAAATAAAAATTGACAAAAGTGGTCTCATGGATATACTCTTCAAGAACAAGAAGCTGAGGAAGACGTTCAATAGCTTCGACAGTTTGAAGAAAGAATATGGTCACAAGCAGGCGAAAAAAATCAGGATGCGCCTAGATCAGCTGCAGGCCATGTCCAACCTTTCCAAGGCGAAGCAGTTCCCTCAGTTCCGCTGCCACGAACTGAAAGGCAAGCGAAAAGGCCAATTGGCTGTGGACCTGGACCAACCCTATCGCCTCATATTCTCTGTAGCGCATGATCCGCCACCGAATAAGGAGGACGGCGGCCTCGACTGGAGCAGAGTGGAGGCAATTCAGATAGAAGGAGTGGAGGATTATCATGATTAGCCAACAAGAGCATGAATATAAACCGGATGTGGTTTTTCCGCCGGGGGAGACGCTTCAGGAAACCCTGGAGGCCCTGGGCATGTCCTGCAAGGATCTGGCTGCTCGAACAGGCCTGACTGCCAAGCACATCAATGAGATCATCAAGGGCCGGGCGAGCATATCCGAGGATACCGCGCTCCGACTGGAGAGAGTGCTGGGGATCGACGCATCCTTCTGGCGCAATCTGGAACATCAGTATCGAAGGTTTCTGGCAGAGCAAAGCGAACGGGAGGAGTTGAGCCAGAAACAGGACTGGCTCTCCAACTTCCCCCTCAAGGCCATGATTCAGTGGGGCTGGATTCGGGAGCTCAAGGATCCGGTCGATCAACTGAGTGAGCTGTTATCCTATTTCCGTGTGGCTAGTTGGGAAAGCTGGGAAAACGTATGGGCGGAGGATGCAGCCTTCCGGAAGTCTCCGGCATTTCAGAGCAACCCGTATGCCATAGCTGCCTGGCTCCGAAGAGGGGAGATCCTGGCGGATTCCATCGAATGCGAAGAATTCAACGCCAAGGGACTCAGAAGCATCCTGGGTGATTTGAAGCGTCTAAGCTGGCTGAGCCCGGATGAATACCTGCCCCGTCTCCAGGAGATGTGCGCCCAATACGGGGTGGCCGTGGTCTTTCTCCCAGAGCTTCCGGAAGCCCGCGTATGTGGTGTTACCCGCTGGCTCCGCAAGAACAAGGCCCTTGTTCAGTTGAGCGACCGCTACAAGAAGGACGACCATTTTTGGTTCACGTTTTTTCACGAGGTGGGCCACGTTCTCCAGCACCGCAAGAAGGAAGTCTTCATCGAGGAAGAAGGGGGGCGGGACAAGGGACCGCAGGAGGAGGAAGCGGATCGTTTCGCGGCGAACACGCTCATTCCCCCCAAGGAATATTCCAGGCTGGTGGGAAAAGGGAAGCCGAAACTTAGCGAAATCGAGGCATTTGGGGAGCGCCTGGGGATTGCTCCGGGCATAGTGGTGGGAAGACTACAGCATGAAGGGATTCTTCCCTATGAACAGGGCAATAAGCTCAAAAAAAGCATCAAGCTTATTTAATCAGGCAACAACTCTTTATTCACTTGGATTTCATGAAAACAGAACGTTGTAGTTTTACAAGGCGAATTTGAATTTTATCAACAAATAGATATGTTATGATATTTATATTAGGATTTTGAAGTTTGTAAACAAGGCAAAGGCAGATATGTATCTTTTTTATGTGGACGAAACTGGAAATTTAGATCCTCAGGTGGAAGGGGTAAAGGAAGATGGAACAAGGTTTGAAAAAGATTGGATATATGTTTTAACTGCTTTTGGAATATTTGAGCATAAGTGGAAGAAGTTTTATCATTCGATTGTAAATAAAAAGAGAGATCTTATTGAAAAAGTTTGTAGACCAGGGGAGGATAGATTTAATCTTTCACAATGTGAGATAAAATCAAATTGGCTTAGGATAGAAAAAGAAAGAAGAAAACATCCTTTTTTATCGAGATTGTCCGAGGAGGATATAAAAGAGCTCGTAAAACGTTATTATGATCAGCTTGATAATATACATTTGACATATTTTTCAATAGTAGTAGATAAAAGATATTTAGAAATTTATTTTGATAGACACAAATTGCATCGGAAGGCCTGGGAATTGCTTTGCGAACGTATAGAAAATTTTATGCGCGAATATCATGGCAAACATAAGGCAATATTGATAACAGATGATGTTAACAAAAAGGCCAATATATCACTTGCCATGAAACATAGTTATTTTTTGGAACAAGGAACAACAGCCAATGTGAAGCTCAAGCATATACTAGAGATGCCTCTTTTTGTCTCTAGTGAACTGTCTGAAGGAATTCAGTTTGCGGATCTTTGCTCTTATAATGTTTATCATGCTTTTAAATATAACGATTCAAATTATATCTATTTTAAAATGTTGTGTCCTCTTTTTTACAAGTCGCAAAATACAGATTTTAGAAAGAAAGACGGATTGAAAGTTTTTCCTGATGCAAGTCCCTTGCAAAGCTTTGTTGATTCATTGTCATAAAAAAAGCCCTCGCTACCGAGGGCTTAATGTCATGATGTCCGGCGGGGCGAACCCTATCGAGCTGACCAGCAGCACCGGACGATTTCTATATATAATATAAGTGGTCGGGATTGGTTGTCAAGTATCTTTGACATTCAGGTCCGGTCTTCCGTAACTTCATGGCAATAATCCCAGTATAGAGATTAGTTGTCAATAACGACAGGATTCAGCTAATAAGCTATTAATTATGATTCCCTCCATTCTCTCCCGGCAGATCAATCAGGGCCTCCAGGATTTCCTGGCTACTTCCTTCCACTCCACTAATCCCCACTTCCACGGCATGCTGCAGCGTTTCCTGGAGAAGGAGGGAAACTTCGACAAGGGGCCCTACGTCTCCCTGCAGCTTCCCTTTCAAAGGGGGCGGAATCAAAATTTCTTCCAGCACGTCTCACTGGGGAGGCCGCCCTATCTGCACCAGGAGATGGCCTTTTCGCGTCTCTCTGGGCCGACGCCCAAGCCCACTCTTGTCGCCACAGGGACCGGGTCGGGCAAGACAGAGTGCTTTTCCCTGCC
>JAIPEP010000062.1 GCA_021737085.1 Desulfohalobiaceae bacterium | reverse complement strand
CCGCACCCCTGCAGGCGCTCGGCGAAGAAGCGTCCCATGGCCCCGCGGCCTCCGATGATGCTCGCCCTGTCCTTCTTTGTATCAGTCATCGCGTTGCACCAGGCTCCAGGTTTCCCAGAAGGAGGGAAATGATTTGGCCACGCAGTCCGGATCGCTCAGGACGAAGTCCACACCCGCGAGCCCGTACAGGGCGAAGGCCATGGCCAGGCGATGGTCCCCGTGGGTCTGAAAATGGATCGGCCCCGTCGCCGCCCCCGAGGGCGGCAGGATGGTCGCCCCGTCCGGATGCAGCTCCATCCCGGCTCCGGTCTTTTCGATTTCCCCGGCCAGGTCTCCCAGGCGGTCGCTCTCCTTGAGCCGGAGATGGGCCGCGTTGCGGATCCGGGTCCCGCCTCTGGCCAGGGAGGCCAGAACCGCAACCGTGGGCACCAGATCCGGACTGGACCCCATATCCAGATCCGCTCCGCGCAGCCCGTTCGGAGTAACGCGGATTGCTCCATGGGAGATCTCCACCCCGGCCCCCATAGTGCGCAGGATGTCCAGAATTCTCCGGTCCCCCTGGGTCGAATTCGGAACGAGGCCCCGGACCCGAATTCCCGAATCCTTAAGAGCCCCGGCGGCGAGGAGATAGGAGGCGTTGCTCCAGTCCCCTTCCACCCTGTATTCCCGCGGCGCATAAGGTCCCGGGTATACGGTGAAACGTACTTTGCCGGGCTCCGCCCGGGTGAGGCTTTCCCAGGCCACTTCCTCCCAGGTCCCCTCCTGCAAGGCCTCCACCAGGAATCTTGCCCCGAAATCTTGCATCACCTGCAGGGTCAGGGCCACATAGGGCCAAGAGACCACCCGCTCTCCGGTGATGTCGACGGAAAGCGGAGCGGACAGGATCGGCCCGGCCAGGAGCAGGCCGGAGAGGAACTGGCTGCTCTGCTCCAGGTCCACGCCAACCCGGCCCGGCGCAATCCCCCGGGCGTCGATGACCAGGGGCGGGCATCCGGGCTCGCCTTCCCAGCTGATCTTTGCGCCCAGCCTCTCCAGGGCCCGGGTCAGTGACCCCAGGGGCCGCTGGTGCATGCGCCCTCTGCCGGAAATGCGGCAGACTCCGCCGGTCAGGGCGGCCACCGCCGCGAGGAGGCGGCAGGTCGTCCCCGACTCGCCCACATCCAGCTCAACGAGCTCCGGCCCTCGCTCGCGGCGTGTGTCCATGCCCCGCACCACCACGGCCTCGCCCTCCTCGCGAATCGCGGCCCCGAGCCGGCTCAGGCAGTCCCGGGTCCGCTCCAGGTCCTGGCTGGCCAGCAGGTTGTACAGGCGCGACTCCCCGTCCGCCAGGGCGCTCGCGATAAGGGCCCGGTGCGAGGCGGATTTGCTCGGCGGGGCCTGGATTATGGGTTGTCGCATGATGATGTCCTCGCTGATGGAAAACCACCGGCTGAGCTGTCTCTCTTCAAATTTTTGTTCTCTTTTCTCTGGCACTCATACCCTTTGCTGGACAAGATCAAGATAGGGCCCGTTGGGATAGCTCCCCAGAATGCGCAGGTTGTGGCAATTGTCCCGCAGGCTCTGCAGGAGCCGCTCGTAGCGGTCCAGGGTGAGATCGCACTCCACATCGGAGAAGAAAACGTATTGCCAGCGCTCCCCCCGCATGGGGCGGGACTCCAGCTTCTTCATGTTTACCTCCTCCTCGGCCAGACGGTTGAGCATCCCGGCCAGGGAGCCCGGCTTGTCCGTCAGGGTAAACAGCAGGGACGTCTTGTCCCGGTTGCCCGGCGGGGGCATCTTGGGCCCGATGATCAGAAAGCGGGTCCAGTTTTCCGGCAGGTCCTCGATCCCGGTCTGCAGGACATTGAGATCAAAGCGCTCCGCCAGGGCCGGATGGGCGATGGCCGCTTCCCCGCTTTTGCCCTCCACCCGCTCCGCGGCAGCTGCCGTGCTCTCCGCGGGCACTACCTCCGCCTGGGGAAGCTGGGCGCTCAGCCAGGAAGTGCACTGCTGCAGGGCCTGGGGATGGGAATGGACCACCCGGATATCGGAAAGGCGCTGGCCCGGAGCGAGCAGACTGTGGCTGATCTTGCAGAAGATCTCCGCCTGTATGAAGACCTCGTAGCGCAGGAAGAGATCCAGGCTCTGACCCACTGTGCCCTGCAGGGAGTTCTCCAGGGGGATGATCCCTAGGTCCGCCTCGCCCTGCCGCACGCACCTGAAGAGGTCCTCAAGCAAGTCCTTGGGACGGTAATCCGCTGAGCTGCCCAGATAGTGCAGGCCTGCGAAGTAGGAAAATGTCCCTTCCGGGCCCAGATAGGCCACGCTCTGCCGCCGCTGCAGGCTGCGGGAGGAGGAGAGGATCTCCCGGTAGATGGCCCGCAGGTGCTCCTCGGGCATGGGTCCGTTGTTCTTGTCCAGGAGCTCCCGGATCACTTCTTTTTCCCGGAAGGGCTGGAACACCGTGTCTTGGCTGTCCGTCTTGAGGCGGCCTATCTCCCGGCTCAGGGCGGAGCGCTTATTTAAAAGCGCCACCAGCTCCTCGTCCACGCGGGAAACCCCTTCCCGCAGCCGGACAAGCTCGCCAGCATCATCACCGGTTCCTGGTGCGCTGTTGTCGGCCATCTACCTTTCCTCGATGTTTTCCGTGATGCGCATGCCGAAGTGCCTGCCCCCCTGTTCCGTGCGGCAGAGGACCTGGTCCCCCTCGCTCAGGGAAACCACGCTCACCGGACGTCCCTCTGGGGTGACCAGCCGGATGGTTTCCGCGTTCTGCACAAAGACCTCTCCTGTTCCAGACTCATTTTCCGCGGCGATCAGGAGCAGAGGCCGCACCTCGATCTTGACCCGTCCTACAGTGGTCAGGGTGCTGGCGCCCTGGGCGTCCACCACCAAGGCTTCGTCCCCAGACCGTAGCTCCTCCAGATAGCGGGTTTGATCTCCGGGCAGGACACAGTAACTGTGCACCGCCCCGGCATTGATCCGGAAGGGCCTGGAAGCGACGTAGGGATTCTCTTCTGTCTCCGCGTGCACCAGGAAGGTAAAGGCGCTGGAATTCCCCGCGAGCATACCCTGGCCGGTCCGCAGTAGGGAGCAGGTGTCCACGCACACCCTGTGGCCCAGACCCACGGGTTGCACCTTGGTGATCCGGGCCGTTTCCAGGCCCAGGTGCCCCTCGCTCAGACGCAGCTCGCGCACGATTTCGCTCATCTCCGCAGCGGCCTCGGGCAGGAGGACCAGGAAATCCGCCCCCTTTTCCAGGATGCCCGCAGCGAGGCCAGCCTCGCGCGCGGAGGCCACCTCGAGCCCGAGCTCCCCCTTTTCCTCCGCCAGGAGATTCTCCACAGGGATGACCTCCCAGCCCTGCTGCAGGAGGACGGTCTCACCGCGACTCAGGGCCTCGGCCGCGGACTCCTCCTCGTCCTTGTCCTGCACGGAGCAAAAAGTCATCTCCTGCGGAGTCAATGTCCTGATGCGGCCCAGTCCCTGCACCTCTCGAACCCTGTCCGGCTCGACCACAACGCCGTCCACCCCGGCCTCCAGTGCCGCGGTCACCAGTGACTTGTCGAAGGGGATGGCCTTAATCAGAATGGGGATAGGCATACAGATTTCCTCGCCTCATGCGCTTTCCGGAACTACAGAGTGTTTCTGCGCCCTAAGTGTTTGCCTCTCGCTTGATCCCTGAATAGCGGCGGGGCTGTTAAGCACCTCTAGGGCTCCTTCCACGGAGTACTCCTTGTGGACCACCTTATGTAGACTACTGATCAGGCCTGCTGGGTTCGCGTCCTGAAAAATATTCCGGCCTACGGAAAGCCCCGATCCACCGGCTTGCACTGAATCGTGCACCATCTGCACCAGATCCTGACGATTCTCCATTTTGGGGCCTCCGGCAATCACCACCGGGATGCAGCAGGCATCCACCACCCTGGCGAAGCTCTCCATGTCCCCGGTATAGTTCACCTTCACCATATCCGCGCCAAGCTCCTCGCCCACCCGGGCGCAATGGGCCACCACTTCCGGATCGTACGCGTCCTTCACCTGAGGGCCGCGAGCATAGACCATGGCCAGAACGGGAATACCCCATTCGTTGGCCGAGCTGGCCACGCGCCCCAAGTCGGCCAGCATCTGCTGCTCCTGGTCATCTCCCAGGTTCACGTGCACGGAAACCGCGTCAGCGCCCAGCTTGATCCCATCCTCCACCGAGCCGACGAGGGTCTTCGTGTTCGTCGAGGGGGAATGCTTGGTGCTTGCCGAGAGATGGATGATCAGGCCGATGTCACGGCCCCGCTCCCTGTGTCCGCAGCGCACCAGGCCCTTGTGCATGAGCACGGCATCTCCCCCGCCTTCGGCAACCTCGTTGACCCTCTCCTTCATGTGCGCCAGCCCCTGGATGGGGCCGACGGTCACACCGTGGTCCATGGGCACCACAATGGTTCGCTCCGTGTCCCGGTTGATGATCCGCTCCATCCTGATTGTCTTGCCCAAATGCATGACGGCACCTCCTTGCGGATTGCCCCCTCGGGCCTGGAAGCAGACGGCCAAAAAAAAGGGCCGCCGGCTTCTCGCCTGCGGCCCTTGGGTCCTGTTTGATTTTTTTCTCACCTAATGGATCATAAGCACCCGCTCGGGCCGCAGACGTCACCCCTGATAAACCAAAAATAACCCCAATAGGAAAAGGAGGCATTGACATGAAGGGTGAGACTGAGCCCGAGTTCGCTTTGCATGATTTTTATCTACACCCCAACCCGAGCCTTGTCAACCTGGCGAGGTAAAAATTTGACTCGGCCATGCACATGGGATATTGTCTATACATTGGTAAAAAAAATACGGGTTTGCGCTCAGAGCACACCTCACCATGGCTTAAAAATGGCCTGTGCCAAACCTTTGCCCGGTCGAAAGAAATGGCCCACTTTACCCGACAAATCCACAGCCTTAGGAGGCTATTGTTATGGAAAGCAGATACTGTCCCCATTGTAAAATGGAGCTGACCTGCTGGAACGCCCCGCCGGAAACGGGATGGGGCATCCTCTATGTCTGTTTCAACAACCAATGCACTTTTTACCGGAACTCAGTGGATGAGATTGAGAACAAGGGAGAGGAGCGTTCCAACATCGGCTGCCGCTATGCCGAAGACCCCGCAAATAATTACCGAGCCATAAATCTGCTCGCCATTTGCCCGTTCTAGGCTCCTAGAACAGCCAGTGGCTTAAAACCCATATGCTTTAGGGTAATGTGTGTCTTAGAGATGACCTATAGTGAAGCTTGTTAGAGACAATTCTGCTGTTTTCCCACATTATCCTAACAGAAGAAGTAGTTCACAGGTAAAAAGCTAAGTCTGTACTTATCTCGGACAACATCCTACGCAGCGTCTTTTGCCCATCCAAAAAATGTGCACTTCTATAAAAATGCTTTTTTCCTTTTTCTGTACAATTAGCCCTTGACTTTACTTCTTTGCATAAAGTTATAAAATATATCAATAAAACAACATGCCAATCCTCAATTTATATAGATTATAAAAGCTTCAAAAGAGCTCAACTTGTGATTTTCTCATCATAATGTTTAATGTGAGCTTCACGCCTTTCTAGATCCTGTACTAAATTTTTCTAATAGCTATTGCTCGATTCATTTTAAGCTTTTTTTCTAGGGCGATTAGCCCTTTTGTAGCCTCCTCCACACCCTCTTAAAGGCAAACTCCATTACCGAAAATATATGGCTAAAAATCTCTGCCCTAATAAAAACAAATAACTTTTTTCCTAAGAAAAGCTTGTCAGGCAAGGAAAGACCTTACAGCAGCTTAGAAGTCTTTAAAAAAAGGGGCTGGGTAGCTATATGTACAAAAGCATTTTTGCCTAGATATGTTAAAGCGAGTTTGTGGTAAGCCTTGTTATTTTTTTGCTTAAGCTATAATATCTTGATAACAAAATATAGGTATCTATAATTAATTTTTTACTCTTTTAACTACTTTCTTCTTGATTGCCTATTCCCATGAACGCTTAAAAGTCTAAATATATAATAGAGGCTTGCTTGCTCTTTTAAAAGATTTTTTTGGTAACTAAATTATACCCTACAAACTATACGTAGAAAAGCTCATTATATTTAGTTTTTTAATTTCTTTTCCACAGTAACTTCCAAAAAACACTTTACCTCTTAGTTAAACCCGTTTTTTTTTGGCTTCTAGTTGACAACTGTCTGATCGTCTTGTAGTAATCTTCTCATATTCATTTGTCTAATGAGAGACCGTTTTCTGACTTTCAACTCCAATGAGGACAGGTATATGGCAGAAGAGGAAGCACGCCTCAAGGTTCACAACCTGTACAAGATTTTCGGCCCCGAACCGGAACGCGCTTTCCAATATATTGAGCAGGGCGTTAGAAAGGACGAGATCTTCGAGAAGACCGGGCTCACCATTGGTGTTCAGAACGCCAATTTCAAGGTCTATCCCAATGAGATCTTCGTGGTAATGGGGCTTTCCGGCTCGGGCAAATCCACCCTGGTCCGTATGCTCAACCGTCTCATCGAGCCCACCTCTGGAGAGGTCTACGTCGAGGACAAGGATCTGTGCCAGATGAGTTACGAGGATCTGGTCCAGCTCAGGCGGACCAAGATGAGCATGGTCTTCCAGTCTTTCGCCCTCATGCCCCATCTGACCGTAGAGCAGAACGCCGCCTTCGGCCTGGAGATCGCTGGACACCCCGAGGACAAACGATTGGAGCGCGCCCACAAGGTGCTGGAGCTAGTGGGGCTCAAGGCCAACGCCAAGAGCTATCCCCAGGAGCTCTCCGGGGGCATGCAGCAGCGGGTGGGCCTTGCCCGAGGGCTAGCTGGCGATCCGGACATCATGCTCATGGACGAGGCCTTCTCCGCTCTGGACCCCCTGATCCGCACCGAAATGCAGGACGAGCTTCTCAAGCTCCAGGAAGAGGCGCCACGAACTATTGTCTTTATTTCCCACGACCTGGACGAGGCCATGCGTATCGGGGATCGCATCGCCATGATGGAAGGCGGCCGAATCGTGCAGATAGGGACCCCGGAAGAAATCCTGAAGTACCCCGCAGACGACTATGTGGCTGCCTTCTTCCGGGGCGTGGACCCCACTCACGTCTTTTCCGCTGCGGACATTGTGCGGGACAATCAGATCACCCTGGTCCAGCACAAGGGAGAAGGCCCCCGCGTGGCCCTGGAGCGGCTGCAGTCTTACGATCGCGACTTCGCCTACGTGCTGGACACGAAACACAGGTTCCAGGGTGTGGTCAGCATCGAGAGCCTGCGCCAGATCATCGAGCAAAACGGCGATGGTCCGGAAGCGCTGAAGCAAGCCTTCTTGCCGGAGGTGGAAACAGTCTCCATGGATACTCATCTGCAGGAGGTCCTGCCTGTTATCACCAAGCTGGGCTGCCCTGTGCCCGTGGTGGACGAAGACGGCAAATACAAGGGAGCCATTTCCAAGAACCGCTTCCTTAAGACCCTCCGGCGGGATGAATCGCAATCACTGGAGCAGAAGCAGCAAGTGGAGGAGCTGGAAAATAGCTAAGAGGCAAGGAGATCCCTAGATGCTTATCGAGTACGTGGAACTGCCAGTGGACAAGTGGATCGAAGCCGCGGTGAACTGGCTCATCGCCAATTACCGCTTTGTCTTTCAGACCATCAAGGTTCCCATCGAGATAACCCTCAACAACATCGAAGCCTTCCTGCAGTGGCTACCGCCCTTCGTGGTAATCCTAGTCTTCGCCGGTCTCGGGTTCTGGGCGGCTGGACGCAGGACCGGCATTTTCGCCCTTTTGGGGCTTTTGGCCATCGGGGTAATGGGTGTCTGGGAGGAGGCCATGATCACCCTGTCTATGGTGCTCAGCTCCGTGATCTTTTGCACCATCGTGGGCATCCCCGTCGGGATCATCGGCTCCCAGAGCGATCGCTTCTACACGACCATTCGTCCCATCCTGGACGCCATGCAGAGCACCCCGGCCTTTGTCTATCTCGTTCCCGTGGTTATGCTCTTCAGCATCGGGACGGTGGCCGGTGTCATAGCCACCATCGTTTTTTCCATTCCTCCTGTGATCCGCCTGACCAATCTGGGCATCAGGCAGGTCCATCCCGAGCTCATCGAAGCGGGCAAGGCCTTCGGGGCCACCCGATGGCAGATCCTGCGCAAAATCCAGATCCCCAATGCCCTGACCACGATCATGGCCGGACTGAACCAGAATATCATGCTGGCCCTAGCCATGGTGGTGATCGCTTCCTTGATCGGTGCCGGCGGGCTCGGCCTCCTCGTCTTCGAGGGGGTAAACAGCCTCAAGATAGGCCTGGCAGGCGTGGGCGGCGCAAGCATTGTGCTGATCGCCATGGTTTTGGACCGCGTAACTCAGGCACTGGGGCAAATCAAGAAGGAATAGTGGGATAAGAGGCTCAAAATACAAACAAGGAGGTCTGATTATGAGATGCTTTGCTTCACCGACGAAACTGGCGATGTTACTCGCCCTCAGCTTCTTCCTGGTCTTTGGCTTGGCCGGCCAGGGCATGGCCCAGGACTACCCCACGGTGGACTTTGTGCAGAAGAAGTTCGACTCCTTCCCCGGCGAAGGCAAGACTGTCCAGCCCGCCCGCGCCTCCTGGACCACCGGCTTCATCCTGGAGGCCATCTACAGCCGGGCCCTGGAGCACCTGGGCTATGAGGTGAAAAAGTACAAGGAGCTCTCCGCCCCGATCTTTTATCGGTCCCTCATGCAGGGCGACGTGGATTACTGGGCCAACGGTTGGTTCCCCCTGCACAACGAGCAGTTGCCCTCTGGCTTCGATAAGGAGGAAAGCCTAGTGGGCTACGTGGTGAAAAAGGGCGCTGTGCAGGGATATCTTGTCTCCAAGGAGCACGCGGAGAAGTACGACATCACCACGATTGAGGACTTCAAGCGGCCCGAGGTAAAGAAGGCCTTCGACGCCAACGGCGATGGCAAGGCGGACCTGGTGGCCTGCCCTCCGGGATGGGGCTGCGAGAGCACCATCAGCCACCAGATGGATGCCTACAATATGCGCAAGCATGTTAACCTGATCAAGGCCACCTACAGCGCGAGCATGGCCGACGCAGTTGCCCGCTACAACGAGGGCCAGCCCATCTTCTTCTACACCTGGACACCCAACTGGACCGTGAACAAGCTGGTCCCGGGCGAGGACGTGGTCTGGATCGGCGTGCCCGAGATCAAGCCCACCGAGGGCCAGAAGCCCTTCACCGATTACATGACCGTTTCCGGGCTAAAGGGCGCGGTCACCGATCCGCTCACCCTGGGCTGGGTCCCCAACGACATCCGCGTGGCCGCGAATGAACAGTTCATGGAGAATAACCCTGCGGCTAAAAAGCTGTTCAAGATGATGTCCGTTCCCTTCGGGGATATCACTACCCAGAACGATAAGATGTACCAAGGCGAGGACGACCAGGAGGACGTGGAGCGCCACGCCACGGAATGGATCCAGGAAAACAAGGACACCTGGATGTACTGGCAGAAAGAGGCCCGCAATGCCGCCAAGTAAGAAGGCTTAGAAAAAGCTGACGTAAAAAGGCCCGTTCCCGGTTTCCGGGAGCGGGCCTTTTTTTGCGGGCTTTCCGCAGTCAGGCGTAAACAGGACCCAGCGGCTCCACTTCGCCGCGGAAGGGATCTCGCGCTGTGGCTACGGCAGATAGCCGGAAATTACCATCTGGCCTAGGTTTCCGGCTTCTGCTCCAAGTGCTCCAGGCGCTTTTCCACGTTCTCCAGCCGCTGGCGCAGGTCGTCCATATCCTCCTGTTGAGCCAGATTAAGACGGGAGACAGCATTGCGGACTGTGCTCTCCATCTCGGAGCGAAGCTCCTCCATCTCCTTCTCCCCCGCGTCCACCATCTCCTGGGTGAAGCGCTCCGCCTCGTCGGAGGACAGCTTCCCCTGCTCCACGAGCTTTTCCATGGTCTCGCGGACCTTGCTCTTGGTCACCACTGCCGTGCCCAAGCCCGCGAGAACACTTTTCCTGAGCAAATCCAACATAGGATCACCCCCTTTGAACGCGTCTTATAAAGACTTCGCGTTCTGTGTATTCCCCGAAATACTGCCCTGCTAACGAAAAAAGGGCCAAGTCAGGCTTTATCCGCACATCAACCCTAACCGTCCTCGAGGGGCACGCGCTTGTGCAGAACCGTGTCCAGAGTGTCCCGGATGAAGCTCAGGTTGGCGGTGGACCTGCTGCCCGCCATGGTAATGAACATCCTGGCTGTCTCCAGCTTGGTCTCGCTGCTCAGGGCATCTATGCACAAGAGGTAGGCCAGCACCGCATCGTTAGCCATCTCCAACAGCCGACCGGCGTGGTATTGCTGCAGCTCCGCGTCGTTCTGCTCCCGGACTGAGCTCACCGCCTGCTCCAGGCTACGCCGCAATTCCCTGGCCCGGGAAAACAGCGGCTCCACACCGGAGAAGTCATAGGCTGCCTCGTATTCGTCCAAGCGCTCGGAAAGTCCCCCTGTCATCAGGGTGCCGATGGCCCCCACGACCTGCAATTGAGTAGTACCCTCATAAATATTGGTGATCCGCACATCGCGGAACAAGCGCTCCACCTCGAAGTCACGAGTATATCCCGGACCGCCGTGCACTTGCAAGGCATCGTAGCATACTTTATTGGCCATTTCCGTGGCGAAGATCTTCACCGCCGGGGTAAAAAAGGATGCGTAGCGGCTATAGCGCCGCACCTCCTCCTTGATCTGTTTGCTGTCCCCGGAGCCCTTTTCCATTTCTTTCTCCAGGCGCTCCTGGATGTCCACTATCCGGGAGGTCTCCACCACCAAGCTCCGGGCTGCCTCAATATTTATCCGCATTTCGGACAGCATCTCCCGCACAGCAGGGAATTCCGCAATAGGGCTGTTGAACTGCCTGCGATATCCGGCGTAGGAACGGGCCTCGCGAAAGGCCGCCTCGGCGATCCCCACGGCCTGGGCGGCAACAGCCAGCCTTGCCCCGTTCATCAGGGACAGAGTGTAGCGTACCAGTCCCATCTTGCGCCGCCCCAAAAGCTCGGCTGGGGCCTTATTGAACTGCATCTCGCAGGTGGGGGAGCCGTGAATGCCCAGCTTGTCCTCTATACGCCGGATGCGCATATTCTCGTCCCTCTGGTAGATGAACAGGGACAGGCCGCGGCCGCCGCTTAACCCGGGCTCACTCCTGGCCAGGACCAGGACTATGTCTGCGCAGCCGTTGGTGATGAAGCGCTTAACCCCGCTCAAACGCCATCCGCCGGCTTCGTCCTGCTCCGACCGCAAGCGGATGTTCTGCAGGTCCGAGCCCGCGTCCGGCTCGGTCAGAGCCATAGCGCCTGTGGCCTCGCCAGTGGCGAAGCGGGGAAGATAGCGCTGCTTCTGCTCCTCGCTGCCGAATCTGTCTATGGTGTCCGCTATTTCCTGCAGCCCAAAGAGATTCATCAAGGATCCGTCCGCCCGGGAGATGATCTCGATGGCCAGGGAGTAGACAGTCTTGGGACAGTTGAGTCCCCCATACTCCCGGGGCAGGGTAAACCCCATGAGATCGGCCTGGCCCAGCCTGTGCAGGGATTTTTTTGTGCCTTCGCTGTAGTGGACCTCTCCCTGCTCAAAATGGGCTCCCTCACGGTCCACTCCGCGGGCCAGAGGCGCTGCGGTGTCTCCGGCGATACCGCCCACAATCTCCAGAACGCGGGTGTAGTTATCCAGGGCATCCTGGACATCCTCCGGGGCGTGGGGGTAGGCGTCCTTCTCCGCGAAATCCCCCTCCACTAGTCTGACCACCCGCTCCATGTCCGGATGAGCCGTCTCCTGCAAATGAAAGCGTATATCCCGGTTGTCCAGATAGAAGTTGGCCACAACCACCTCCTGACCTTTTTTTATATGTAAATGTCGATAACATTCTGACTTGTTGGTAACATCTTTAGAGCCGTGCCGGGGAGAGCGCTGAAGCGCAGGTTTCATCCCTGGCATCAAATGCCTGGAGGAGCAAGTCTTGAGCGGCTCCACCCTCAAGCCACCGGCCAACAAGGAGATGGTTTCTCTCTAAGGCAACCTTTGAAGCAA